>JAHEJN010000198.1 GCA_024638845.1 Acidimicrobiales bacterium | reverse complement strand
GACGACGGCCGATCTGATGTCGTTGCAGAGAGGACCGATTCGTCGTCGGCGCCCGTCGTCGATCGCAACTGGGAGATCCAGGGCGCCGACTTCGAGGGCACCGTGACCATCGTGAATGAAGGCCTCGAGTACATCACCGTGCGCCACGTCGAGGTGATCCCCAAGTCCGTCGCCCGTCACGTCGACGATCTCGACTTCAGTGTCCCGCCCGACGAGGTGATCGATCCCGATCCCGTGGTGGCGTTCGACGTTCGGCTCCGACCTCGCGGCACGATGGTCCTCACCTACAGGGCCGAGGTGGTCGACAGGGCCAGCGGCCAGAGCGATCGGCAGTGGCTGGAGCAAGCATCGAGCGAGCGCGACGAGGCCGAGGCCGCCTACTGCATCCTCGACCCCTCTGCCGACATCTGCACACAGCCGACCCCAGCGCCGAACCGTACCCCAGAGCCCGAGGTCGAGGTTCTCGACCTCATCGTCATCTCCCCGCGTGACTGCGGGTTGGTCGAGTCGGCGTCGGCCACCCTCGATATGGACGGGACTGTTGACGGCGACGCCGCGATCACCGTCGATGGAGACCGGGTGACCGTCGACACCAACGGCCGCTGGTCCACCACCGTCGATCTGGACTATGGGACCAACACCATCACCATCCGCGCCACCGGCCGCGACGGCCAGACCATCACCGAGATCTGCACCATCTTCCGCAACATCGCGATCGCGTCCGATAGTGCCACGCCAACTCCGGAGCCAACTCCGGCTCCTCCTCCGGCAGCACCGCCCCAGAGTCCCCCACCTCCACCCCAGCCCCCGCCCCGACCGGCTCCCCCATCGGTGCCCCCGACGCCCGTCGCGCCGACCCCGGTGCCCCCCGAACCGCTTCCGCCCGGTGTGCTTCCGCCCGGCGTGCTTCCGCCCACACCCGGCGCCGCCGCCCTCTGATCAAGAGCGGCGTTCGGCGAGGACCCACACAACTCCTGCCACAGCTGATCCGCCGACTCAATGGATTGAGGCCTACTTCAGACCCGTGCGCTGAGCACGATGAAGGTCTATGTGTCGCCGACGTTCGACGATCTGGAGGACTACCGGCCGCGATTGCTCAGAGCACTCCACACCAGGCCGTCCTCGCCCGCGCCGAGCAGCATCGCGGTCTCTTGGCTGGCCTCCAACGACCGGACATCATCGGTCGGCCCACCGAGCGCGGCGAACTGCGTAGGGCTCAAACCACCAAACTCGCCCAGGTGTCCCCGTCGGCCACACCGTTGGGCGACAGACCGTGCTGGGCCTGCCACGACTTGATGGCGCGCTCGGTCGCATCGCCGAAAAAGCCGTCGACGTCGACAGCACCCGCACCTCGAACGTTGATGAGCGCCTGGAGCACCATGACCGATGGTCGTTCCTCGGACCGATACCAGCCATGTCCGAGCATGAGGACGGGAACCGCCTGCTGCATCGTGGCGTGGCTCGGCTCGGGCGGCTGAGGCGGAGGTGCCTTCGGCGTGACCTGTCCCGCGATCAGCTCTGCGAGCTGCAACTCCTCGATCACGTTGCGGTCGACGGTTCCGGCAATCCCGGGCACCGCTCCCCTCTCGGTGTACTGCCACATGTTCCAGTCGCTCCACGGGGGCGGCGTCTTGCCTCTGGTGATCGCCTTCGGATCGGGATCCGTTTGATCGGGCGCGGTGTAGTGCGGCACCCAGATTCTGTAGGCCAGTAGACGGTCGTCGATGGTCATCCGGCCCGGGAGGACGGCGCCGCCGGCGTAGATGATGGGCGGACGACCTGTCCGTTCTGAGACCCGTTCGCAGAACGTGAGCACCCAGTCGGTTGTCTCCGCCGGTGGAATCTTGGTGGTCTCGACATCGGCCACTGCCGGAAGTTCACCCCATCCCGCGCCCTGCTTCTCGATGACACCGCAGAACCAGCGAGCTTCTGCGGTTGCATCGTCGGCTCCGGCGGCCGACGGCAGACAGAAGTGGTATGCCCCGCGGGGGATGCCCACTCGTTGGCTCTCGCGCCAGTTGCGTTGGAACTTGGAGTCCTCGAACCCGACTCCCTCTGTGGCCTTGATGAAGGCGAAGCTCGTGCCACCCGCGCCGACTTGATCCCAGGAGATGTCGCCCTGGTGCTCACTGACATCGATGCCGCGTGCCCATGTCATCTTTGGCCACCGACGTTCATGGCGGCGGTCCACTGCCGAGACCAGGCAGCGGAAGCTCGTTGCGGTGGAAGCGACTCCAGCTCGGCGGGGCCGGGCGCGTCCGGTCGCCGCGAGGTCTGATCACGTCGCTCGGCGATGTGCCGATCGCAGGCGACGAGAGGATCGCGTCCCCGGTCATGATTACCTCCGAACCGCGAGAGCGCTCAATGGGCTTGGCCGAGCGTACCGCTGATCGCGATTCCGGTCGAGATGGCGGCTCCGGGCGTGTTGAAGGTCGTGATGTCGAACGGAGCGTCTGGCGAATCCTCCTCGCCGGATCAGCATCCAAAGGTGGCACTGCGGATTGGATCACTGGTGTCCGATCTTCGTGATCGAGAAGTTGGTCTCGAGGTGACGTCTCGATGACGACAGGACCCCGCGCGCAGGACACCGGTTACCAGGTTCTCCTCATGTTGCCCAGCAGTCCACCGAGCCGAGCAACGGGCCGTGGTGACGCCGTGGTCAGCTGCGCTCCAGCTCGGCCATGCGGCGGAACTGTTCGACCACATCGGGGGTCTCGTGGGTCGGGTCGAGCTGGCGGTAGACCGCCTCGACGTTGACGGCGATCCGGCCGAACTCGCCCAGCGATGCAAAGTTCTCGGACGCTCCGATCGCGGCACCGATGTCGCGGGCGGCATCGAATGCGTCCATGCCCGCG
>JAHEJN010000197.1 GCA_024638845.1 Acidimicrobiales bacterium | reverse complement strand
GGCGACGCCGAAGCCGCACGAGCCGGAGTGGTAGCCGTGGCCACCGGCGAACCCTTCGATCTCCTGGCCTGGGGCGACGTCGCCGCGGAATGGCCGCTCGCCTACGTCGATATCGAGACCGACGCCATCGAAACCGGGCTGGCCGTCCTGGAGACGCGGGCCACCGATGCCGAAGCGGCAGCCAAGACCTACGCCCTCGTCGGCGGGATCGCCTCGCTGCTGGCCGTCATGCTCACCATCGCAGTCGCCCGCTCGTTCGCCACCGAGCCCCGCCCGGCCGAGCTGAGCTCACCGACGCCGGTGCCGTCCGAGCCTGCTCCTGTCTGAACCGGTTCAGGAGAAGCCCAGATCGGTGGTCACGACGCTCCGGAGCCGATCGATGCCGACCCCCTTGGCCGCGCTCACCCAGATCACGTCCTTGCGTTCGACACCGCAGCCCAGGGCGAGATCTCGCTTCCGGGCCTCGCGCCTCGACGACTTGACCTTGTCGTGCTTGGTGGCCACGATCGTGAACGGCACCTCGATGGAGCGCATCCAGTCGAGCATCTGCACGTCGAGCTTGGTCGGGCCGATGGCGCCGTCGACGAGCACGTAGACCATCTCGAGCTCTTCTCGTTCGAGCAGGTACCCCTCGATCATCTCGGGCCACTCCCGGCGGACGCGGCTCGGCACCTTGGCGTAGCCGTAGCCGGGAAGGTCGACCACCGTGCCGCCGTCGGCGTTCTCGAACAGGTTGATCAGCTGGGTGCGACCGGGGCTGTTCGACACCCGAGCCAGTTGGCGCTGGTGGGCCAAGGCGTTGATGAGCGACGACTTCCCCACGTTCGACCGTCCCACGAAGGCCACCTCGCTCGGCGACGGGGGGAGATCGGAGAACCGGGTGGCCGACGTCACGAAACGGAGGGGAAGAGGACGGCCCGACACTCCGGCGAGTGTAGGGCGGCCGTCCCTCGGGGATCGGCGGTCAGCCCACGATGTGAGCGAGGGCTTCGGTGAGGGTGGGATGGGCGAAGGTGAACCCCTCACCTTCGAGGCGTTCGGGCACGACGTTGGCGCTGGTGAAGAGCAGGCTGTCGGCCAGCTCCGAGCCCAGCAGGATCTTCGGCGCGAACTCGGGTACCGGGATGATCGCCGGACGATGCACGGCCTGAGCCAGTGCCTTGTTGAAGTCGCTATTGGTCACGGGATGGGGCGCCGTGAGGTTGAAACCCCCCGACCGCGGGTTGTCGAGGAGCCAACGGATGGCGCCGACCTCGTCGTCGATGCTGATCCAGCTCATGTACTGCTCTCCCGACCCGAGACGGCCACCGAGCGCGAACTTGTACAGCAGGAGCAGACGCTTCAGCACGCCACCATGTCGGGCCAGAACGATTCCGGTGCGAATGTGGGAAACGGTGATCCCCGCCTCTTCGGCGGCAGCAGTAGCCGCCTCCCAGTCGAGGCACACCTCGGTCAGGAAGCCCTCGCCGGGCTCGGATTCCTCGGTGAGGCGTGTGTCGCCGCGGTCGCCGTAGTAGCCGATGGCCGACCCGCTCACCAAGGTGACGGGGGGCTGGGCCAGACGAGCCAGCGACTCGCTCAGCAGCGTGGTGCCCTTGACTCGGCTGTCGTGGATCTCCCGCTTCTGGGCTGCGGTCCATCGCTTCTCGGCGATCCCCTCTCCGGCGAGATGGACGACGGCATCGATGCCTTCGAGTGAGGCCGTGTCGATCTCTCCCTTGGCGATGTCCCAGTGGATGCCGTCGGATCCGCTGCGGGTGACCCGAATCGGGGTGTGGCCGTCGGAGGCGAGCGACGCCACGAGCGCCTCGCCGATGAGTCCGGATGATCCGGTGATCGCTACCTGCATTGGTGATTCCTATCGCATCGTCGGCGCGCACCGCACCCGGGCCTCGACTATTTCCTTCGCGCCTCGCCGCCGATCTGGATGCACACCGACCGGATTGGGGACGGGTTGGCCGGCGACGCCATGCTTGGGTGATGCACGACGCCACCGGTTCCGACTCGACTGTCGCCGTGGTCGGAGCCGGCTTCAGCGGGCTCGTCGCCGCCACCCGGTTGGCGGCTTCGGGGCGCTCGGTTCGAGTGATCGACAAGGGTCGGTCGGTCGGGGGAAGGCTGGCGACCCGTCGCATCGGTGACGCCACCATCGACCATGGCGCGCAGTTCTTCACCGTACGCAGCAC
Source organism: Acidimicrobiales bacterium (assembly GCA_024638845.1). Lineage (GTDB taxonomy): Bacteria > Actinomycetota > Acidimicrobiia > Acidimicrobiales > JAHEJN01 > JAHEJN01. The sequence goes on along the minus strand of JAHEJN010000197.1, from coordinate 693 downwards.
ACGGTTCGCCGGCTTCGTGGAGGAAGCGGTGGCCGCCGGTGTCGTCTATGAGTGGTGTCGGGGTTTCGGCGAATCCGACGGGCATCCCCGCTACGCAACGACGGGCGGTATGAACCGGCTGGCCAAATGGCTCGCGACCGATCTCGCGATCACGGTCGACACTCCGATCGAGTCCATCACCAACGCGGACCGTCGATGGCTCCTGCACCACCCGGGTGGTCACATGGCCGCCGGGGCGGTCGTGCTCACTGCGCCGATGCCCCAGGCGCTGGCGCTGCTCGATGCCGGAAGCGTGGCCCTCGCGGCCTCGGTCCGAGCCCGCATGGCGGCAATCAGCTACCAACCGACCATCGGACTGCTCATCCTCCTCGACGGACCGTCGGCGGTGCCCCATCCCGGTGGAGCCCAGCAGCCCGAGGGTCCGTTCGGCTTCGTGGCCGACAACGCCGCCAAGGGGATCTCCTCGGGCGTGGGCCTGACCCTGCACCTGACCCACGAGCTGAGCCTGCATCGGTGGAACGACGACCAGGACACCGTCCTGGCCGAGATGCTCGAGGCCGCCCGACCGTGGATCGGGACCGCGCGAGTGGTCGAGGCGCAGCTCAAGCGCTGGCGGTACGCCCAGCCCGTCGATCCGTTGTCTCAGTGGATCGAGGCGACCGAGGTCGCCGGCGCGCCGCTGGTGTTCGCCGG
>JAHEJN010000196.1 GCA_024638845.1 Acidimicrobiales bacterium | reverse complement strand
CTGCGGCGGCGCTGGCATTGGGCATCGATTTCACACCGGCTTTGTTGATCGGTTCGCTGTGGGCGTCGTTCACCCTCATCACCTATCCCACGGTGAGCCGATACGGGCTCACCCGCAACCGTTCGGTGGCGGCGATCGTGGGAGCAAGTTCGATCACCGACACTATTTCGCTGATCGTGCTGGCCTTGATCGTCGGCGCCGAAACCGGCGATGCCGGTGGTGTTCGGCTCGTGCTCGGCATCGTGGCCGGGTTGGGTGTGCTCGCAGTGTGGTGTCTGGTCGTCGTTCCAACGGTCGCTCGGTGGTTCTTCGCTGGTATGGGTCAGGAGCGGACGTTGCGGTTCATGCTGGTGTTGATCAGCTTGACGTCGTCGGCAGTCGTTGCGGAACTGGTTGGGATCGAGGCGCTGATTGGTGCGTTCTTCGTCGGTGTCGGTCTGAACCGGGTGGTGCCGAACGCGAGCCCGTTGATGACGATGACCGACTTCTTCGGCAATGCGTTCTTCATCCCCACCTTCCTCGTGTCGGTGGGTCTTCTGTTCGACCCGGAGGTGATGTTCGTATGGCCGACGATCCGGCTCGCACTCGGTTTCGTCGCTGCGCTCATCGTGGGCAAAGCGCTCGCGGCGTGGCTTTCGGGGCGTGTCTTCAACCTGACGACGAGTGAGGTTGGGCTGATGTTTGCCATGTCGGTCGCGCAGGCCGCCGCGACGCTTGCCGCCACCGTCATCGGCCTCGAAGTGGGGCTCTACGGCGACGACGTCGTCAACGCTGTCATGGTGGTCGTTGCGGTCAGCCTCATCCTGACCTCGATCGGCACGACTCGATTCGCACCACAGATCACACCCCCGCGAGAGGAGCACCGCCGAGTCGCCGAAGCCGTGCTCGTCCCCGTCGATGTGGGGGAGGAAGCGCTGCGAGAGGTGTTCCGACTCGCTGGGACGATGACGGAATCCGTCGGCGGGGTGATTCAACCCCTCGCCGTCGCAACATCGACCGACGAAGAAGCTGTCCAGCAGGCTCGACGCCAACAAACCATCGCTGACGGGATCCTCAAGCAAGTCGGTCAGGACGTCGAGACCGACCTTCGAGTCGACCGGTCGGTCGCAGCCGGACTCAATCGTGCAGCGATCCAAACGGATGCCTCGATGCTGCTCCTGGCGTGGCCGGGGCCCGGCAACGTTCGCCGCTGGCTGGTCGGAGCCAATTACAGCGAGATCATCGCTGCGACCTCACTCCCGGTCGGCGTTGTTGCGCTCCACGACACACTCGACTTCAGGACCGCCCACGTCGTCGTCCTCGCGCGTCGAGGCGACCTGGCGCCCGGTCATCGACCATCGGTGCGACTCGCTGTCGAAGTCGCAAAGATGCTTCGACGTCGTGATGAACCCCTCGCCGTCGGGCCGATCTCGCCCGAGCAGCTCCTCGACGCCGACATCGAGGTGTCGCCGACTTTCGAACACCGGCCCGGATCCGACGACATCGCCGAGTGGGCCGCTGAGAACACTCGACCCGGTGACGTGGTGATCATTCCGATTCACGACATCGAACTGCGCCCTTCGGCGATCAAGATCTTCGAGTCGGGCCGATCCGTGGTCGCCGTCGCCCACAACCCCGGGTCGCAGTCCGCTCTCAACGGCAGCACGATGACTCTCCCGGTCGGCGGCACGATCGCCCCGAACTGAAGCCTGCCCACCGGATGGGTGCGTGGGGACTCCGGGTGCAGCGATCTCGTCGTGTCCAGGCACAGCCCGTAGTGTCGACGGTGCAGCGGTGCAGCTGTTTGTTTGCCGGACGAGCATGGTGGAGGAGTTCATGGTGTCGGAGCAGGGCGACCATTTGCTGGAGCGTCGACCCCGAGCGGAGTCTGCGGCAATTGCGGGGATCGTCTATGCGCTCCTCACGGCGGTCACCTTGTTCATCATCGAAATGATCCCGCGGCCGTCAGCCACCGAAGCGGAGTGGACGGACTGGATCGACGATGCCGGCAACCGGCGCCTGCTCCTGCTCTGTCTGAATCTGGCCAGCATCTCGTCGGTGGCGTTCCTGTGGTTCGTTGCCGTGATCCGCCGCCGCGTCGGCGAACGCGAGGACCGCTTCTTCGCCACCGCCTTCTTCGGATCCGCGCTCGTCTATGTCGGTTTGTGGCTGGTCACCGTGTCGATCCTCGCGTCGCCTGCCGTCATCCACAGCTTCTCCAACGGTCGCGCCCTCGACTGGGAGGTGTACCGACTCGCCGAAGGCACCGCTGCGGGCATCCTCCTCGTCGCGGGTCTACGAATCTCGGCGGTCTTCGTCGCGAGCACCTCCACGATGTTCCGCCTCACCGGTGTGGTGCCCCGGTGGCTCGCCTACTTCGGCTACGCGATGGCAGCCGCAATGTTCTTCGTGCCGATCGTGACGACCCCGCTCGGGGTTGGTCTGCCCCTCTTCGTCCTCGTCGCGAGCGTGACGATCCTCGTCAGCCGAAGGTCATCAGACGAAGACCATCTGGCGACGTGACAGCCGAGTCCCATCAAACCGAACAACGGGCGATGTTGACCTGCACCCGGCCCACGTTGGGATCGCGATCGTGCTCGACAACCTCTCACCGCACCTCTCGACGAAGAAGGAGCAGCGGGTCGTCGACTGGGCAGCGGCGACCAATGTCGAGTTCGCGTACACCCCGTTCTACGGATCGTGGTTGAACCGGATCGAGGCTCAGTTCCAGGCGCCGCGCTACTCCGCGCTCGACGGAACAGACCACCCCACCCACCGGGCCCAAGCATCAATGGGGTCTGCCGCGGGTAGCGGTGACAGGTTGGTTATGCGGCCAGGGCGGCCGGCGGGGTCATGATGGTTTCGTATTCTTCGGGGGTCAATCGGCCGAGAGCGGGCTGTCGTCGGCGTCGGTG
>JAHEJN010000097.1 GCA_024638845.1 Acidimicrobiales bacterium | reverse complement strand
TGATGATCCGCTCTACGTAGCGCTCGCGGGCTTCAGCAGCGACATCGTTGCGCAGGAAGGATGTCACCTCGATACCGAACCGGCACGCACTGAACCCGGTCGACTCGATCGACCAGCGGGCAATCGCGATCTTGCCCGAGGGTGGGCCGAGCGCCAGGTCATACCCGAGTCCTTCGCGCCAGTCGAGCACGTCGCGTTGGTAGTGAATGCCGCTGTAGTATCGAACGTGGTCCCGGGAGTCCGGACCCGGCCACCGCTCTACGTCATTGGTTGCGCAGAACGGGTGCACGTTGGTGAGATTGCCAGCTTCGGTGATGACCGCCCAGACGTCCGCGGCCCGAGCGTTGATCTGTCGCGACACCTCGATCGGTGGGGTGGGCGTCAGACCGCGCTGGATGAACTCCATGAGGTGGTCGTTCATCGCCGCCACGCTACCAGCCTGCTGAGGCGCCCCTTCCCGGCCTCGACGTCTTGACCGCCGAGACGAGCTGCGCTGGTGATGTGGGCCGTCCGACGTCGTACGTTCCGCGACGGTGTCGGCGATCGCCTCGGTCCTCACGCGAGGATCTTGACGCAGCGACGGGGAACCTCGGCTTCCGCCGCGTACCTCAGGTGGCTGCCATCTTGGCGAGGATGTGATCGAGAACGGCTGCGTGTTCGGCTTGCGGGCTGAACATGACCAATTCGGCGTCGCTCTCCACGCGAACGCTGTGGCCGGGAGGCCAGTAGAACACGTCGCCGGTCGAGCAGCGTTCGTCGCTGCCGTCGGAGTAGGTGACCACGACGTCGCCGGTGATCATGAATCCCCAGTGCGCAGAATCGCAGGCGTCGTGGTCGAGTCCCTGGAGGAGCGGAGCGAGGTCCGCTCCTGCACCCAACGTGAAGTACTCGGCTGCGAGTGGGCCCGAGGCCACACCGAAGTCGGCGAGATGGCGAGCATGGGCGCCCGGAGCATCGATCTTGACCGGTAGGTCGTTCTTGGGAGTATGCATGGTGCTGGTCCTTTGGGTTGGTAGGGGAGAAGGTGAGCGGTTGGTCGGGATCAGAGGGAGCGGCCGCTGAACGCGACGAGGCGCTCCAGCGGGCTGGCGTCGTCCGGTGCGGTTGTTGCGTCCTTGAAGGTGTCGCCGTCGCGCATCTCCGGGCTGAGCGCGCCACGGGCGAACTCGTCCACGGATGAGATCACCTCTCGTGGAACCTCGAACGTCTGTCCGGTGGACGACGCGAGATCCCAGCCATGGATCAGTCCGTCGAAGGCGACGAATCGAGCGAACGTCGCACCCGGCATCTCGCCCATCGGCGTCGACATCGTCCTCTTCATCGCGCCGGGGGAGCTCACCGCCTCGAGGAGGTCGTCCATCACCTCACGGAACTCGGCCGACGGCACCCAGCCGTACACCGCCGGTGGCTTCAGTTCGGGGGCCTCTTCACCGCGGAACCAGTACGCGAAGGTTCCGCCGAGCACGATCATGTGATTGAGAACATCGTGAACGTTGAACTCGCTGCACGGCGTCGGATCGTGCATCTGCATCGTCTGGATGCGGTCGACCGTGGCGCTGACGGTCGGCAGAATGTAGGCAAGCTGGTCGGTGGGTTCCATGAGTGTTCCTCTCGATTGATCGTTTCAGAGGGGTCGCCGAGGCGAACCGTGGCCATAGCCAAGAGGCGTGACAATCGGTGTCACAATGCGACAATGGGTGGACTGGAAGCGGTTCGGGTTGCGGTGGACCGAGGGCACTGGCAACACGCGCTCGACCTGCTCGGCGAGGGTGGCCCCGAGGCATCGAGCGCCGAAGGCCTCGAGCTGCGAGCGCGAGCGCTGTACGGCAACGGAGATTTCGAAGGCTCGGTTTCAGCGTGGGAAGAACTGCACGCGCTCCTCGTCGCCGACGGTGATGTGGTCGGAGCGGCGATGGCTGCGGCAATGGTTGCCATGTTCCTCATGATGGACACCGGGTTGATGGCACCCGTTCGGGGATGGCTCCGCTGTGCCGAGCGGCTGCTCGAAGGACACGACGAGGCGCCGGCCCATGCGGTGATCGCGATGGTCCGCGGTTACGAGCGTTTCATGTGCGGCGACATGGACGCAGCGCGCGAGCAGTCGGCCGCAGCGATCGAGCTCGGAGGTCGTCTCGGCGTCGATCCCGCGGTGGTGATCGGGCGGGTGTGCGCAGCACGCGTCAAGATCTTCGACGGTCAGGTCGACGAGGGACTCGATCTCCTCGACGGGATCGCCGCCGATCTGATGTCGGGGGAGGCCGATGCCCTCACGACGGGGATGATGTACTGCGAGCTGATCTGTGCGGCGCAGGGGATGGCGCTTCAGGCCCAGGCCATCGAGTGGACGGAGGTGATGGACCAATGGAGGCACGGCGCGGCGATCGGCGGGATCAGTGGACGCTGCCGTGTCCATCGCGCCGAGATCCTGCGCATCTCGGGACCGTGCGACCAAGCGGAGAAGGAGGCCCTCGAAGCCTGTGAGGAGTTGCGGCCATGGATGCGTCGCGAGTTCGGTTGGCCGCTCGTCGAGCTCGGGAACATCCGACTACGGAAGGGTGACCTTGCTGGTGCCGAAGAGGCGTTCGTGGCGGCCCATGAGCACGCGTGGTCACCGCATCCGGGACTGGCGCTGCTTCGCATGGAGGAGGGCGACATCGAGTCGGCGGCGGCAATGATCGCTGATGCGATCGCCCATCCGTTCGGGATTCCCTCGAAGGAACGACCTCCGTTCGGCGACTTGCGCCACGCTCCGCTGCTCGATGCCCAGGCCGAGATTGCCGCGGCCGCGGGTGACGTGGACACGGTTCGAGAGGCCGCTGATGCACTCCAGAAGATCGCGGACTCCTACCCGAGCAGGTCTCTCGCGGCGGGCGCGGCACTCGCGAACGCACGGGCGGCGCTGATCAATGGTGACCTCGGGCCGGCAATCCACGCGGCCGCGGCCGCGACCACTGCGTGGGCCGACATCGGTGCTCCGTTCGAGACTGCCGTCGCCAGAATGGTGCTCGGCGAAGCGCGTGACCGATCAGGCGACACCGAGGGAGCGCGAATGGAGTGGCGAGCAGCCCGGTCCGCCTTCCGGGAATTCGGAGCTGCCCGCTGGGCAGAACGAGCAGAACACCTCATCGCCGGAGCACCTTCGAGTCGGACTTCGACCAGGGTGAGCCACGGCGCAACGGCAACCTTCCGGTGCGACGGGGACACGAGGACGATTCGGTTCGACGAACTGACGGTGCTGCTACGCGATCTTCAGGGCTTTCGTTACCTCGAACGGTTGCTCGCCGACCCGGGTCGAGAGTTCCACGTGCTCGACCTCGTGGCGGTCGAACGGGGGTCCCTCCCGACCGGCCGGAGGATCCACTCCGGCAATGATGCGATGGATCGCGACATCGGTGCGGGCCTACCGGTTCTCGATGACGAAGCGCGAGCCGCCTACCGCCGCCGTCTCGCTGAGGTCGACGATGACATCGAGGAGGCCACACAGAAGAACGATCTGGGCCGGGTCGAGCTGGCGGAGCGCGACCGCGAGTACCTGATCCGCGAGCTGACGCAAGCCACCGGACTCGGCGGTCGTCCTCGATCGGTAGGCGGCACATCCGAGCGGGCCCGAACCAGCGTGACTCGGTCGATCCGCTATGCGCTGGGGCGCTTGGGGCAGCATCACCCGGATCTCGCGGCGCACCTCGAACAGAGCGTGAACACAGGGTCCTACTGCGTCTACACGCCGGATCCACTCGTGCCGATCGTCTGGGACCTCTGACCATCGCGGCGAGGAGCCGCAGGTCACGATCGTGCCATGATCTGCGCCACGGGTCGTAGGGCCATCCATTCCTGGAGGAGGGGACGGTGGGCGGTCGGCTCGATCAGTGACGGGAGCTCGTCGAGCGGCGTGAATTCCACACTGCGACTCTGGAGGCCGATGAAGGCGCTCGCCGGCGTCTCGGCGACGGCTTGCTCCACCAAATAGTTGACGCACTCAGAGGCCAGGCGAGTGGCCTGTGTCCGGTCGAATGGCGAGGGATCACCGCCCTGCTGCACGTGGCCGAGGATGGCTTGACGCACCTCGAAGAGACCTCCGCCCTCGCGTTGGAACAGGGAGTGGATGAAGCTGGTCGTGTAGATGTCGTCCACGTGCTCACTGCGGATGAAGAGTCCCAGCCGCTTACCACCGGCGAAACGTTCTCTCAGATCGGTGACATCGGTCTGGAGGTCGCTCAGTGAGACACCTTCCTCCGGCAGGTAGACCCGTTCGGCGCCAGTGGCCAGACCGCTCATGAGGGCCAAGTAGCCGCAGTCGCGGCCCATCACTTCCACCACGAAACAGCGGCCGGAAGCCACCGCTGACTGCTTGATCTTGTCGACATCGGTGACGATGCTGTTGAGTGCGGTGTCGGCGCCGATGCTGATCTCGGATCGGGGCAGGTCGTTGTTGATCGACGCGGGCAGGCAGACGATAGGGGTGGTCAGCGCGGGATACTCGTGCCGTCGGCTGTGGAGCGCGTATGCGGCTTGGTAGCCGGACCAGCCTCCGATCATGAGCACGCCATCGATCTGGTGCGCCTCCAACTGTGACGCGACGGCTTCGACGTCGTCACCTCGGGGGATGAACCGACTGGTGCCCAGCTCGGCTCCACCACGCGAGACCCAGCTACTCACGCTCATCCAGTCCATCTCTTCGAAGTCGCCGTTCTTGAGGCCGCGAAATCCCCTTCGCGCGGCCAGCACCGTGTGCCCCAGGTCGATGCCGACCCGCACTGCCACCCGAACCGCCGTGTTCATGCCAGGCGCAGGGCCTCCGCCGTGCAGGACGACCAGCCGCAGTCGACGTCGACCCGGTACGGGTGCGTGGGGATGGGCGCGCACCATCGTCCGGATCATCCGAAACGAGTCGCGAAAGCTCCCTCCCCGCATGTCCATCGCCGTGTCGTAGTCGCGATCGGCGATGACGCTCGCGACCTCGCGGGTCTTCTCCACGCACTCGGTCAGCGGTGAGCTCACGATGTGGTTCTCGCGAATCCCGATGAGCTTTGACTCGCCTCCTGGAGAGTAGGCAAGCTGTTCGACCGCAGCGTGGCCGAGCAACGTGCTCAGGTACCGGTCGAACGCACTCGGTGCGCCGCCTCGTTGCACATGGCCCAGGCTCGTTATCCGCGTGTCTTCCCCGAGTCCTTCCTCGAGTATCTCCTTGACTTGACTTGCGGTGATCGGTCGCCCGTGACGGTCGCGAGCTCCCTCGGCGACGATGACCAGATTGGAACGTCGACCGATCTGCCGTCCCTCGGCGAGGGTCTCGCACATCGTTTCGGCCCAGTCGTCGGTGTCGGGGGGGCTCTCCGGGATGAGAACCCAGTTGGCGCCGGCGGCAACGGCGCTCATGAGGGCCAGGTAGCCGCAATTGCGCCCCATGACCTCGATGACGAAGGAGCGCTGATGGCTCGAGGCGGTGCTGTGGATGGCGTCGATGGCCTCGGTGATGCGATGCAACGCGGTGTCGGCACCGATGGTCATGTCGGTCCCGTACATGTCGTTGTCGATCGAACCGACGAGCCCCACGATGGTCAGGCGTGGATGGGCGGCGGCCACAGCCGGGTCGACGTCTCCCGCGCCGACCAGTTCTTCCACCAGCCCGGGCCACTCCTCGCGGAAGATCTCGGCACCGGTCAGGCTGCCGTCGCCCCCTATGACGACCAGGGCATCGATGCCGTGTTCGAGCAGGTTGCGGGCTGCTCGCCGTCGACCGTCCCTCGTCCGGAACGCCTCGCAGCGAGCCGTGCCGAGCACCGTCCCGCCTTGATGGAGGATGCCGCCGACGTCATCCGACGTGAGCAGGCGGATGGCGTCGCCGCCGTCGACCAGGCCCTGCAGGCCCTCGATGACCGCGTAGACGGGAAGGCCGATGTGCGCGCCGGTTCGGGCCACTGCACGAACGGCTGCGTTCATGCCCGCGGCGTCGCCGCCGCTGGTGAGTACGGCCAGGCTCGTCGGTCTCGCCGGGCCCCCTCGGTCACCCGGCGACTGGACTGGCATTAGCGATCTCCTCTCCGGCCAGCTCGGAGGCGAGAGCCGTTGTGAGAACCAAGCGTCGCATCTTCTCTCCTGTGGGTCGGCGCAGTGAAACTACAGCAAGCCTTCGGTGCGTGGCACGCCGCAGGCGCTCGGACCGCTTCGTCGACGCCGAGTGGTCGCCTCACGCCGATTTGACTACGTTCGAAGTCGGAAGTCGCCACAACGGGGGCGCGATGTCGGATCAGCCGGACCCAGCCGTAGAAGCCGCGTGGGCCTACGAGGGCCTGCATGTCAACGCCTTGTTTCGACAATGGGTCGAGCCCGTGCTCGACGCCGCCGGGGTGACAACGGGCCACCGCCTGCTCGATGTGGCGTGCGGCACCGGCGTGGTTGCTCGTGAGGCCCTCGGTCGAGTCGGGCCGACGGGTGCGGTGACGGGGCTCGACATCGGAGCCGGAATGCTCGCCGTGGCCGAGAGCATCGAGCCGGGCGTGACCTGGACCGAGGGCGACGCGTCCGAGCTTCCCTTCGCCGACGACGAGTTCGACGCCGTGGTCAGTCAGTTCGGTCTGATGTTCTTCCCCGACCCCGCGCGAGCCATCGGCGAGATGCTCCGCTGCGCGAAGCCCGGTAGCCGGGTCGTCGTGGCGGTGTGGGAGGCGCTCGACCGCTCCGAGGCGTACCCGATCTCGATCGATCTGTTGAATCGGCGAGCCGGTCGGGCCGCCGCCGACGCGCTCAGGGCGCCCTTCGTGCTCGGCGACACCGACGAGCTGCGGAGCCTGTTCGCCGAGGCCGGGGCGTCGGCGGTGTCGATCGACACGCAGCACGGCACTGCCCGGTTCCCGAGCGTGCGCACGATGGTCGAGGCCGACCTGCGGGGCTGGCTCCCGGTGATGGGCGTGTTCCTCGACGACGAGGTGATCGAGCTGATCCTCGCCGACGCCGAAGACGCCATGAGCCACTACGTGACCGACGACGGCCAAATGGTGTTCGACGCACCCGCACACGTCGTGACCACACGCTCCTGACACCGGGTGCCAGCCGGGTCGTCTGATTGACGCCGGAGAAGAACCTCCGGACGCCTCATGAACCGTCGGATCGTGCCGACTGATTGCGTCTAGGTCGCGTCGCGGCCCCGACAATTCGAAGTGCGGTGCCCATGCGTTGCTTCCGTTCTCCCGTGTTCACCGTGCTGGCGACGCTGTTGCTGTTCGCGGGGTTCGGCATCACGGTCTCACCACCGGCCGAGGCTGCGGTGATCAGACCGTTCGGCACCCGCTTCACGCTGAACACGACCGGCGCGATCGTCATGACCGGCAATGCACTGCTCACCTGCCCGCCAACGGCGACGAGCTGTCTCGCCGCTCGAACGGGCACAGCGCCGACACTTGCGGCGAACAACGACAACAACTACTCGATGATCTTCATCGACATCGACGGCGATGCAGCGACGTTCAATTCCAGTCGCAACACCGTCGCCATCCCCGCCACGTCGACCGTCGCGTGGGCCGGCCTCTACTGGGGGGCCGACACCACCGCCGGTCCTGGGGGCTCGGCGGCCCCGAACCCAGCCGCACGCGGGCAGGTCCTGCTCCGCACGCCGGCCAGCGCCAGCTATGTACCCATCACCGCCAACCAGGTCGACACGTCCCCGGTTTCCGGCGGTGTGAGGTACCAAGGGTTCGCCGACGTCACCGACCTCGTGTCCGCAGCGCGGTCGGGTGAGTACACGGTTGCCAACCTCCAGGCCGGCCGGGGGAACGATCGATACGGCGGCTGGGCTCTTGTCATCGCCTACCAGGATCCGAACGAGCCGCTGCGCAACCTGACGGTGTTCGACGGCTACGCCGTTGTCCAACAGACACCGGCGGCGGACCAGAACGTGGCCATACCAGTGTCGGGTTTTCTCACACCGCCGACCGGCCCCGTGCGATCGAGGGTCGGGGTCGTTGCCTACGAGGGCGATCTGGGTCTGTTGGGCGACAGCCTTCGCCTGAACGCGACGCCGTTGACCAACTCGTTGAACCCGGCGACGAACTTCTTCAACAGCAGCCTCACCGGGTTGAACACCACCATCACGACGGGCGACCCGTTCCAGACGAACATGCTGGGTTTCGACGTTGACACGATCAACGCCAACGGCGTCCTCGCCAACAGCGCCACGTCGGCCACCGTCAACCTGAACACGAACAACGACACGTACTTTCCGGGCGTCGTGTCGTTCTCCACCGAGTTGTTCGCGCCCCGGCTCGAGGTGTCGAAGTCGGGGCTCGATCTGAACGGCGGCTCGCTGGACGTGGGCGACGAGATCCTCTACACGATCCAGCTCGTCAACGACGGCGAGGACGGCGCCAGCGGGGTGGTCGTGTCCGACCTGATTCCCGATGGGTCCTCCTATGTGGCCGGCACCCTCCGGATCGGCGGCCAGGCGGTCACCGACGCCCCGGGCGATGATGCCGGCGAGCTGGCGGCGACGCCGCCCCGCATCACCGCGCGACTCGGTACGGGAGCTTCGGCCTCGGCCGGCGGAAGCATGCCGATCGGCGCAACGGCGTCGGTGTCGTTCGTGGTAACCGTCGACGATGTGCCGGGCAACGACGTGCTCACCAACGTCGCCACGGTCTCCTACCGCGGCGCCACCTCGGGGCTGCCGCTCGAAGGCGTCTCCAACGCAGTGGTTCTGACTCCCCGTTCCCATTCGGACCTCTCGCTCCTCAAGTTCGGGCCGGCTGCACCGGTCACAGTGCCCGGAACGGCCGACTTCCAGCTGGTCGTGGTCAACCGGGGCCCCGCCGCCGAACCAGCGGCGGTCGTCACCGACACTCTTCCGTCGGGGCTCACGGTCGGCACGGTCACGGCCAGCCAGGGGTCGTGCACGGTCGACGCCACCGGCGCGATCGTCGACTGCGACCTCGGGAGCCTCGGAGTCGGCGGCACCGCGATCATCGACGTCTCGGCAGTGGCCGCGTCCGGTTCGGGAACCGTCACCAACGTCGCGTCGGTCGTCGGCTCCAACCTCGATCTGCTTTCGGGCAACAACACCGCCCGCGCTTCCGTCGGCCTGAACAACCCACCGGTGGCGGTGGATCAAGCCGTGCCGACGGCAGCGGCGACGCCTGTGGTGGTCGCGGTCTTGTCGGGTGCGACCGATCCTGACGGCGACCCGATCTCCACCGTGGCCGCAGGCCCTGCAGTCGATGGCTCGGTCGTGGTGAACGTCGACGGGACGGTGACCTACACGCCGGACCCGGCGTTCAAGGGTCTGGACTCGTTTCCGTTCACGATTGCCGATGGTCAGGGTGGATACGGCGCGGCGGTCGTCACCGTGACGGTCGCCAATGCGATCCCAGCGGCGGTGGACGATGCGGCCGCGACTCCTCCGAACACGCCGATCACCATCGATGTGGTCGCCAATGACACCGACGCGAACGCCGATCCGCTCTCGATCGTGGCGGTGACGCAGCCCGTCGGCGGAGCAGCGACCGGCGTCGTGACCGACAGCGGGTCCGGAACCATCACATTCGCTCCTGCTCTGGCGTTCCGGGGCATCGCGACGTTCACCTACACCATCAGCGACGGCAGCGACACGGCGACCGCAACCGTCGTCGTCACCGTCCCCGACGCAGCACCGGTCGCAGTCGACGACGCCGCCACGACACCTTCGGGGGTGGCCGTCGATGTCGCGGTGTTGGCCAACGACCTCGATGACAACGGCGACCCCCTTACCGTCGTCGCCGTGACCCAACCTCCGGGTGGCACCGCAACCGGTGTCGTCACCGACAACGGCGACGGCACGGTCGAGTTCGCTCCGGCCGCTTCGTTCAAGGGCATCGCCACGTTCACCTACACCATCAGCGACGGCAGCCAGACGGCGACGGCCACTGTCACGGTGACCGTGTCGAACGCGGCACCGGTCGCGGTCGACGACACTGCCTCGACGGGGCCGGCGATACCGGTCGACATCGTTGTGCTCGCCAATGACTCCGACCCCAACACCGATCCGCTCACAATCATCGACGTGACGTCGCCGGCCAACGGTACCGCCGTCGTCGGCCCGGCCGGCACCGTCACCTACACTTCCAACCCGGGGTTCAAAGGCGACGACACCTTCACCTACACCGTCAGCGACGGCACCGACGCCGCCACCGCCACCGTCACCGTCACCGTGCCCAACAGCCCGCCCGTTGCGGGCGCCGACCGGCGCATCACCGACACCGACACCTCCGTCAGTATTCCCGTGCTGGCCAACGACTTCGACCCCAACGGCGACCCGCTGTCGGTCATCGGAGTGGCCTCACCCGCCAACGGCACCGCCGTCGTCGACGCCGTCGGCATCATCACCTACACCCCGAACCCCGGGTTCAAGGGTGACGACAGCTTCACCTACACCATCAGTGACGGCGACGACACGGTCACCGCAACCGTCATCATTCGCGTGCTCAACGCAGCCCCCGTGGCTGTCGACGACACTGCCGCAACCCTTGCCGCCACGCCGGTCGGGATCCCGGTGTTGGCCAACGACTTCGATCCCAACGGCGACCCGCTGGCGATCGTCGCAGTGACCCAACCCACCAATGGCATCGCCGCCGTGAACGCCGACGACACCATCACCTACACGCCCAACTCGGGCTTCACGGGAACCGACGTCTTCAGCTACACCATCAGCGACAGCGTCGACACCGTGTCGGCGACCGTCGTGGTGACGGTCGCGCCGACAGGAACGCCCGTCCTGGCGCCACCCCAGGCGCCGCCTGCGAGTGCGACGCCTGCCCCTGTCGA
>JAHEJN010000096.1 GCA_024638845.1 Acidimicrobiales bacterium | reverse complement strand
GTGTCGGAGGGGGGACTTGAACCCCCACGCCCCTAAGGGCACCAGCCCCTCAAGCTGGCGCGTCTGCCAATTCCGCCACTCCGACGTGGCTGCCCGGCGAGCCGAGCGGTGCGCCATCCTACAGGCTCGACCTGGTGCACCAACACACGGCGGCTGGTCCACCGCGGGCCGATGTGGGCACCTGATAGAAGATGAAGCAAGTGGGTCTGCATCGACGCGAACTGATCGCTGTCTCGCTCACCGCACGGCATACCCGAACTGGTGCTACTTCTCCCTCAACATGTCGGTGGCCCCGCCACCAGCACGGTCTACTCGTCGAGCATCAGGGCGAGAGCGAGCGTGCTGAAGGCGAACACGATCGCCACCAGCACCGTGATGCGATCGAGGTTCTTCTCGACCACGGTGGAGCCGGCCGCGGCCGCGCCCATGCCGCCGCCGAACATGTCGGAGAGCCCGCCTCCCTTGCCGCTGTGCAACAGCACCAGGCCGAGCAGGGCGAGAGACGAGGCCACCTGAATGATGAGAACGACGATCAGCACGTCGGAAAGGCTAGCGGCGTGGCGTGCCGACTACGTCGCGTCGGTCACAGAAGCCGATGCTGCACGATGCGGGCGAATTCGTCGGCGTCGAGGCTGGCGCCGCCGACCAGCGCACCGTCGACGTCGGGCTGGCTCATCAGCTCGGCCGCGTTCCCGCCCTTGACCGACCCGCCGTACTGGATGCGAACCGATTGGGCGGCGTCGCCACCCCAGTTGTCGCCGACCACGCGGCGAACATGGGCACACATCGCCTCGGCGTCGGTCGACGACGCAGTCACCCCGGTGCCGATGGCCCAGATGGGCTCGTAGGCGATCACCAGGTTCGCGACCTGATCGGCGGAGATCTGGGCCAACCCGGCCACGACCTGCGACTGCACTCTCGCCTCGGCCTCGCCCGCCTCGCGCTCGTCGAGGGTTTCGCCGCACGCCATGATCGGCGTCATGCCGTTGGTGAGGATGGCCCGCACTTTGGCGTTGACCATCTCGTCGGTCTCGCCGAAGATCTGACGCCGCTCGCTGTGCCCGGCGATCACGTAGGTGACGTCGAGCTTGGCCAGCATGGCCGGTGACACTTCGCCCGTGAACGCCCCACTGGTCTCGAAGTGGCAGTGCTGCGCACCCAACGCGATCGGGATCCGATCGGCATCGAGCACGGTTTGCACCGACCGCAGATCGGTGAAGGGCGGATGTACCGACACATCGCACGCGTCGAGATCGTCGCCGTCGAGGGCATAGCCGAGCTTCTGGATGAGCTGAATCGCCTCGAAGTGGTTGAGGTTCATCTTCCAGTTGCCCGAGATGAGCGGCTTACGTGGCATTGGGTGCTCCTCGTAGTGCGTCGAGTCCGGGTAGGTCGCCCTGTTCGATCAGCTCGAGCGACGCCCCACCGCCGGTGGAGACATGGTCGATGTCGCCGGCCAGCCCGAACTGCGCCACCGCCGCGGCGCTGTCCCCTCCGCCCACGATGGTGAAGGCCTTCGAGTCGGCCATGGCCTGGGCCACCGTCTTGGTGCCGGCCACGAATCGGGGGTCTTCGAAAGCGCCCATCGGACCGTTCCACAACACCGTGCGGGCCTCGAGAATGATGTCGGTGAACTCGGCTGCCGTTCCCGGGCCGATGTCGAGACCCTGCCAACCGTCGGGCACATCGACACCGATCTGGCGCACGTCGCCCCCGGCTGCCGGGTCGAACAGCGTGCCGTCGGGACCCATGGCGGTGAGATCGTGAGGTAGGCGGATGGGCGCACCGGACTCGAGCAGGGCCTTGCAGCGGTCGACGTACTCGGGCTGGAACAGCGAGTCGCCGATCGAATGGCCCTGGGCGGCCAGGAACGTGTAACACATGCCGCCACCCACGATGAGCGTGTCGCACACCTCGAGCAGCGCCTCGATCACACCGAGCTTGTCGCCGACCTTGGCTCCGCCGAGGATGCCGACGAAGGGTCGCTTGGGTGCGTTGCGCACGCCCAGCAACACGTCGACCTCACGCTCGAGCAACCGGCCCATCGCCGACGGCACGAACTGCGGTGGCCCCACGATGCTGGCGTGGGCCCGATGCGACGCGCCGAAGGCGTCGTTCACGTACAGGTCCTCTCCGGCGATCAGGTCGCGCACGAACGCCGGATCGTTGGTTGTTTCGCCGGGGTTGAACCGCAGGTTCTCGAGGAGCTGCACATCCGGTGCGAGCTGCGCGAGGAGATGGCGGACCGGCTGGATCGAATAGCGAGGATCGGGTTCGCCCTTCGGCCGCCCCAGATGACTGCACGCGGTGACGATCGCACCACGGTCGATGAGCCACCGAAGCGTGGGCAGCGCGGCCCGCACCCGCAGGTCGTCGGTGATGGTCCCGCCGTCGAGGGGAACGTTGAAATCGGCGCGCACCAGCACACGCTTGCCGTCGACGTCGCCGAGATCCTCGAGGCGGGGTATGTGACCGGTCACCGCGGTGCTCGTCAGCGGGCGCCGCCGACCACGCCGATCATGTCGACCAGACGGTTGGAGTAGCCCCACTCGTTGTCGTACCAGCCCGCGATCTTCACCAGATTGCCCATGGCCATGGTGAGACCCGAATCGAACGTGCACGAGGCCGGCGAACCGACGATGTCGGTACTCACCAGCGGAGCGGTGCTGTACTCGAGCACGCTGGCCAGGGGGCCCTCGCTGGCCGCCGCCTCGAACGCGGCGTTGATCTCGTCGGCGGTGGCGTCCTTCGACACCACCGCAGTGAAGTCGGTGAGCGAGCCGTCGACCACAGGCACCCGCAGGGCGATGCCATCGAGCCTGCCGTCCATGGCGGCCAGCACCAGGCTGGTGGCTCGTGCGGCGCCGGTGGAGGTGGGAATGATGTTGATGGCCGCGGCGCGAGCGCGGCGCAGATCCTTGTGCGGGCCATCGACGATGTTCTGGTCGCCGGTGTAGCCGTGCACGGTCGTCATCAGGCCCTTCTCGATGCCGAAGCTGTCGTCGAGCACCTTGACCATGGGAACGAAGCAGTTGGTTGTACAGCTCGCATTCGACACGACCTTGTGGGTCTCGGGATCGAAGTCCTGGTGGTTCACGCCGTACACGAACGTGTAGTCGGCACCCGACACCGGGGCCGAGCCGATCACGAACGGTGCGCCGCCCTCGAGGTGCATGGCGGCCTTGTCGCGCGAGTTGAAGATGCCGGTGGACTCGATCACCACGTCGACCCCGAGATCGCCCCACGGCAGCGCCTTGGGGTCGCGCTCGCTGAGCACCTGGAGCACGTCGCCATCGACGGTCAGCCCGTGGGTGGTCACGCCGACCTGCGACGGGAATCGGCCCATCACCGAGTCGTACTGGAGCAGATGGGCCATGGTCTCGAGCGAACCGAGATCGTTGACTGCGACGAAGTCGATGTCGGCGCCCTGTTGTTTGGCGGCCCTGAAGAGGTTGCGCCCGATGCGTCCGAATCCGTTGATACCGACACGAATGGTCATGTGCTGTCTCCTGAGCCTTCTTCGATTGATCTGGTGGACGGTGGCGCCGCTGGCACCCGCCGGGCCGACTCTACGGGGTCACCGGTGCGATAACGCCCACTATTCGCCGACATCGCGATGGGCAACCGTAGGCGAAAGACCTTTGGCCCGCAGGCGCTCGGCCACCTGCTCGGCCATCCACACCGACCGATGCCGGCCACCGGTGCATCCGAAAGCCAGAGTGAGGTACGACTTGCCCTCGTCGAGATAGGCCGGCAGCAGCAGGTCGAGCATCTCATCGAGGCGTTGGAGGAACTGGCCGGTGAGCTCCTGCTCGGCCAGAAAGTCGGCCACCGGCTGCTGCAGCCCCGTGTAGGGCCGCAGCTCGTCGTCCCAGTGCGGGTTGGGCAGGAACCGGCAGTCGAAGACGAGGTCGACATCGAGGGGCAGACCGTGCTTGTAGCCGAACGACAGCACGCGAGCGTTCAGACCGGCATTGGTCGTGTCGAAGGCCTGCTGCAGCCTCGCCCGTAGCGCGTGCACGTTGAAGTCGCTGGTGTCGATCACCAGGTCGGCGTGGGCTCGCACCGTCTCGAGCGCCTCGGCCTCGGCCTTGATGGCCGCCTCGAGGCCCCGCCCGTCGTCGAGGGGATGGCGCCGGCGCACGCTCTCGTACCGCTGTACCAACACCCGCGTGCGCGCTTCGAGGAACACCACTCGCACCGGGCCTTCGGTGGAACGCAACAGCTCGACGGCCGGACCGACCTGCGACTGGTCGGGTGCCGCTCCGAGCACCAGCGCCACCCGATCGAGGCCCGACTCGGGCTTGGCCGCCTCTTCGAGCAGGGGCGGGATGAGCGCGGGCGGAAGGTTGTCGATCACCTTCCAGCCCAGGTCTTCGAGGGTGTCGCCCGCCAAGGACCGGCCGGCGCCCGAGAGACCGGTGAAGACAACGAGTTCGCGCATCTCGGCGCCGACCTTAGTTCCTGTCGGAGACCGACGGTCAGACCATTCGCTCGGCCACCAATACCATCAGGCGGGGAACCGTCGACGCGTAAACGTACTCGTGGGCCTTGGCCAGGAATCCCGGTGGTGGCGCCGGTTCGAGCATGCGCACGAGGTGCAGGCCGACGTCGGCCATGCCGTTCACGTACCGGTTGAGCGGCCGGTGTACGAACCGGATGAACACGCCCTTCTGCACCTGCTCGATCGTGGCCGTCTCGACCAGATAGGGCCCGATACGCCAGTACTGCTCGGGGGGCTCGATCATGTGATCGTCGATCCAGCCGCTGCCGGGTGTCTGCAGGAGCGGGTGGTTCAGGAACAGGGCGAAACGCCCACCGAGCCGCAACACGCGGGCCACCTCGGCCAGCGAACGATCGAGCTCGTCGATGTGCTCGAACACCAGGCAGGCGATGGCCGCATCGAACGACTCGTCGTCGAAGGGAAGATCATGGGCCACACCGCGCACATACCGTGGCCCTCCCCCGCGAGCGCGAGCCTCGTCGATCTGCGCCGCTGCCACGTCGATCCCGGTGACGACGGCACCCTGGTGCTGGAGGATGCGGGCGATCTGGCCCTCGCCGGTGCCCACGTCGAGCACCCGCTCGAAGCCGGCCAACAAATCGAGGGCCAGTGGCATGATCTGTTCGGTGTACTCGGGATCGGCACCGTCGGTGAATTCCCGCTGCCACCAGTCGGCGTGGCGTTCCCACAGCTCGTCACCGGCCACGGTCACGGTCCGTGCTGATGGAGGTGGTCGTACACCGACTGGGCCACGGAGTCGGGCAGCCAGCTCAGCGCCTTCAGCCCGGCCAGGTCGGCCCGCTGCACGGCGCGAACGCCGCCGAGCTCCTTCACGAGCCGCTTCCGGCGACTCGGGCCCAGCCCGGGGATGTCGTCGAGCACCGACTTGGTCATGCGCTTGTCCCGCAGCTGCCGGTGGTAGGTGATGGCGAAGCGGTGGCTCTCGTCGCGAATCCGCTGCAGCAGGTACAGGGCCTCGCTCTGGCGGGGGATGCGTATCGCCTCGCTGCGCTGAGGGATGAACACTTCCTCGAACTGCTTGGCCAGCGACGCAACCGGGATCTCCTCGGCCAGCCCCAGCTCGTCGAGCACCTTGACCGCCACGCCGAGCTGCCCCTTGCCGCCGTCGACCAGCAACAGCTGCGGCGGATACGAGAACTTGCCGCGCGCGTCGATGGGCTTCTCGCGATCGATCAGATAGGCGGTGAGGCGCCGACGCAAGACCTCTTCCATGGCGGCGAAGTCGTCGTTGCCGTCGACGGTCTTGATCTTGAACCGGCGGTACTCGTTCTTCTTCGGCAGGGCGTCTTCCATCACCACCATCGAACCGACGTAGTCGGTGCCCTGGAGGTGACTCATGTCGAAGCACTCGATGCGCAGGGGAGCCTCGTCGAGCCCGAGTCGCTGCTGGAGCTCGTTCAGCGCCCGCGAGCGCGAGTTGTGATCGCTCGACCGCTTCAGTCGGTTGCGGGTGAAGGCCTCCGTCGCGTTCTGGGTCACGGTCTCGAGCAGCTGCCGCTTGTCGCCCCGCTGGGGAACGGCGATCTCCACCGCCGAGCCCCGGATCTCGGTGAGCCACTCCTCGTACAACTCCTGGTTGTCGGGCAGCTCGGGCACGTACACCCGCTTGGGATGACCGAGCGGATTGTCCCCGAAGTACAGGCGCTCGAGCGCCCGGCTCACCAGCTCGGCCCGGGTCAGCTCCTCGGCCTTGTCGACGATGAATCCACGGCGGCCCATCACCCGACCCTTGCGCACGTAGAACACCTGCACCGCGGCTTCGAGCTCGTCGTCGTGCAGGGCGATCACGTCGAAGTCCTCGCTGCGGGCACCGACCATCTGCTGCTTCTCGATGGCCTTGCGCACGCTGGCCAGGCGGTCACGATGCCTGGCGGCCAGCTCGAACTCGAGATTCTCGGCCGCCTGGCTCATCTCACCCTCGAGCCGGGCCACGACCTCGTCGGTGTTGCCCTCGAGGAAGGCCAACAGCTCCGCCACCATCACCTTGTAGTCGAGGTCGTCGACCTCGCCCACGCAGGGTCCCGCGCACTTCTCGATGTGGAACAGCAGGCAGGGCTTGCCCAGCTTGGCGTGCCGGTCGAACTTGCCGTCGCTGCACGTGCGGATGGGGAACGTTCGCAACAAGAGGTCGAGGGTCTCACGGATCGCGTAGGCGTGGCCGAAGGGCCCGAAGTAGCGGTTGCCCTTCTTGTGCTTGCCCCGGATCACCATCGCCCGCGGCCACTCGTCGGCGGTGGTCACCGCGAGGAACGGATAGCTCTTGTCGTCCCGATAGCGCACGTTGAACCGGGGCTGATGCCGCTGGATCAGCGCGTACTCCAACAGCAGGGCATCGACCTCGGTGTCGACCTGTACCCACTCGACCGTCTCGGCCGTTTCGACCATCTGACGAGTGCGCACCGGCAGGTTGTGGGGCGTGCCGAAGTAGTTGTTCAGCCGGCCTCGCAGCGACTTCGCCTTGCCGACATAGATGACCCGACCCTCGGCGTCCTTGAACTGGTAGCTGCCGGGCGTCTCGGGAATGGTGCCGGTTGGCGGACGCTGAACCACGCCGAGCAGCCTACGCCCCTCCCCCGCGTCCCGAATCGGCCGATCTCGTCAGGGATGCGAGGATGAGGAGATGAACGAACGAGAAGCCATCGCCGCCGTCGCCCCACCCATCTACACGCTCGGCTCGGCCTTCATGTTCCACCCCGACACCCTGGCCAAGGGCAAGGAGCTGGGCCTCGACGGATTCCGGTTCTACGTGCTCGGCCGGGGCGGCGTGCTGGGTGACTGCGAGGCCGACGTCGTGCACAGCGCCTTCGGGTACTTCCACCCCGGCCTCATAGCCAAGATGTGGAACACCGGCCGAGAGCACGTGGCACCGCGTGACGCGGCGCGTGCCTACCTCGCCTGCAACCACGACCTCGGCCGCCTAACGCTCACCGGCGCCGCCGGGCTCGACTCGTTCGTCGATGCCGCGTCGGCCGTCGTCGCCGCGGCCCACGCCGAAGCTTTGGCGCTGTTCGCCGGCTTCCGGGCCGAACCGGTGCCCGACGACGCCCCAGCCGCTGCGCTCCACCAGGTCACCGTCCTGCGCGAGCTGCGCGGATCGGCGCACCTCGTGGCCCTTGCCGCCTGTGGTCTCCCTAGCCACATCGCCCACGCCATCAGGCGTCCCGACGATGTCGCCAACTTCGGCTGGGCCGCCGACCCTCCGGTCGTGACCGACGACCATCGTGCCCGATGGGAGGACGCCGAAGCCCTCACGACGTCGATGCTCGAACCGGCGTTCTCCACCCTCACCGATCCGCAGCGAGCTGCACTCGTCGATGGCACCGCCGCCATCGAGGCCGCGCTCGCCACCTGAGCCACGACCGGGCACGGCTCGACCGCGACCGAACCCTGAGACGGTGACCGGAGGTGCTCAGATGTTGAGGAGGGGCTTCAGGAAGCCGCCGGTGTGGCTCTCCTTGGTCTTGGCCACCAGCTCGGGCGGGCCCTCGACCACCACGGTGCCCCCTCCGTCGCCACCCTCGGGGCCGAGATCGACCAGCCAGTCGGCCGTCTTGATGACGTCGAGGTTGTGCTCGATCACCACCACCGTGTTGCCCTGATCGACCAGACGACTGAGCACGCCCAGCAGCTTGCCGATGTCCTCGAAGTGCAAGCCCGTGGTGGGCTCGTCGAGGATGTACATGGTGTGGCCGGTGCTGCGCTTGGCCAGCTCGGACGCCAGCTTCACCCGCTGCGCCTCGCCCCCCGACAGGGTGGGCGCCGGCTGGCCCAGCCGGATGTACCCCAGCCCGACGTCGACCAGGGTCTGCATGTGGCGGGAGATGTTCGGCTGGGCCGAGAAGAACTCGAGCGCCTCCTCGCACGGCATGTTCAAGATGTCGGCGATGCTCCGGCCCTTCCACAGGATGTCGAGCGTGTCGCGGTTGTACCGGGCACCCCGACACACCTCGCACGGCACGTACACATCGGGCAGGAAGTGCATCTCGATCTTGATGGTCCCGTCACCGGCACACGCCTCGCAGCGCCCACCGCGGACATTGAACGAGAACCGGCCCGGCATGTAGCCCCGCACCTTCGCCTCGTTGGTCTTGGCGAAGAGCTTGCGGATGTGGTCGAACACCCCCGTGTAGGTGGCCGCGTTCGACCGGGGCGTGCGGCCGATGGGCGCCTGGTCGATATTGATGACCTTGTCGATCGCCTCCATGCCGTCGACTGCGGTGTGCAGCCCCGGCGGTGTGCGCGACTTGTAGACCTTCTGCATCAGCGCCTTGTGCAGGATGTCGTTGACCAGTGTCGACTTGCCCGAGCCCGACACGCCGGTGATGCCCACGAGACAACCGAGCGGCACGTCGACGTCGATGTTCTGGAGGTTGTGCTCGCGCGCACCCCGAACGGTTATCCACTCTTCGCCGGGTTTGCGGCGCAGCTCGGGCACCGCAATGCTCTTCTTGCCCGCCAGGTACTGGCCGGTGAGCGAGTCCTTGTTCTTCTTGAGCGTGGCGAACGTACCGGAGTGCACCACCCGGCCCCCGTGCTCGCCCGCCCCGGGGCCGATGTCGACGACATGATCGGCCACCGCGATGGTCTCTTCGTCGTGCTCGACGACGATGACCGTGTTGCCCAGGTCGCGGAGACGGATGAGCGTCTCGATCAGGCGCGCGTTGTCACGTTGATGGAGACCGATCGACGGTTCGTCGAGCACGTACAACACCCCCACCAGGCCACTGCCGATCTGGCTGGCCAGCCGGATTCGTTGGGCCTCGCCACCGGCCAGTGTGGCCGCCGAGCGATGCAACGACAGGTAGTTGAGGCCCACCGCGAGCAGGAACCCCAGCCGGGAGTTGATCTCCTTGAGCACCTCGGCGGCGATGATCGCGTCGCGCTCGGACAGGTGCAGGCTCCCCAGCATCTCGGCGCAGTCGCGGATACTCATGGCGCACAGCTCGTGGAGGTTGTGACCGTCGATGGTGACCGCCAGCGACAGCGGGTTCAGCCGGGCCCCGCCGCAGGTACGGCAGTGCACCTCGCGCATGTACCCCTCGATCTGCTCGCGCTGGGAGTCGGACTCGGCCTCTCTGTGACGACGCCGCAGGTACGGCAGCACGCCCTCGTAGCGGGCGTTGTAGGAACGGGTGCGGCCGTAGCGGTTCTTGTACCGCACCGTGACCTTGCTCTTGCTGCCCCCTTCGAGCAACAGCTTGCGGTGCTTGGCCGCGAGCTGGTTCCAGGGAGTGTGGGCATCGATGCCGTTGTCCTCGGCCACCGCCTCGATCAGCCGGGCGAAGTACTGGCTGCGGCCACCCGCCCAGGGCGCGATGGCCCCTTCGTCGAGGGTGAGCTCGGGATTGGGGACGACGAGCTCGGGGTCGACCTCGAAGGTCGTGCCCAAACCGTCGCAGGTCGTGCACGCGCCGTAGGGCGAGTTGAACGAGAAGTTGCGGGGCGCCAGCGCCTCGAACGACTTGCCGTCGCTCGGGCGCGACAGGTGCTGGCTGAAGGTGAGCACGGTGATCTCGCCGTCGGGATCGTCGGGACCGGGCACGATCTCGACCTGCGACATGCCCTCGGCCAGGTGCAGCGCGGCCTCCATCGACTCGGTGAGCCGGCGCTCGATGCCATCGCGCAGCACCAGTCGATCGACCACCACCTCGATGTCGTGCTGTTCGTAGCGGCCGAGATCGACGACCTCGCGGGCCGCCTCGGCCGAGGTGATGGCGCCGAGGTCGATCTCCTCACCGTCGACGCGGGCGCGCACGAAGCCCATGCCGGCCAGCTGGGCCAGAAGCGTCTCGTAGGTTCCCTTACGGCCGCGGACCACCGGCGCCAGCACCTGGAAGCGGGTGCCTTCGGGCAGGTCGAGCACCTGATCGACGATCTGCTGCGGGGTCTGCTTCACCAGCTGCTCGCCCGTCTCGGGGTCGTGGGGGATGCCGATGCGGGCGAACAGCAGCCGGAGGTAGTCGTACACCTCGGTGATGGTTCCCACCGTGGAGCGCGGGTTGCGGCTGGCCGACTTCTGGTCGATCGAGATGGCCGGGCTCAGCCCCTCGATGAAGTCGACATCGGGCTTGTCCATCTGCCCGAGGAACTGGCGAGCGTAGGCCGACAGCGACTCGACGTAGCGACGCTGGCCCTCGGCGTAGATCGTGTCGAAGGCGAGCGACGACTTCCCCGAACCCGACAGGCCGGTGAAGACGATGAGCTGATCGCGGGGAAGGTCGAGCGAGATGTCGCACAGGTTGTGCTCGCGCGCTCCCTGGATGATGAGGCGGTCCGACATTGCC
>JAHEJN010000095.1 GCA_024638845.1 Acidimicrobiales bacterium | reverse complement strand
TTTGTGGTGGCGGGGGTGGGATTTGAACCCACGACCTTCGGGTTATGAGCCCGACGAGCTACCAGACTGCTCCACCCCGCGTCGAGTGGAAGACTGATCCTAGCCATGCGGGCACAGCTCACCAACCTCGTGGGCCGGCAACCGGGATCAGGCTGCCGTGGGAGCCGCGGTCGCCGGTTGGGGGTCGACAGTCGATGCGCGAACTGCGTCCGGCTCACTATCGAAGATCGAGCTCAGGATTGCCTCCACTACCAGGTAGGCGATGCCGAAGACCGCCGCGATCAGTGACGGCAAGAGCAGCCACGGCAGGCCGATGTAGGCGCTGATGATGCCGGCGCCGGCCTGTCGACCCCACAGCAGCGATGTCGGTAGCGGCAACAACAGTCCTGCCGCGATTCCCCACGTCGACCCGGTCGCGATCGACGCTACGAGCAGTGCCGTGCCGACAAGAGAGACGAGCACCCACAGGGCCAGCGTCAGTCGTCGCAGACCGCCGCTCATGCACCGGGTTCTCAGGGCCACGGCGCTCCACATCAGCCATCGGCGCGCGAACCGCACGCCGAGATCGCGCAGCATGAACCGGAAGTACCGATCGATGTGCTGCTCGGTGACCCCCTCGGGCAGACCGTCGGGGCTGCCGATGTACCGGTCGTGGATCAGCGCGGCCGGCGTGTGGATGCCGTAGGTGTTCATCCACCACCGGAACGGCGGGGGTATCGAGGCCAGATCGGTCTCGGTCAACTCGGCCGCATCGACGCGTCGCAGTCGCCCGATCGCGTCGTCGGAAATCCCGAGACGGGTCAGACCGGTGTCGCCGTTGAATCGAATGCTCGACCGCAGCTCGAACGACGTCGCGCTGCGCTGGGCCAGGACGATGAATCCTCGCCCGTCGTCGGGTTCGATCGTGAAACTGTCGCCCCACGTCACCTGGGGCTCTGTCGTCGTCGTCATGGTCTGCTCCCTCTCGTCGCCGGGATGTTGTCCACCGACAACGGGAGCGCGCTGATGCCGCCGTGATACGCGCGGGCGATCAAATTCGGTGAGGCGGGCGGGCCTAGCCGGTCACCCAGCCGTTCAGGTCGTAATCGGCCATGCAGTCGTCGACCATGGCCCGCATCCGGTCGGCGTCGCCACGGGCCTCGGCCCACCCCAAAACGTCGAGCCGCTGCTGCTCCTGGTTCCCGGCGTAATTCCGCTCGTACAAGGCGTGGCGGCCCGCGAACTCGCTGTAGAGCGCATCCCACACGAGCTTGAACAGCTTGATGCGGCGCTCGGCGTCGACCCCGGTGCCCCGGAAGTAGCGGTCGATCGTGGGTCGCAGCTCGGCGGCATCGAGATCGGCCGGAGACGACACCGTGTAGATGGGTGCACCGGCGAGGTAGCACTCGAACAGCTCACGCACCCGGCTCCATGCGTTGGTGTTGAACAGGCGAGCCGCCGCCGCCGTCTGCAGACGAGGCACGACGGTTCCTCCGATGCCCGGCTCGGGCTCGGCCACCATGGCGGTCGTCAGAGCCCAGACCGTTTCGCGCATGGCGATGATCTCGCCGATCGCAGCTTCGACGGCCCGGAAGTTGCGGGTGCCCGCCGCCTCGGTGGCCCGCAGCAAGAGGCCGGCGGCGAAGTCGAGCTTCACCGCCAGTCGCGTCGACCCCTGGAGGTTGTACCGGTTGAAGAAGCCCGACTCGGCGTAGAAGCCCTTCGCCAGCGCCACGTCGCGGTAGACCAGCACGTTCTCCCACGGGATGAACGCCTCCTCGAACACCACCACGGCGTCGTTCTCGTCGAATCGGCTCGCCAGGGGCGCCTCGAAGGGGCTGCGGGCCGCGGCCTCATACGACGGCCGGCAGATGAGCTTGACCCCGGGCGTGTTCATGTCGGTGATGAAGACCAGGGCCATGTCGTCGTCGCGGCCGGGCTCCATGCGGGCGGCCACGCCCGAGTTCACCGCCACGAAGGTGGCGTGGGTCAGCGCCGAGCCGGTGGCCACCATCTTGGCGCCGCTCACGTAGATGCCGTTGTCGTCGCTGCGATCGAGCGAGACGAACACGTCACGGACGTCGATGCGCTCGGCCGCCCGATCGACCGGCGGATCGATGAGCACGTGATTCATGAACAGCACCTTGGCCGCGGACTGCTTGTACCACTCGAGCGCGTTGGCGCCGTACTCGCGGTAGTAGGCGTGACCCTCGGCCAGCTGGGCCATGAACGCCGCCTTGTAGTCGGGAGTGCGGCCCATCCACCCGTAGGCCATGCGTTGCCAGTGCTCGATGGCGCCTCGAGCGCCTCGCAGCTCCTCGGCGCTGTACGACGGGGCGAAGAAACGGTGGGTGCGGTGGCCGAACCGATCGACCGTGGTGAGGACGTCGGCGGTCTCGGGATCGTGGAGCGCGTCGTACATCCCCGCCACCGTGCGCGCCGCGTTGGCGAAGGCCGGGTGGGTCGCGACGTCGGACACCTTCTCACCGTCGAACCAGACCTCGCGCCCGTCGGCGAGGCTGGCGAGGAACTCGTCGCCGGTGAACATCGCGTTGGTCTCCGCAGGAGCCGCCACCGTTGCCGTCATCTTCCCTCCGTACACTGACCGTCCGTGAACGTGAAGCTTCGTGGGGACCGGGGGCCTGGCGCAAGCGCACTCGACATGACCGTCGTGCGGCACCCTCGCCGTCGGCGACGCGGTGAGCCTCGAACCGGCCTGAACCGGCTATTCGAAGGTCTCGTCCATGTGCCCCAGCTGGATCTCGGCGGCCGCCTCGATGTCGCCGATCATGCGCCCCAGCGCCTTGAGCTGCACCGCCGAACCCACCGCAATGATCACGTCGCCCGCCGACAGCACGACATTGGGATCGGGATTGGGCAGGTAGTCGACGCGGCCGTCCTTGCGCAGTGCCACCACCAGCGCCCGCTCGTCGCCAGGATGCGACAACTCGCCCACCTGCATTCCCCGCGCTCGGGACGCCGCGGGCACCGTGAACTCGATGACGGCGACGTCGTGCTCGTCGTCGTGCAGCACCTCGTCGAAGAACTCGGCCACGTGGGGCTGCATCGCCACGGCACCCATGCGCGAGCCACCGATCTGATGGGGATTCACCACCCTGTTGGCGCCGGCCTGCGTGAACTTGGCCTCGTTCCGGAGGTGGCTGGTACGGGCCACGATGTAGAGGTCGGGACAGAGCGCCCGGGCCGACAGGGTCACATAGAGATTGTCGGGATCGTTGGGCAATGCGGCGATCAACGAGTGGGCGCTGCGGATGCCGGCCGCCATCAGTATCGAGTCCTCCGTGGCATGGCCTTCGACGCGGAGGAAGCCGCTGGAGTCGACGTCGGGATCGCTGTCGATCACGACCACCTCGTGGCCCATGCGGCGCACGAACATGCCGATGGCCTGGCCCACCCGACCCCAACCGGCCACCACCACGTGGTCTGACAGCTCTTCGATTCGGGTTCTCATGCGTCGTCTCCGGATGCGGTCGTTCAGGTTGTCTTCGATCACGGCTTCGACGAACACCGACACCGTGTACAAGGCCGAGAGGGTCCCCACCACTACCAGGAACAGCGACCATACGCGGTAATGAGTGTCGATCTCCCTGCCGCCGATCTCGCTGAAGCCGACCGTGGTGATGGTGATGATGGTCTGGTAGAGCGAGTCGAACGGCGTGAGCCCGAGCACCACATAGCCGAGGGTCCCGACCATGGTGATCAGGAAGACAGCCGTCACGCCCGCATAGACCCGCCGCCACGGCGAGACTCGTTGGTTGCGGATCAGCACCGCGTCGAATCGTCGGGGAAACCTCACGCGGGACATTGTCGCACCTCTGCTCCGCTCGCGTCGTCGTCTGCTGCCGCCTGGAGCCACAAGGCAGCCTGCACGCCTGACGACCTGGAACGGATGCTCGAGCTCCAGAACATCTAGGGTGGCGGCGACCGGGGAGACATCATGACCACCTTCGGACTGCTGTTGTTCGACGAAGCCGAGGAGCTCGACTTCGTCGGGCCGTGGGAGGTCTTCACGGCGTCGTCGATGGGCCGCGAGCTCGCCGGCGAGGCACCCGACACCGTGGTCACCATCGCCGAATCGCTCGAGCCGGTGCGCTGCGCCAAAGGGCTCCGGGTGCTGCCCGATCACACCCTCACCGACCATCCGCCCGTCGACGTGCTGCTCGTGCCGGGCGGCATGGGCACCCGCAGAGAGATGAAGAACCCGGTGATCCTCGAGTGGGTGGGCAAGATCGCAGCGACGGCCGACTGGACCACCAGCGTGTGCACCGGTTCGCTCGTGTTGCATCAGAGCGGTGTCGCCAAGAACAAGCGACTGGCCACCCACTGGGCCGCCGAAGCTCTCCTCGAGGGCCTGGGCGAGGTCACCGTCGTCCGTGACGCTCGCTGGGTCCGGGACGGCAACGTGGTGTCGAGCCAGGGGGTTTCGGCCGGCATCGACATGGCCCTGTGGCTCATCGGCCAGATCCACGGCGTCGACCACGCTCGCACCACCCAGCGCTACATCCAGTACGACCCCGCGCCTCCCTACCAGGCCGACGCCTGAGCGGCGCAACTCCAGGCCGCCACCCGAAACACAGAGTTCATAGTCGGGATCAACCTGCCGAGGCTCCCGCCGGGCATACTCGGGTCAACACACACCGCTGCCGGGCGTCGAACTCCACGCAGACCTCAGAACCCTTCGTGGAGAAGTCACCCAGCCGGTTCTTGTTTCTTCCCCCGGATCCGGTGCCGGCCACGCGACCCCGGCACCCGGCAGCGGTGTGTAGAGCACAGACGGGCGGCACTCGGGGGCCGGGGCAACTGCTCCGGCCTCCGCAACTCGACTCGGTGGTCAGAATCGGCACCCGAACACGACGCCACCCTCGAAGCCGTGGACCTCGGTGAAGCCGAGATGGCGGTAGAAGCCGATGGCGCGGTGGTTGCCCTCGTCGACACCGAGATGCACCCCGTCCGAGCCCCGCAGCGCGAGCTCCTCGCAGACCCACTCGATCAGCGTTCGACCCCAGCCGAGACCCTGCACCTCGGGCAGCAGGGCGACGTGCAGGTGCGACGGGTATTGGCGCGCCAACAAGATCTCGGTGCGCTCGGGACGATGGATGGCGGCCATGGCCTGCTCGTCGAGCGACCACGGCTGAGCGCTCGCGTGCGGACGGCGGTACCGCTCCCGCAACGACGGCCACCATTCGGTCTCGCACAGCTGCTCGAATCGAACGGTGTCGAGCGCGGCCACGACGAAACCCACCGGAAGACCCGACTCGTCCTCGACCACGCGGACCAGTTCGGGTTCGAGGGCCAGATAGGCGCCGAGCCAGAGGTGACCGAGCAGCTCCGGGTCGTCATACAGGCTGCTGGCGTCGCCACCGGCGGCGTCGCCCGTCTTCAGGCTGATGTCGTAGAGCGCAGTAGTGTCGTCGGCGCGGAGCCCCCGCATGAGCAGTGCAGTCAGACTGCGGCGCCCGCAGGGATCTCGCCGAAGTACTCCACCAGCTTCTCGTCGGCCCTGTCGCCGAAGAGGATCTCGGCCACCTCGCGGAGGCCCTCGGAGTTGCGGACGTCGTCGTCGGTGATCACCAGGTCGATCTTCGAGCGCCGACGCAGGAAATCGTCGAGCCGGGTGACCATCTCGGTGCTGGCGGCGAGGTGCAGCTCGACTCGGAGGTAGTCGGCCGAGTGCATGATGTCTTCACCCATGCGCGGGTCTTCACGAATGGCCTCGAGCATCGGGAACGCCCGTAGCCCGTACCGCCGCCAGAGACGATCGCTCAACGGCTCGACGCCGGGCTTGGCCCGCAAACCGTCGAGACGCATGAGCCGGGCCTGTCGGTAGAACTCCTTGCGGGAGTCCTGACCGGGTTCGCCGTACCAGTCGTGCCGATCGCGGTCCAGGTCGACACCGAACTGCTCGACTTCGTCGCAGACCTCCTCACCGACGTTGAGGCAGTCGGTGAGCTTGCCGCCGAAGATGGTGATGATCTTCTGCTCCGCGTCGGCCTCGATGGCGTGCTTGCGCGACAGCGAGGTCCAGTCGACGTCGAGCTTGTCGTCACCGTCGTTGGCCACCACGAGGGGGCGGACGCCGCTGCGCTCGGCGATGATGTCGTCGACCGTGAGGGGAGAGTCGAGGTCGAGACGGGCGTTGATCTGCTCGAGCAGGAAGCTGCGGTCGTGGTCGTCGACGGCGGTGAAGGGATCGTCGACCCGGGTGTCGGTGGTACCGATCACCGACCGCTTGCCCATCGGGATCACGTAGAACAAACGCTGGGTGTCGTCGAAGAAGGCGAGGACCCGCTCGCTCCTGGTGAGTCGGGGCACCACGAGGTGGATGCCCTTGCTGTAGACGATGCGATGATCGGTGTGCACGCCCCACTGATGATTGAGGTTGTCGACGAAGGGCCCCGTGGCATTCACGATCACCTTGGCCCGGCAGGTGAGCATGATGTCGTTCTCGACGTCGCGCAGCTGGGCATGCCAGAGCCCGCCGTCGCGGGCGGCGCCGAGCAGCTCGACGTAGTTGGCGACAATGGCGCCGACGTCGAGGGCCGACCGCACGAAGGAGAACACGAATCGGGCGTCGTTGTCCTTGAGGTAGGCGTCGTAGTACTCGACGCCGCCCCGAACGTCGGTGGTGTCGATCACCGGCTCGAGCGCCTCGATCTTCTTCGGGCTGAGAAACGCCGGCCGCTTCGTCTTGAAGTTGCCGATCGCCCAGTATGCGGTGGAACCCAGCGCCGCCATCCAGGGGGGGAACGGGGCCGACTTGTCGAGTGCGGCCAGGAAGCCGATGCGCTTCACGTTGGCCGGATAGGCCTTGATGAGCCGGTTGCGCGACATGCACAGCTTGCGCACCAGCAACAGCTCGTAGTTCTCGAGGTACTTGAAGCCGCCCCATACGAGGTTCGACGACTCCTGGCTCGTGAAGCCGGCGAAGTCACCCCGATCGACCAGCGCGACACGCGCCCCCCGGGCGGCCAGCGCGGCGGCGGAAACCGCGCCGTTGATGCCGCCGCCGACGATCAGGACATCGAAGTCCTCGTCGTCGAGGCGGTCGATGTTCGTTGAACGCAACGCCATCGCTTCACGCTATCGGCGCCTCACCTCTACCCGCAGCGGTGCGCGTCGCCCGCCACCCGGTGCCGAATCGCGCCCGACGGAGCAATGGTGACCGTGGCCGGTTCGGCCGACGGGTCGGCCGCCACCGCGGTGCCGTCGACCAAGAGGTGCAACAGGTCGCGATCGGCGTCGGGGGCGGGCCACACGAGCGTGACCGCCGGTCGTTCGAGCGCGTTGCGTGCGGTGCCGCCGCCGACCTCGGCCACGATGCGACCCTCGCCCTCCTGCCACGCGACCGTGCCGTGATGCACCTTGGGCACCGCATCGGCTCCGACGGTGACCACGAAACACGCCGCACCCCTCCTGTCGATCTCGCCGCCCAGATTCTCGACCTTCACCTTGATGCTCATGGTGTCAACCGTAGTGGTCGGCGCCTGAGTAGGTTCGGGGCGTGTCATCCACGAGGGTCATCCACCGGGCGGGCCTGGCGACGGTGTTGCTGCTCGCAGCCTGTGGTGGATCGGGCGGGACTGGCGGCAATGCGGCCGATCTGGCCGAGTCGGTCACACCGGAGTCGGCATCGACCCGACCGACCGCCGAACCGGTCGCACCGTCGGGGGTCGGCGTGTTCGCCGACCTCGGTCCGGGCAACAACACGGTCACGGTGGGTCTTTCCGACGGCCGCCCGCTCGACGTCACCGTCATCACGCCGCCCGGCTGGCAGGCCGGCACCACCACGCCCGCCGTTCTGGCCCTGCCGCCGGGCGACCAGTCGGCCGCCATGGTCGAGGCGGTCACCGGGCGGTACTTCGGCGACTCGACCGCAGCGGCCGGGTGGGTGGTCGTGAGCCCGGCCGCGCCCGCGCTCGTCGAGAGCTCCGACGAGGGTCGCTTCTTCTACCAGGACCCCGAGCCGCTCACCGAGCTCCTCGACCTGCTCGAGGGCGCGGTCGTACCGGAAGGGGGTCGGTGGCACGTGGCCGGACCGAGCAACGGCGGGCTCAGTGCGTTCCGATTCGCCGCCGACCACCCCGAGCGGGTCGCATCGCTCATGGGTCTGCCGGGCTATCCGGCCTCATCGGCGTCGAGAACGGCCGACACGGCGTTGATCGACATCCCTGTCGTGCTCTACGTGGGCGGCGACGACCCCTCGTGGCAACAACCGATGGAGGCCTTCGTCGCAAGCTTCCGTGAAGCGGGCGGCGACGTCAGCCTCACCGTACGGCCCGGACAGAGCCACGTGATCGGCGATCTCTCAGCCGACGAGCTGCTCGAGGTGCTCGAGCGCCTGCGTCTCTGAGCCCACAGCTTGACGAAGCTCGCGCCCGTTGCGGTGATCGGCCAGGGCGCGGAGCACGATGTCGAGGAGGGGGCCGATGGTGAGCGCGAACACCACCGTTGCGAGGCCGAAATCGCCGCCGGCAACGGCGCCGACCGCGAGGACCGAGATCTCCAGCGCGGTCCGGAACGCCCGGGGGCTGCGGCCGCGGCGGGCGGCAACCTGGCCGAGCATCTCGAAACCGCCACCACCGGCGGTGGTGTGGACGACGGTGGCCACGCCGGCGGTGATGGCGAGAACGCCGGCGACGACGAACCCGGCACGAGCGACGTCGCTGGTGGGATCACCGACGAGACCGTAGGTGGCATCGACCATGAGCCCGGTGATGACGATGTAGGTCACCGAGGCGAGCTTCAGGCGGCTGCCGAGGACCGCGGCGAGCAGCATCATCGCGCCCGAGAACGCCCACGACGCCTGCCCGTGGGTGAGCTGAGTGTGACGATCGATGGCCGACATCAACACGTCGTAGGGCGGGACGCCGAGGTCGGCCCGCCGGAACATGGTGACACCGGCTCCGATCAAGGTCGACGCGGCCAGGAGATACACGATGGAGCGAGCCGGACTCACCACCCGTGAGCCGTACACCGTGCGCGCCGCATCGATCACGCCCTGACGCGAGAACGCCAGCCAGCGCACGCTGCGCCTCGCAACTCTCTTCATCTCGATCATGTGGCTCGAATGCTTTCGTGGTCGACGGCGGCCAGGCCGTCGCGTACCGGACAAGTATCGGCCCGAGCCGTCCGAGGTGGAGTCGAATTGCAGGGGTCATCGGTCACACCGGTCGAGGCTGACCGCCCGCGCCGTCAGTACCCTGCACGGGTGCTCACCGCGTCAGGACTGTCCAAATCCCACGGAAGTCGGGTGCTGTTCCGCGACGTTTCGCTGCGGCTCTCCAACGGTCGTCGAGTGGCGCTGATCGGCGGGAACGGGGCCGGCAAGACGACGCTCATCGAGATCCTGCTCGGTATCCAGGAGGCCGACTCGGGCGAGGTGCACGTGCCCAAGGATCAGCGTGTCGGTTACCTTCCCCAGGATCTCGAAGCTGCATCCGATCGGCTCGTCGTCGACGAAGTGATGTCGGGCTCGGATCACATCATCGAGGTCCACGAACAGCTCGAGAAGCTCGAGGCCCGTCTCGGCGACGTCGATGCGGCCGATTACGCCGACGTCATCGACCGCTACGGCGCCCTCCAGAGTCGCTTCGAGCAGCTCGGCGGCTATGCGCTCGAAGCCGAGGCCCATCGGGTCCTGGCCGGTCTGGGTTTCGCCCCCGACGATGCCCGACGACCGGTGAACGAGATGTCGGGCGGCTGGCGGATGAGGGTGGCCCTCGCCCGTCTGCTGTTGTCGGCACCCGACGTGCTGATCCTCGACGAGCCCACCAATCACCTCGACGTCGACAGCGTCGGCTGGCTCGAGAACCACCTGGTGACCTATCCCGGCGCGCTGCTGTTCGTCAGCCACGACCGCGACTTCATCGACACCGTGGCCGAGCGGGTGGTCGAGATCGCCGACGAGACCGCCACCGAGTACGTCGGTGGCTTCGCCGAGTTCGTCGTCGCTCGTGAGGACCGCATCGCCCAGATCGAAGCGGCTGCGGCCGCCCAGAACCGCCAGATCGCCCACGTCGAGCAGTTCGTCGAGCGGTTCCGGTACAAGGCCACCAAGGCCCGTCAGGTGCAGAGCCGCATCAAGACCCTCGAGAAGTTGGCGGCCATCCCCGTGCCCCAGAAGCCGCAGCTGGTCAAGAAGTTCGGCTTCCCCGAACCGCGTCGATCGAGTCGCGTCGTCGTCGAGCTCGACGCAGTCGACGCCGGCTATGACGGCGAAGTGGTCGTCGGCGACGTGTCGATGGCCATCGAGCGGGGCCAGAAGGTCGCCATCATCGGCCCCAACGGTGCCGGCAAGACCACCCTGCTCAAGGTCATGCTCGGGCAACTCGACCCGATGGTCGGTGCCGTCGAGATCGGCAACAACGTCGACATCGCCACGTTCAACCAGCATCAGGCCGAGGTGCTGCGGCCGGAGAGGACCGTGTACGAGGAGTTCTCGGGGATCGTCAGCGAACCCGGCAAACGCAACCTGCGCACGGTGCTCGGATCGTTCGGCTTCTCGGGCGACGCCGCCGAGCGGCGGATCCTCGAGCTGTCGGGCGGCGAGCAGACCCGCCTGTCGCTCGCCATGGCGCTGGTGAACCCGGTGAATCTGCTGGTGCTCGACGAGCCGACCAACCACCTCGACCTCCCGAGCTGCGACGTGCTCGAGGACGCCCTCACCGCGTACCCCGGCACGGTGTTGTTGGTCACCCACGATCGCCATCTCATCCGGTCGGTGGCCGATGCGCTCATCGAGGTACGCGACGGCCGGGCTCGCTGGCACGACGGGGTGCCCGAGAAGGTGCTCATGCCCACCGGCGAGACGACGAGG
>JAHEJN010000094.1 GCA_024638845.1 Acidimicrobiales bacterium | reverse complement strand
GCACCGCCGTACCCGAAGTGGTGGCGTTCCCGTCCAACGTCAAGTTGAAGTCGTCAGGAGCTGCCGAACCACCATTGTCATTGATCACCGTCTTGACGACCGTGATAAACGCCTGCTGATCGTCGTTGGTGATGGTGCAGGTTGCGTCCTGATCCAACGCCAACGTGATCGAACCGTCAGCAGCGCAGTCGCCACCCCAGTCACCGGCTGCGTAGCCAGCAAGGAGGGTCTCTGCAGCCAAGTGGCCGCCAGCATCGAAGTCGTTGGTTGCACCCGACAGCACCGCTCCGCCATCAACCGTCAGGTTGAAGTCGTCAGGAGCTGCCGTTCCACCGTTGTCGTTGATAACGGTCTTGATGACCGTCAACGTCGGCGAAATGTCGTCATTGGTGATCGTGCACACCTTGCTGCCACCGATGAGCGTGATGGTGCCATCAGCAGCACAATCGGTGCCCCAATCGGAGGCCTCGTAGCCAGGCTGCTCCGTCTCAGAAGCGGTGTAATCACCGTTCGGAAGCGTGACAGTCACACTGGAGGTCGCCGGGTTGCCGTTGATGAACAACGGGAAGTCCGCCACAACTGCTAGGCCGCCGTTGTCGTTGATGACCGTCTTGATCAGGGTCAACTGGGTCTCGAAGGTGAGCGGGATGTCGTTGTTGTTGATCGTGCACGTGACATCGTCGCCCGAAGCGAGCGTCAGCGTGTCGTCGACGTTCAGAGGGAACGGGTCAGAATTGGCATCAACGCATGTCCAAGCGGAAGCCAGGTAGCCCGTCGGGCCATTCGACTCGGACAAGGTGAAGTCGCCCGTAAACACCTGACCGGTGACTCCCGTTGTGCCGCTGAGGTCGTTGGCACCGTCGCCATCGGCGGTCAGCGTCCATTCGTCAGGATTTGCTGTACCACCATTGTCAGTGGTCACTGTCTTGACCAACTTGAGGTTGGCGGTCGAGAGGGAGTTGGTGAAGGTACAGACCGTGACCGTGCTGCCCGCGACCGTCACCACTCCGTCCGACTCATCCACGGCTCCCCCACCGTCGGTCGAACAGGTCAGGCTCGTCAGCTCGTAGCCCTCGACGCTCGACTCGGTGAGCGTGTAGTCACCCGGGGTCACGGGAAGAACTTGGGTTTCACCGTCAGCCGAGATGACGTCGGTGCCAGTGGCAGTCAAGGTGAAATCAGACGGTTGTGCGCTGCCGTCCGCCACCACCTTCACCAACTTGAGGAAGGCGGGGATTTCGGTGAACAGACAATCGTTCGACAACGAGGACGGCGATGCGCTCGGCTTGGTACAGGTGTTGAGCAATAGCAGAGTGTCGACATCGCCGGTGAGGTCGCTGAGCTGACAGGTGGCCTGAAGGTCTTGGTCGTCATCAGGGGGCTGCCCAAAGTACGCGTCGACGAGCAGGGGATCGGTGCACACCACCGAGAACTCGGTTGACACAGGGTTGTTACCTGTGCACTTACCGTTGGAGTATTGCATTGAGGTACAGGAGTACACCTCGTACTGTGGGAAACCGACTGCGATTCCATCGGGCTGCGCGTCGTCGAACTCGACCGAATAGCAGACGGCGGTGACAGAATCATCGGGTTCCAGGAAGTACGTACAGGTGTCAGAGGAGTTGGCGCCGGACAAGTCCGTCTCATCCCACGCAAAGCCGAAGAAGCCGTGCGGCCCGACGATGGCTCCTGCGAGGTCCTGCTGAGCGCCCATACCCGTGTCGATCTGGTCGTGACCGCCCGAATCCAGAACAGTGACAGGCGGAAAATCAGTCGCCGACGCTGAATTGAGGGCCACCCCGCCGAACACCAGCACAACCGCGAACAGTCCAAAGAGAAGGGCGAGAGACCGACCGCGCCGGCCTGGCTGTGATGACGAACTCTGATACTTGCCCATAGCTGCTCTTCTCCGTCCAAGATGACTGCGGTGCCCCATCAGGATGCTCTGTTGCATCCGCTCGCTCGCAATCACATGCTCCCACCGCCCAGGATCGGGCGATGCGGAACTCTTCCCTAGTGCGTTGCGAGAAGCAAGCGCGAGGGCGTGGATTCCACTCAACACCCGAACGGGCACCCGATGCCCGCCGCGGCGCGGACGCCTGTGCCGCGTAGGAGATCGGGCTCAGCTGGAGAAGACGGCAGCGAGCGCGGCGTCGCGGTCGGGTGTTTCGAGCTTGCGCACGATCGCCGCCACATGGCTACGTACCGTGGCCGAACAGACGAAGAGCCGCTCGGCGATCTCGTTCGTCGTGCGACCCTGCTGCAACAAGCACAGCACCTCCCACTCGCGTGTCGACAGCTCGTACCCTTGATTGTCGCCGCTCGGCAGGATGATGCAGCCCGGTGAGCGGAGCTGTCTCACCAGCGTGGCGGTCATCGCCCGGGGAAGGACCGGGTCGCCGGCCAGAATCGCTTCGATCGCAATGCACAATCGCTCGGGCGAGATGCTCATCGGCACGTAGCCGACCGCCCCGGCATGGAGGAGCGCCAGCAGTTCCGCTTCGTCGGGCCGCTCGAACACCACCACGACGGCGGTCTGGGGCGCGAAGTCGACGAGCCGGGAGACCAGCTCGACCACATTGCCGGTGTGTTCGCGTCCCAACAAGACGGCATCGGGATCGTGGCGCGTGGTCGTCTCGAGCAACTCCTCGGCGGACTCGACCGACAGGACCTTGCACTTGACGTCGGCCAACTCGCCGAGGACCCGCTCGATGCCCCCGCTCGGAATCCACGTGACGAGCAGCGGAATCTTGCGCAACGACCCGCGTCTGCGCTCGGCGGCGCCGTTCACCTGCTGCTCGCCCTGGTGTTCGCCCACGAACACGCCCCCTCAATTGTGACGAGAATAGTAACGAGATCGATCGACGGCGGCAAATGCAGTCCACGTCCCGTGGTCACGAGGTGGTCACACAACAGCACGAGAATGCTCGCCTGGAGGCGCCCAGCGCTACGAGCGCTGAACGGAACTCCCAGTCGACGTGGCCGGGCAGACGAAGAGCCGCTCGGCGATCTCGTTCGTGGTGCGGCCCTGCTGCATCAGACACAGCACATCCCACTCGCATGTCGACAGCTCGAACCCTTGACCGTCGCCGCTCGGCAGGATGATGCAGCCCGGTGAGCGGAGCTGTCTGGTCGTCTCGAGCAACTCCTGGACGGACTCGACCCGCAGGACCTCGTGCTCGAAGTCGGCCAACTTACCGATTATCCGCTCGACGCCCCTGCTCGGAACCCACGTGACGAGCAGCGGAATCTTGCGCGACGACCCGCGTCTGCGCTTGGCGGCGCCGTTCACCTGCTGCTCGCCCTGGTGTTCGCCCAAGAACTCGCCTCGCCTGCGCGTGCACACGCGACCGGCACGAAGGCTCGGCTTCGCGTCGCTGGGGCCCGCTTTGCCCGCCTTGGCACCAAGCGCTACTCGATGCACGGGCCCGAGATGGCCCGGCTGATGACGAGCTGCTGAATTGCTCAGCCGCCTCCCCAGCGCCGAAAGCAACGACAGCGCAGCAGCACACTCCCCACACGTCGCCGCACCCAAAGCAAAACCCGAGACACAACCGGAGATGTCGAAACCTCCGCAATGCCTGCGAATTCCGAGGTGCGGGTGGAGCGAAAGGCCTTGCCCTTCGGATCGCACGTTAGAACCCCGTGGGAACGAAGTCCACGGGCAACCAGCTGGTTGGCTAACCAACTTCCCGGCTTCCCAAGAGAAGCTCGTCGCGATATCGAGCACCTGGCTCACACCGACGCCCTTACGCAGGTCGCACCTGTTTGCCGGATATCTCGCGCCAGGGCTAGATGTCACCGCTCGCCGACATGTTGACGTCGCTGCGGGAGCGGTCGTCAGGCATCGGGGCAGGTGACCGAGAACGTGGCCTCGACCGCACGGTCGTCGTCGTCTCGGTCGTAGAGCGTCGCCGTGCCCTCGGCGTGGAGTCCGTCGGGCGAGAAACCCCAGGCCACCTCCGTGGGGAGGTCGGGAGCGCTCGACGACAGCCTGGTGTTGTCGACCTGGAACTCGACGTTGGGCGAGAAGGTGGAGTTGTAGGGCAGGTCGGCGAAGAAGGTGTTGAAGAACCCCTCGGCGCCCTTCTCGGGGACCGGCGCACCCGTCGCGTCTACGTGGTTCATGACCACCTCGAGTTGGTCGGCGACCGGGCCCTTGCGGCACACCCCGTCCCGTTCGTCGTCGGGGTCGCCGACGTCGAGGAGCTCGTAGGTGGTCCCGTCGATCGTCACGGTCCCGACACCCTGGTCGACCGGGTCGACTGCATCGACCTCATAGGGGCTCTCGCTCTCGGACGGGTCACCACTCTCGTCGCCGTCTTCACCGGTGTCAGCATCGGTGTCGGCCGACGAGTCGTCGGCGGCCGCCGCACCGTCCGCATCCGACGACTCCACGTCATCGTCGTCTCCGCCGCAGGCCCCCACGGCCAGGATGACGACGATGCAACCGATCCCGATTCGGGTCCGCTGGTTCCGGTTCCGTCCGTGAATACCCATGGCCCAACTGTACGTCAGCCTGATGGCTGTTGACCGAGAAACCACGCCGCGGCGCCCGATCTGGATGAGACGTCGCGATTCGGCATTGATCTCGTCCCGCAGAGCCCTAGCGCGTCTGACATAGGGCATCGGCAGGAAGCGATCATCACGTCGGTCGAGCGGCTGCCATCGCCGCTCCTAATGCCGGATCCAGGATGGGTTGGAGGTCGTTGCGCCGCCGCGAATATCGAGCACCACAGTTGGGCCGAAGTACGGCGCGGGCCTATCGCCGTTCTGCTGCCGTTATCGCTGTGCTTGTGCGCACGAGACAGGTTCGGGTCCATGTGTCAAGCTGGCCCGGACTGATAAGCGCTATCGGTTCCAATTGCCTTCAGGCGGAAGTGAGGGAGTGTTATGCGACGAGTGATCGCAAGCTTATTCTCAGGTTTGCTAATAGCCAGTTTAGCCGTGATTGCAGGGCCGGCGAGTGCCGCTCCGCAAGGCTTCATCGAGGACGAACTCGAGTACGGGTTCTTCTATGGAACCTTCGACCAGAGCCCCAACGTGGCTCTGTTCGCCGGAGGCACGTTCGAGGAGTTCTGCGTTGGCGACCCTGGGAGGGCCCCGCTTCGCGTGTTTCAGCGCGACGACGGGACGGTGGATCTGAAAGTCAATGCCAAAGACCAGCCGATCCACCTGTATTACACAGAGTTCAACGACATATTTGACTGGCTCGACGCAATCTGTCCAGAGATCGCAGGCGGAGGTGATGCCCCGGCACCGTTCGCCAGTGGGACAGCCAATCTGAAGGTTCGCGACTCCTACCTCTTCGACGGCGGACCCCCTACCCACGTGTTCAACTCGGTGAACGGGAAAGCGGTCGCCCCTGACGGGACCGTGTACCACGTACGCGGCGCCGCTGACATCCCCTTCGTGGATGGAGTGCCAGTGGGCACGCCTCCAGAGTGGGTCAGTTTCTCGTTGAAAGAACGACGCTAGCGCCGCCCTGCTCCGAGCAATGCTCTCGAAGCGCCTCTTGTCGCGGTCCACGATGCCGGGTTCCGCGATGAGAGGTGGGCCGAGCGAGCTCTAGACGAGCTCGGGGACTTCTCGGTCGTCGACGCGATGCTGAAGATCCACGTTCATTACCCCGGACGTCGCGCTTGCGGACGCGCCATCAGGTGACAGGTTGAAGATGATTGCTAGAGAAACGCTTCGAGGTCATGACACGTCGTTTCATCTGTCGGCAGAATCATGTGTCCAGTCGGTGGTGACCGGCGGAGCGATGTCGATGGCGGCCCAAGAGGCGCAGGCCCTCGAGGATGCGCCTGGAATGCTGGAGGAGATCCTTGACGAGCGTGTTCTCGACACGACGGGGTCTATCGAGGTTGAAACAGGTGCGGTTCTTGTTTGACGCACGACTCAGGTTCGCTCTCGCACCAGCCAAGAACGAAACCCGGTCATATCCAGCGCACACAGTGCCCATATCGCGCGTTTGCTACCCCACGCCCTTTAGGCCACTCAGTAATCGCGACTCAAGACGAACGAGCGGCCACTCGGTATCCGGCGAAGTCGAGTGGGTGGTGCAGCTCGAAGCCCAATCGATAATCACGTTCCTCGGCCGGGCTCAGCAGCGTCCCGGAACGGCACGTGGCGCGGTTTGGAGGCCACCGTCCGCAACATGCAGCGCCCGTCTCGGAGACCGATGGCCGGAACTCTTGAGCCGGGGTGAATTGTGACTACGGCAAGACAGCGTCGTCAGCCTTGATCACCATCCGGCGGGATGGAGTGCGCCTGTCACCGCAAATACTGAGCGCCCGGCCTGTGCCGGAGTAGTGCTGGCCGACATCGCGGACGGCCTGAGCAATATCGGTTGCCATCGAGCCACCATCGCCTCGGCGCCCAGCGTCCACAAGCGAGCAGTTTGCCGGATACGAGCGGCTTCATCGAGCCCGACGCCGAGTTGTTCTGATCGCCCTCGACCCGGCGTTCGGAGGCGGCCGGCTGCCGGGATTCGGGGACGCGATTATGGGTCGACTCTCGTGCGCGGAATGCCGATAGGGGGCGTGACGAGGATTCTGCGCCGTACCTCGTGACGTCCCTGTCGCGGCGGTGAGGGTGACGTATCCGATGTCGTCGAGCCACTCGATGAGTACGGTCGACCGGATTGACCATTCGCCGGTGCGGAAGGGGTCCGACGAGGATCTGCGCGGAATCCTGAATGAGTCGGCGGTCAGGTGCCGGTTCTGTGTGGTCGGCGCACGTCACCCGTCGGCATCGGACCGCCGGAGCGTCGGCCCACGGCTATG
Organism: Acidimicrobiales bacterium; assembly: GCA_024638845.1. Classification (GTDB taxonomy): domain Bacteria; phylum Actinomycetota; class Acidimicrobiia; order Acidimicrobiales; family JAHEJN01; genus JAHEJN01. The sequence continues at coordinate 4,068 of JAHEJN010000094.1, read as the reverse complement.
CGTCGGAGTCGACGAAACCCTCGCCGACAGATTCCTTCGATGTCGAGAGTCCGACGAAGCGGATGGCCGGCGTACCCGCCTCGTATGCGGTGAAGAAGACCGGCTTCTCGGTCTGCAGCAGGTGGTACACCTCGTCGAATTTGTGCGCGTCCATCTGAACCTGATGGAAGTTCGCCCCGATGTTGACGTAGTCCGCCGGCGCGGCACCGGGAAACGAGATGGCGACCGTGTCGCCGTCATCGAGGGTCAGACGGATCGATCGGTTGTAGGGCAGGCTCGATTCGAAGATGTCGACCTTGTAGTCGTCGATCTCCTTGTTCCAGACGAAGGGCATGGCAGTCTCCTTTGAGTAGTGGATCTGTGTACCTAAATGAGCAGGACGACGGCCCGGAGATACATCAATCGGTGAAGACCACCTATTCGGACGCCGCGTTTCGATCTCCAACCCTCGGGTCACCGGCCTCGAGCAGCCCGAAGGGCTCTGTTGCGTTGACGGATCGGGTGCGAGTCGTACCGTGCCCGAGTGATCCATCGTCGCCGTCCCGCCCCTCCATCGTTTGCTGGATTCCGGTTCCCGCCCGACGTGGTCTTGCTGGCGGTGCGCTGGTATCTCCGCTACGGCCTGTCGTACCGTGATGTCGAAGAACTCCTGGCCGAACGCGGGATCGAAGGCCGCCCAGGAACCGGCGAAGTCGAGTGGGTGGCGCAGCTCGAAACCCAATCGGATGATCACGTTCCTCGGCCGGGCTCAGTAGCGTTCCGGAATGGCACGTGGCGCGGTTCGGGGGCCACCGTCCGCGACATGCAGCGCCGGTCTCGGAGTCCGATGGCCAGAACTCTTGAGCCGGGGTGACTCATGATTAGGGCAAGACAGCGTCGTCAGCCTTGATCAACAGGGGCGTGCTGGATCGGATTATCCTCGCGGTCCCGGATCCGGCGGGTTGGAATGCGCCTGTCGCCGCGAATGCCGAGCGCCCGGCATGGGCCGTCATGCGTGATAGGAAGATCGCCGCAGCAGGTTTTCGTTCGCCGTTATCGAGTGTCCCTGACCGGCACGTATGGGATGGTACCGGTCCTCGGCTAGTGGCACCGGCAAACTCAGCGTGGTTGACTGAGGTTCACCTGGTCAACCTGATCAGGGTCTTAGGCGCCCGGCGCCGGGCGGAAACAGGGGGAACAACTGTGCGACGACTAATCGCAGCGTTGATATCAGTACTCGTCTTGGTGGGGTTCGCAGCAGTGCCATCGTCGCCTGCGAGCGCGGCACCACCGGAAGAGGTCCAATTCGATGACTACATCGTCTTGTTCCCGGACCTGAACATCAACAAGTCCGTGTTCATCAACATCACGGCACGGGACTTCTGTGAGTGGGACGCGGTAGCGACGCCATTCTTTGAGTGGCTCGACGCGTTGTTCTTGTGGTTGGACTACCAGGAGTTCCTGGAAGGTGGTGGCGACCCAGGGGACTTCCCGGTGCAGCCACCTCCCACTGACCCGGGTCCACCGCCGCCCGATCCAGGTCCGCCACCGGCGATCGACCCAGTCTTCGGGGTCGGAGTGTCGACGGGCCAAGGAGCGATAGTGGGTCGCATCGATGCCGAGGACCTGCACATCGAGATGTGGAACTTCGATGAAGACCCCTCGCCGTTGATTGGTCCCTGCCAGGACATCCAACAACAGCTTGACTCGGGTGGGGAGCCGTGGGCGACAGGCCTGGCGGACTTCAAAGCGAAGAGCAACGACGTCGAATTTACTGGCACACGCGGTGTGGCGTTTGGTGATCGGACGACGGCCCATGTCGTGGACCAAGAGGGCAACGAGTACAGCTATCGGAACGTCTTCAGGCTCAACGAGCAGTGCCACGCACCGGAGTTCGCTCCACCCGCTTGCCTCGTGGACAACTCGAAGCTGAGGGCGACCTAGGGAGAGAGAGGCGGAGAGAGCGAGCCTCAGCCCGCTTTAGGACTGACCCGGCCGCCAAGGCGGCGGTCGGGTCACGACCACCGTCACCGAGCGCCGGCTTGGGGACGCACACTTCGTTCGTGGCCGCGCTGGGTTCGCTGGCGGTTTGCAGCGCCGGTCTTGGCGGTCTCGGAGATCGAAGGCCAGAACTCTTGAGCCGGGGTGACTCATGATTAGGGCAAGACGGCGTCGTCAGCCTTGATCAACAGAGGCCGCGCTCGATCGGGTCGTCCTCGCGCCTGATCTGAGTGGAAGGCGGTTGCGGTCGCGAATATCGCGCGCCCGGTATGGGCCGTACCCGGGTGGCCTCCCGTCGGCGGATGTCGGGTTACTGCGCTCGCGTCATGTGCGCCGTCGCCGGAACCTCGAGTGCGCAGGTTTGCCGAATATCGGGGACTCTGGATCTGAGGGTGGAGTCACCCTCACGTGATGCAAGGGGTCGTGGGCGAGACGGCTGCGCTGACGGTCGCGTGGTGTGTTTAATTGACCTTCGGCCCTACCGCACAGCAGCGGGGGCTGACATCGTTGGTGTCGACCCGGTCGGGCGCGCAGGCTGAGATTCCGTTTTCATCTGATCGTGCGGTGTCGAAACCTGCCAGTGCCCCCGTCACGCAGGGAGGTCCTGGCATGAAACGACTAATCAGCGGACTAGGTGTCCTCGCGTTGGCGATCGGTCTGCTCGCAGCGCCGACACAGGCCCAACCCAACCCAGGGGACGTTGATGTTGCACCGATCATCGCCGTGCTCGAAGGCTTCGAGTTGTTGCTGCCCGAGGGAACCGAAGTGCCGCCCGGTGCAGTCCTCGATCAGGTGGTAACCGGCCAAGCGTGGGCCGTGGGCGACGAAGTGGAGTTCTACCTCAACGGCACATATGTAGCGACGTCGATCGCCGAGCAGAACGCCGAGGGAAGCGCGACACCGTTCTTCGACCTCGACCCCCTTGGGGTGACGATCCAGCCACGTGACGAGATCAAGCTCGCCCTCGCCGATGGCAGCCGGGTCGAGATCCACGTTGTACGCGATATCAACGTGACCGAGATCGACGTCAGCGCCGACACCGTCACCGGTACCGCACAGCCCGGTTCCGAGGTCTGGGTGTTCGTTGGCGGCGCGTCAGCTCGCTCGGCGACCGCAGACACGCAAGGTGTGTGGGCGGCGGACTTCTCGGTGCCCGGCGGAGCGAACGAGGGACCCGCGTACGACCTCGTTGGCGGGACCGTTATCTTCACGATCCAGTTCGACAGTGACGGCAACGTGACCGCGCTGCTGCGGGCGGCCGAGGCCGCGACGCCGGTCGCGCGCGAGCACATCGTCCAGGTGATCCCCGACGATCTCCCGAACCCGGACGACCGCAACATCGTCTGCCCGAACACCGGCCCAGGCGAATACGCCTACTTCCTCGTGTCAGGGACCCTGGAGTACGACATCTTCCAGACGAACACGCGAGGCGTGAACCGGACGCGGATCGACAGCGAATGGTTCGACGTGACCGCTGTTCTCTCCGACGATCTCGTGCTGGACCCCGACGAAATCGACGGAACCCGGTACCCGGTCGAGCTGGATGCGTTCGTGTTGACAACCACCGAGCGCCCGGACGAATCAGTGGTCAACACCTTCCGCGCCAAGGGCACGATCATCGACCCGGTGACCGGTGAGGTCGTCGACACCTTCGACTTCTTCACGACCGACCGGAGCGGCGTTGACGAGTTCATCTACAACCGAGGCAACTGCGGCTGACCCACTCCACCCGGAGATCCGAACCGCCGGATATCGGGTCGGTCGAGAACGGAGGCAGACGGGGAGAACGGTGCCCTCGCCTCCGCTGAGCACGCCCATATCGTCATTGCTCTACCGGCCATCCGGTGGCGCAGTACGGCACGTTAGTTCGGGTGGTGTCGGTGACTCGTTGCCCGTGCATATCCGCGGAGCCGATGGGCAGGTCGGGCTGGGCCGACGCCCTAGCTGGTTCGCCGGTGTTGTTCGGCTTGACGGTGCCAGGGGCCGTGACGGCTGTCGCGGGTGAGTTTCGCCGCCGCTGTGGCGGATCCTCGTTCGAGTTCTTCGGTGCCGATGATGAAGTTGGCGATGTCTTGCGCGGCGCTGGCT
>JAHEJN010000093.1 GCA_024638845.1 Acidimicrobiales bacterium | reverse complement strand
GAGGTCGTCGAGTCGATCATCACCGGCACCGATCCCGAGCACCTCGGGGTGTCCCCGCTCCTCTTCTTCGCGGCGCTCGTCCATGTCTCCGCCGAGGAGCTGGCCTCGAGCGAGTGGGTGGCCGACTGGGTCGGGCCCGGTTGCCGCCTGCCGGTTTTCGATGTGGAACCCCTGGTGGAGTTCGCCGACGCCCCGGGGCGACTGCTCTTCACCGCCGAGCTCCTGGCCGGATTCGCGGCACCTGCCACCCAGGCGGTACCGGTCGATCACCTCGATCTCGACGACCTGGTCGACTGGCTCGCCGCCGTCGAGCCGACCGACCGCATCGTTCTCCTGCGTCAGCTCGGCGACCTGGCGCTGTTCCAGGCGGGTGTCTTTCCCGATCGCGCCGGTGCCACCACCCTCTCGGCAACCCAGGCCGAGCATCTCGGGCGATCGGTGCAGATGACCGACGAGGAGCTCGACCACCTGATCGACCACGGCTCGTCGACGGCCGGCCTCGACGCGCTCGAGACGCTGAGCTCGGCCTGGTACACGGCCGCAGCCGAGGGGTCACCGTCGACGCCGGTCCTGCTGCACGACATGGCCCACCGCATCCGCGCCGCGCGGCGGTTCCTCAACTACGTGGCCGATCGCTACCTGTATCAGGTGCAGCCCACCTGGTCGTTCGAACGCTGATCGGTCTTCAGCCGATGTCGCGTCGGTTCATCGCGCCGAGCCCGACGAAGGTCAAGCCGATGGCCACGAGCACCAGCAGGACAAGGGGAAGCCATTCGAAATCGGCAGCGGGAAGCGGCGGCACGTGCTCGAACGGCGAGACGTTGCGGAGCCAGTCCGGCAACTTCAGCGTCTCGGCGAGCAGGCCGACGACCGCGCTGATGGCCACGCCGGCCCATGCCAGTTGTGCCCACCTCGGACTCCATCCGACAAGTGCGACGGTGACCGCCGCGAGCACGAGGAGGGCGGGGACCATTGCGAGCGTCGCACCGAGCACCGGGAGAATGTCGGCGGTGGTGCCCAGCTGGGCGGCAGACCCGAGCCCGACGGCCAGACCCGTCACCACCATCACGACGATCGTCCCGACGGCGGAGACCGTGAGGTAACTCAGCAGCCAACGACGGCGACTCACCGGTGTGGCCAACACCGGCTCGGCCCGCACCGCGAGCTCCTCGGTTCGCAGCCGCAGCACGGTCGACACGGTGTAGCCGGACGCAGTCAAGGCGGTCATCAACACCACCGTCGCCAGGAACAACTCGGTGGGAGTCCCTGCGCCGGCCTGTGCGAAGAACTCGGCGATCGCTTCGCTCTCGAGCATCTTCTCGGCTTCGTCGGTGACGATGCCGAAGAAGGCACCGATGATGGCCAGACCGATCGTCCAGGAGATCAGCGATGTTCGCTGGAGACGGGCCGCCAACGCCAGTGGCGACGCCAGGCGCGGGCTGCCGACGGCCGGGCCCGGACGCTGTTTGAAGAATCCGGCGCCCAGGTCACGCCGCATGGAGAGCACGAATGCCCCGGCCACCGACCCGGCCGCGGCAAGCCCCAGCAGGACGAGAACCCACCATCGCTCGTCGGCGAACGCCCGAATCGACTGTGCCCATCCGAGCGGTGACAGCCATGTCAGCCAGCTGGTCCCCAGATCGCCGACGGCACGGAGCAGGAAGCACGCCGCCAACGTTGTCCCGGCGCTGGCCGTGGCCGCCCTCGCACTGCTGGCGACCTGGGCTGCGACGGCGGCCACACCGATGAAGACCATGCCGACGGCGCACGTCGCGGCGCTGTACGCCAGCGTACCTGTCGCGGTGAGGCCGAAGGCGAGCAGGCTCAGCGTCAGTCCGATGGCCACGACGACGTTGATGATCGCGACCCAGACGCACGCCGCGGCAAGCGTCGAGAGCCGGCCGACACCAGCGGCCCTGACCAGTTCGGCACGGTCGGTTTCCTCTTCGGCCCTGGTGTGGCGGACCGTCAAGAAGATGCACATCAGCGCAACGCCCACGAACGAGTAGACCAGCACCTCGTTCATCATGACGGCTCCGAGCGTGGGATCGTCGAGCCCGTAGCCGGGGCCGGCGAAGGCCTTGAACGCTGCATCGGCCTGGGCGATGTCGGCGTATTCCTGCAACTGGCTCGGTGTCTCGTAGAGGCCGACAATGCTGGCCGCCGATGCCGCCACGAGGCCGACGACCGACGCGATCCACGCCGGTGCACGCACACGGTCGCGTCGCATCATGAAGCGCAGGAGGCTGCCGAACCCGGCGAGGGGTCGGGGCTGCGACCGCCGCTTCGGCCGACTGTCCACCAACGAGGTCATGACGTCCCGGCCGCCTCGCTCGCGGCCAGGTCGTCGCCGTACTCGCGCAGGAACAGCTCTTCGAGGGTGGGCGGCTGGCTGACCAGCGAACGGATTCCGAACGCCGTCAGATGGTTGAGAACGCGGCCGAGCGCATGACTGTCGACCTCGAATCGAAGGGCGGCCCCTTCCGTGCGGACGGAATGGACACCCTCGAGCACCTCGAGGCCGTCGACCGGGCGATCGGTCGACACGGTGATCGCGGTGCGCGTCGTCGTGCGCATGTCGTCGAGCGACCCCGACTGCACCGCTCGACCGTTACGAATGATGGTCACCCGATCGCACAGCTTCTCGACCTCGGCCAGGATGTGGCTCGACAGCATCACAGTGCGGCCCTCGGCGGCGACGGCAGAGATGCAGTCCTGGAACACGGTCTCCATGAGCGGATCCAGCCCGGCGGTCGGTTCGTCGAGCAGCAACAGCTCCGCGTTCGAGGCCAGGGCGAGCACCAGCGCCACCTTCTGCCGGTTGCCCTTGGAGTAAGTGCCGGCCTTCTTGCGCGGGTCGAGCTCGAAGCGCTCGATGAGCTCGTCGCGCTTGGGCCGGTCGAGGTCGCCACGAAGTCGACCGAAGTAGTCGATGATCTCGCCGCCGGAGAGGTTCGGCCACAGACTCACATCGCCGGGCACGTACGCCAGCCGTCGGTGGAGGGCGACCGCGTCACGCCACGGATCACCCCCGAGCAGGCGCGCCTCGCCGCTGTCGTGGCGCAGCAGCCCGAGCAAGGTCCGGATCGTCACCGACTTGCCGGAGCCGTTCGGTCCCAGGTAGCCGTGCACCTCTCCGGTTGCGACTTCCAGGTCCAACCCGTCGAGGGCCCGAGTCGGCCCGAACGTCTTCACGACGTTGCGCATTGAAATTGCTGTCGGCACAAGTCGATCCTCCCGGGCCCGCTCACGAGTCGGAAGAGAAGAAGGTCCTACGTCGCGATTCTGCGCTCAGGAGTCGCCGCGGATATCGAACGCCGTCGCACGACCCCCTGCGGGTGGACGCGCGACGATGGGACATGCCAACGAATGAAACCGTCAACGGGGTGTTCGAAGGAGGGGGCGCGAAGGGGTTGTGTTATGTCGGCGCGCTCGAGGAGTGCGAGGCACGGGGGATCGAGTTCGGCGCGGTCGCCGGTTCGTCCGCCGGCGCCATCACGGCGATGCTCGTCGCGTGCGGCTACGGAGCCGGGGAGATCCGGGACGAGATGCCCAATGCGTTCAAAGCGCTCGGGAGCAGGCCGCGCGCCGCGGCGTCGCTTCGCCGCCGCAGCATCTTGTCGAGCAAGCTGCTCCGGAACTGGTTGGTCGATCGGCTCCGGGACAAGCTGCCGGAAATAGCTGCACAGAGGGACCCGACGTTCGCCGACATCCGCGCCGCGACGGGCAAGACCCTCTACGTCGTCACGATGGATCTCGCCTCGGGGCAACCGTTCGTCCTCTCACCCGATCTGACACCGCACGTGTCGGTCGCCGACGCCGTCGTTGCGTCGTCCGCGATCCCGGTGGCGTTCCCGGCCCAGCGCTTCGAGATCGACCGAGCCGTCCGTCGACTCGTCGACGGTGGCGTGTGGGCGAACTACCCGTCGTTCGTCTTCCTCGACGGCGACTTCCGGGCCGTGCACTCCGACGGGCACCCGCTCAACGACGGCGCCGAGGATCGCGACACGATCGGCTTCGTTCTGGACAATGCGAAGCAACGGCCAGTCGCCGAGGACTCATCGAAGATCGCCATCCGCGGCCGGCGGCCATGGAGCTCGGATCACGGCTCCGCCGAGCGCGAGCTCGGAATGTTCGGCGGGCTCGTCACTTCGCCGCTCGTACAAGTTGCTGCGATCGCCCTACCGGTCATGATCCTCGTGATGGGAGTCACCTGGTTCCGCAGGGAGGTGCGTTCGCAGTTCGACGTCATCGGACGTCTGCCCGACGGGTTCGAGGACCTGTCGATGCTCGTGCTGATCGCACTGTTCGCGTTGCTCGTCGTGCAGTCGGCACTGTTCGCGTACGGTGTGGTGCGACTCGGACGGGCCATGACCGACGAGGGCCTCGTCGGTACCAAGGCGGCGTTGGGGGTCGGCCCCAGCGTGCCGTACTGGGTGGGCTCGCCTGTCGCCCGCGCAGAGGCGCGACCGCGTCATCTGACCATCCGCTTGAAGGTGCCCGCCGAACTGTCGACGCTCTCGACGAAACCCGACGAACGGGTGATACAGGCGGCGATCGCGGCCGGCCGGGACGCGACCCGCCGCGAACTCGACACGATCTACCCGGTACGGCGGACCGACGACGCGGATGTCACGACCGACGACCAGTCGGTTCCAGTGGAGGTCGACGCCACCGCGTCGCCGACGAGAAGGCAGCGGTTGGCGGTGAACCCGATCGTCTCTGCGGTGATCTTCTGGGTCGGGTTCTTCGTCGTGTCGGCTCTGGCGTTCTCGGTGGTGCGTGCTGTCGACGAACGGCGCGCCGCTGTCTGGCAGCTGATCGTGCTCTTCTTGGTCGGAACGGCGATGCTCGCTCTGCACGCCTACAAACGATCGCTGCGCGTGAAGATGCGGCCCACGTGGTTGCGTCGCCGAAAGCGCGGCCTCGTTCCGCTTGCGGTTGCACTGTTTCTCGGTGGTGCTCTCTTCGCTGTCGTCGCCATTCTCCACGAGCGGGAGCTCTCGATCCGCCAGCGCATGGAGGCGCTGACGATCGGTGGTGAGGTCATCGACATCGACACCGAAGTGGACGGCTTGGTGGCCGACGACTTTGCGGTCGACGTGCTGCTGCCCGACAGGCTTCCGGTGTACGAGGAGTACGACGAGCCGCTCGACTACGACGACCTCGAGGGCGAGGTGGTCGAGCCGTGTGCAACCGAGCGCGCGGGATCGTGCCTGACCTTTACCACCAACCACGACTTCGTAGTGGGTGAGCAGGTGGTTGTTCGCTACGACCCCGACCAGGGGGTCGCGTTCTTGCAGCAGGATCGTTGGTCGCTGGGCGGTCTCGGAGCGCTCTATCCCGTGGCTGCGGTGTGGCTGCTGGTCCTCTGCTTCGAATCGGTCAGAGCGATCTGGTGGCGGCGCGACAACAAGGGCCTGGCCATTCTCGACGACGCGCCTGTCGCCACGGAATCTCCCCTACCACCATCGGTCGAGCCTCCGCCACCGCCGCAACCCCTGCCGCCGCCGCCAGTCGCGCCGTCGGGTCAGCCTCCGCCGCCACCGCCGCCCGGGCCGTAGTCCCAGGCTGTTCTCAGGAGTCGCCGGACGGCCGCTGGGGCCGCCATGGCCCGGTGATGAGGCGGGCACCTCGCTGGAAGGTGACATAGCTCCAGGCCCAGCTGAAGAGCACGACCAGTCGGCTCCGGAAGTCGATGAGGAAGAAGATGTGTACCGACCACCAGGCCATCCAGGCGATCCAGCCCGACAGGCGCAGTCGACCGATCGTTCCGACTGCCGACGAGCGACCGATCGTGGCCAGTTCGCCCTTGTTCCGATAGTGGAAGTCGCGCCGTGGCTGTCCGGAGAGGTCCGCGCGGATGGCGCGAGCGACGTGAGCACCGCCCTGGATGGCGCCCTGGGCGACGCCGGGAACCTCGGAGCCGTTGGACACGACATGGGCGATGTCGCCGATGGCGAAGATGCGCCGGTTCCCGTCGACGGACAGGTCGGATCCGACGGTGACCCTGCCCGACCGGTCGGTGCCACCACCGAGCATGGCGGCCAGGGGTGACGCCTCGTTGCCGGCGGCCCAGATGGCCGTGCGAGCCGCGATCGGACCGGCGGTGGTCTCGACCGAGGCGTCGTCGATGCCGGTGACCATCACGCCGAGTCGCACGTCGACTCCGAGTTCTCGAAGCTGGCGCAACGCCTTCTTCGACAGCGATTCGGGGTAGGCCCCGAGCACGCGGTCGGTTCCCTCGAGGAGTATCACCGTCGCCGTCGACGGATCGATCACCCGGAACTCCCTGGTCAAGGTCTTGAAGGCGATCTCGGCGATGGCACCGGCGGTCTCGACGCCGGTCGGTCCTCCGCCGACCACCACGAAGGTGAGGTCGGCCTGACGCTCCGTCGGATCGTCGCTGCGCTCGGCCCGTTCGAACGCCAGGAGCACTCGACGTCGCACTTCGAGCGCATCCTCGATCGTCTTGAGCCCCGGGGCGTGGGCTTCCCAGCCGTCGTTCCCGAAGTACGAGTGGGAGGTCCCGGCGGCCACCACGAGGTAGTCGAAGCCGATGTCGGTCCCGTCGTCGAGGCTCACCGTGGCGGTCTCGGGATCGATGCCGACGATCTCGCCCAGCAGCACCCTCGCGTTCGCCTGCGACGCGAGGATCGAGCGGATCGGGTGAGCGATGTCGGCGGGATTCAACCCTGCGGTCGCGACCTGATAGAGCAGCGGTTGGAACAGATGGTGGTTGCGCCGATCGACGACGGTGACACGAACGGCGGCATCGGCCAGCCCCTTCGCTGCGGCCAACCCACCGAAGCCTCCTCCGATGATGACGACGTGCGGAACCGCGTGTGGTCGACCCCGAAGCGTCACGGGCGCGGTTCGAGGATCACGACCGCCGTCTCGGTCGGGCGGCGGGCGGCGTAGGCGTCGAGGTTCTTGTCGATCTCCCGCCACCTCGCCCAGAGACGCTCGCGCTCCTCGCCGTGCGCGGCCCGGCCGGTGACCAGCCGCGGCCCGTCGGGCATGTCGACCCGAACATCGGGGTGGGCTTGGAGGTTCAGCCACCACGCCGGCTCACCCTCGCCCCAGCCGTTCATCGCCATCGTGACGAGATTCGGCCCATCCTCGAAGTAGCCCACCATCACGCTGCGTTCCTGGCCCGTCCGGCGCCCGATGGTGGTGAGGCGCATGGCGCCCCAACCCTTCCGCTTCGGCCGCCACAGACCCAGGCGGCCACCGGTGATTCGGTACACGCGGCGGTGGGTGAACCAGGCGAGGCGGATGAACCAGCGGGGCGGAAGCCGCGCCTTGGCTGTCGACTCGGAGTTGCCCACGGGCCGCGCCTAACCCGCGACGAAGATCGTGATCGTGTCGGGGTGGACGCCGTCGTGCGATTGAGCCTGCTGCGCCTCCTCCGTCGACAACGCAGCCTGCAGAGCCTCCATGCTTGGTGTGTCGATCAGGACGGCTGTCACCTTGCTCTTGCCCTCGGGATCGCGGAAGGCGGTGACCTTCATCCCGTGTCGAGCGAAGAACTCCGCTCGCTTGGGCGAGCTGAACCAATGTTGGACGTCGTCCACCTCATGCGTCGCTATCACCTGCATCTCGATCACCTCTTTCCGCAGCCCGTGGCTGCGTTCGCATTGCCCAGGCAAGCGACATTATCGACTGACGCAGGAGCGCGTGAGGCCTGATCGAATCCGGCTGTCGAATCGGGGACCGGAGGCAGCCGTCACCGCGGCCGGGTTCTGGCAGGGAGCCAATGCCTGGTCCAACGCCCACGGCATCAGCGTCGAACGCGCCCTGACCGACAACGGCTCGTGCTACTTCTGCAATCACCACCGAGCACACGGCGACCGACTCAGCTGCCGATGAGCGAGGAGAAGAGTGACGTCGCCAACGGTGCAGCGACGATGACTGCGCTCTGAAACCGTGCCTGGAGGGCTTGGTCCGCGCCGAGCCTCGCGGCGAGGGCGGCTCGCTGCTTGCTCGACTCGGCGAAGTCGGCGCCATCGTCCATTCCGGCCAGCGTTTTGTCGATGAGGTGTTCGGCGTGCCAGCGGATCTCGCTGGCGGCCGGGAAGAAGGCGAGCGCCGGTTCGATCCGGGACTGGGCTCTGCTCGACGGTGCCCTGGCCGTGATCGAAACGAAGCCATGGGACTCGCAGCAAGGGGAGAGATCCGTGCCGTAGCTCGAGTACGTCATCCAAGAAGTCGAGCTCGGCGAGAAGTGGAGCGCGTAGAAGCCGTAGTGGACGGCCCGCAGCGACGTCTAGTGCTGACGGCGCGGGCGCTCGATCAGCGGGCGATCAGGCGATCGCGACCCGGCCCGCCGTCGAGCTGGTCTGTTCCCGCCCCACCGATCAAGACGTCGTCACCCCACGCCCCGAACAGCACGTCCGCGCCCCTCTGACCCCACAGCCGGTCGTCGTCCGCGCCGCCGTCGAGCTCGTCGTCGCCACCGCCGCCGAACACCCGGTCGGCGCCCCCGCCTCCTTCGGCGATGTCCGCGCCCGAGCCGGCGAGAATCCAATCGTCGTCGGCACCCCCGAGAAGCACGTCGTGCCCCGATCCTCCGAGCAGCGTGTCGCGGCCGGCACCGCCGATGAGCAGGTCGTCGCCGCCAAGACCGATCAGGATGTCGTTGCCGCCCAGCCCGCAGAGCACGTCGTCGCCGCGGGTACCGAAGAGGACGTCTCGACCGTCGGTGCCGGTGATCGTGCACTCGGCAAGGTCGACGATGGTCAACGGATACAGCGTCTCGCTGACGCGGCCGGCGTTGTCCCGCGCGATCACCACGATGGTGTGCTCGCCCGTTGCGAAGTCGGCCGGGATCGTGATCTCGACCTCGATCGTTCCCGCAGCCGTCGTGTCGACCACAGCCAGCTCGATCGGTGTCGATCGGATCTCGATGATCGCGGTGGTGGCGGGCGCGAAGCCGCTCCCCTGGATCAGAACGGTGGCACCGGGAGCGGCCGACGTGACGGGCTGCCCGCCGCCGCTGGCGACCTGGATCGGCGGGCCGCCGTAGACGAATACGATCTCGTCGTCGTCACGGATCCGCCCCCGACCCTCGGAGTCGTCGAGCCGGCCGGGACCATCGATCGAGACGAGGTGCACGAACACCTCTTCGTGCACCTCGGTGATGTCATCACCCCGTACGACCACTGGAACGGTCAGCGAGGTGGGCCCGCCCGGCACGAACGTGACGATGCCGGCGTCGCCATCGAAGTCTCGGTCTGGCCCATCGCCGTCGGCGAGGAGGCCGGTCCGTGACGGCACGATCCCCGATCGGTCATGGGTTGCCCACCCGACGACCACGGGGGTGTCGATCTCGCCGTCGATGCTGACGTCGAAGGCCAGGGAGGCGGAGTCTTCCGCGTCCCCCTCGAGCACCTCACCGGCATCGTCGATGTTCACACCCACGCGATCGTCGTCGACGATCCGCAGCAAGGCGACGCCGCCGACAACCGTCGCGTTCTGCGAGGTGATCACCAGTTCGAACCACTCGTCCCCTTCGGGCCGGGTGTCGCCGAGCACCTTGATCTCGATGGTGCGGTTCTCACTCCCGAGGGTCGGGTCGACGGTCCCTTCGCTGGACAGATAATCCGACCCAGCGGTCGCCTCTCGCAGGCCGGGCGCCTCGACGGGTCGGGTCGTCCAGGCGATGTCGAGCGGGGTCTGCGGCGCGCCGACCACCTCGACGTCGACCTCGAGCGTTCGCTCCCCGTCGTCCCCCTCGACGATCGCTGCGTCGAGCGCGTTCAGGAGGATGGTCTCGTCGTTGTCGACGATGGTGAGCCTGCCTGCGTCGGATACGCCGCCCGACTCCTCGGGTCCGTCGACGACACGGACGTCGAGCCACACGTTCGGCTCCTCGATCAGGTCGGCGCACACCCGGCCGAAGTCGAAGTTGATGGTCTCCCCCGCCTGGTTCGGCTCGATCGTCAGCGGGGTGCCGGTCGAGCCGAACTGTGGAACGTAGAAGAAGTCGTCGGGCGGGCCGAAGTCGGGGTCGCAGTCGCCAATGGCTGCGTTGCCAGCGCCGGTGAGCTCCACCACGACGTCGTAGGAGCGCTCTGGCGCCTCGGCCACGAACAACGAGAGGGTCACCGGGTCGCCAAAACCCGTATCTCCTTCGGCGACCTGGGTGTCGAGCAGGTCGAGCACGGGCGGCTCGTCATCGTCGACGATCCTCACCTCGACGCTGGCGAGCTCGGGGCCGCCGGGCACGCCGGCGACATAGACCTCGACGGTGACGTCGTCTTCGAGTGCTCGATCCGAGCACGGGTCGAGAGTGAGCCCGATGCCGCCGCCCTGGGTGGGGGGCAGCGACAGGATCCGGCTGGTGTCGCGAATGTCGGCGCCCCCGCCACAGTCTCCGATGACCGCGCCACCCACCGACCGGATCCCGATGAGGAGGTCGACGAAGTCGGCCGCTGGCTCGACGATGTTGAAGAAGGCCGGATCGGGCACATGGTCCTCCACGACGACGATCGGCGGCGGCGCGGCCAGCAACGGATAGGCGCGGTCGGTGTCGATGATGGTCACCGTTGCCTCGGCGATCAGCCGACCGTCGAAGTCGTCGTAGAGCCCGAGGGTGAAGTCCTCGTCGCCTTCGGGTTGCACGTCATCGAGGAGCGCAACGGGTATGACGATCGGCGTCACCGACCCAGCCAGGATCGGGATGGGGGGCGGATTGCCGAGGAGTGGCTCGTAGTCATCTTCTGCAGTGGCGGTGCCGTCGGTCGTGCGGGCGACGACCCACAAGGTGCCGGCGCCTGCTTCGTCGACCAGGAACTGCACGTCGGCCTCGCCGTCCTCCTCGGGGACCTCGATGTCGACCCCTCGAAGCGTCGGCGTGTCGTCGTCGAGGAT
>JAHEJN010000027.1:22224-37058 GCA_024638845.1 Acidimicrobiales bacterium | reverse complement strand
TGGGTACGGTCTGCGCATGGACGCCGTGATGAGCATCGCAGGATCGACGCCGGCGCAGGTCGTCCCGACCCCGGACGCGATCGAGGTCTACACCGGATTCGACGTCCAGGCCGTCAGCGCCCTCGACCTCCTCTTCGCAGCATCGGCGATTGTCGTCGGCTTCGTGCTCTCACGCCTCGCCAAGCGAGCACTGCTGCGCTTCTTCAGAGGTCTCGACGGGATGCCCAGCGGCGCCGCTGTCATGATGGCTCGCTTGGTCGGCTATCTGATCGCGTTGACCGGCCTGTTCGTCGCCATCGAGGCTCTCGGGTTCTCGTGGGGTCCGCTGGGCTCATTGCTCATTCTGAGCCTGATCGTGGTCTTCTTCGCCGCCAAGCCGTTGCTCGAAGACTTCGGTGCCGGACTCGTCCTCCAGGTGCGCCAACCCTTCACCAAGGGCGACCTCGTCGATGTGGACGATGTGCGCGGCGAGATCGTCGAGGTCAATGCCCGAACGGTGATGATGCAGACCGTGGACGGCCGCCAGATCCACCTTCCCAGCCGGACGGTGCTCAACTCGCCCATCGTCAACCTCAGCGCCGAAGGCCACCGGCTCACGTCGTTCGTCGCCGGCGTGGAGTACACGACCGACCTCGACAAGGCGCGTGCCCTGGCCGTCGAAGCCATGACGAGCGAACCAGGCGTGCTTGCCGATCCACCGCCGGAAGCTCTTGTCGAGGACTTCGCCGACTCGACGATCAACATCTCCTGCCGGTTCTGGCACGAGCCCGACATCATGTCCGAGCTGCGGTCACGAGACGAGGCGATGCGGGCCGTGAAGCGAACCTTCGACTCCAACGGCATCGTCATCGCCTTCCCCCAACGTGTGCTCTGGCGGGCCGAGGAAGGCGAATGACCGACCACCAAGGACGACATGATCAGTGCTGACCTACCCGAGAACGAGACCGAGCGCCTGGCCGAGCTCGAGACCTTCGCGATCCTCGACACCCTTCCCGAGCAGGCCTACGACGACATCACGTTCCTCGCATCGGAGATCTGCGGCACGCCGATCGCGTTGATGAGTCTGGTCGACGAAGGCCGGCAGTGGTTCAAGTCGAAAGTCGGCCTCGACGCGCACGAGACCGACCGCGACGTCGCGTTCTGTGCTCATGCCATCCTCGAGCCTCACGACGTCTTGGTGGTCCCCGACGCCGCCGAGGACCAGCGGTTCGCCGACAACCCGCTCGTGGTGGGTGACCCCTCTGTGCGCTTCTATGCCGGTGTACCGCTGACCACCCAGGCCGGCAATGCGCTCGGAACGCTGTGCGTGATCGATCAGGTGCCCCACCACCTGACCGATCCACAGATGGCAGCGCTGAGCGCCTTGTCTCGCCAAGTGATGGCCCAGCTCGAACTGCGGCGCCACGTCGTCGCCCTGGAGGGCGCCGCCGCCGAGCGCCTTCGTTACGAGGAACAACTCGAGGAGTATCAGCACCGGCTCGAAGAACACCTCGAGTTCATTGCCGAACAGAGCAGAACCGATCCTCTCACCGGGCTCAAGAATCGGAGGGCCTTCCTCGAGCGTCTCCACGAGGAGGTCGACCGCACCCGCCGCTACGGCTCGACCCTGTCGGTCGCAATGATCGACGTTGATCACTTCAAGGACTACAACGATGCCTATGGTCACCCGGCCGGCGACGAGGCGCTGAAGAAGATCGCCGATGCCCTCGTCGCCGAGAGCCGAGCAAGCGACCTCGTGGCCCGCTATGGCGGCGAGGAGTTCGTCGTCGTTCTCACCGAAACCGACGTCGAGGGCGCGTCAGCACTGGGGGAACGGTTCCGTCGAGGCGTGGAGAACGCAGCCTGGGCTGGGCCGGCATTGACGGTCAGCGTCGGGGTCTCCACCGTGTCCGGCGATGCCACCAACGCCGTCGACCTGGTACAGGCTGCTGACGACGCTCTGTATCGAGCCAAGGCGGCAGGCCGAAACCGGGTCGAGATCTGACGCATCACTCGGCGAGCTGGATCGAGGCCGTGGTGTGTTCGTCATCAAATCTGCAACGATGGCGCGATGCTTCCACTCCAAGGACTCTGCGTCGTCGAAGGATCGGCCTTCGTCGCTGCGCCCTCGGGAGGAATGACGCTGGCTCAGCTCGGAGCCGATGTGATCCGCTTCGACCAGATCGGCGGCGGCCTCGACTACCACCGCTGGCCCACGACCGAGACCGGTGCCAGCCTCTACTGGGCCGGACTGAACAAGGGCAAGCGTTCGATCGCCGTGAACCTCCGCGAACCCGAGGCCCAGGCTCTGCTCACCTCGCTCATCTGTCGGCCCGGGCCCGACAACGGCCTGTTCCTCACGAACTTTCCCGCCACCGGCTGGTTGGCCCACGAGCAGCTCCGAAAGCACCGCGACGACCTCGTGATGGTGAACGTGATCGGGAACCACGACGGCTCCACCGCCGTGGACTACACGGTGAACTGCGCCGTCGGCTACCCGATGGTGACCGGACCGCCCGACCACGAGCGGCCGGTGAACAACGTGGTGCCTGCGTGGGACCTGATGTGCGGGCAGATGGCCGCCGTGGGAATACTGGCCGGCGAGCGGAAGCGCCGAACGACGGGGGAGGGGAGCTTCGTGCCGCTGGCGCTGAGCGACGTCGCCCTGGCCGCAGTCGCCGCTCTCGGGCACATCGGTGAGGCCCAGGTCAACGGCACCGAACGGCAACGTCTCGGCAACGAGCTCTACGGCGCCTTCGGCCGCGACTTCGCCACCGCCGACGGCCGACGAGTGATGGCCATCGCCATCTCGCCCAAACAATGGCGTTCCCTGCTCGCCGCCACCGACACCTCTGCTCCGGTCGCAGCCCTGGCCGCTCGACTGGCGGTCGACTTCGGCACCGACGAGGGCGCACGATTCGGCGCCCGAGGCCAGCTCTTCTCCATCTTCGAACCGTGGTTTGCGTCGCGCTCGCTCGCCGAGGTCCGAGCGGCCTTCGATGCACATGGCGTGTGCTGGGGGCCCTACCAGAGCTTCCTCGAGCTCGTCGACCTCGACCCTCGTTGCTCCCTGGCCAACCCGCTGTTCGCGACCGTGAGCGAGCCTGGCATCGGGCCGGTGCTGCAGCCCGCGTCGCCGCTGGGCTTCGAGCCGCGGCATGCGCCGTCACCTCGTCTCGGCGAGCACACCGAACAGATCCTCGCCGACGATCTCGGCCTCACCAGCCCAGAGATCGGCGCACTGGTCGACCGCGGCGTGGTTGCCACGGCATGATGGCGGCGCGCTAGGCGTCGTCGAGGGTGGCGAGTCGACCCGAGACCCGGAGGTAGGCCGCGCTGGCCAACAGACATGCTGCACCGCCGGCCACGGCGGTGCGAACACCGATCACGTCCGACAGCGCGCCCATCGTGAACTGGCCGACGGGAACCGACATCAACAGGAACGTGAGATACACCGACAGCACTTTGCCCCGCCTGACCTCCTCGACCTGGAGCTGGAGCGACGTGTTCAACACTGCGGCGGTGACGATGTGGGCCGCACCGATCAACGGCAGCGCAGCCAAGGCCACCGGGAACGAGGGCGACAGAGCGAACACCGCGATCGCTGACCCGTAGAGCAGCAGCGACCCCAGCTCGAGGCGACTCCGAGGTATCGACACCTTGGCCCTGGCCACGAAAGGTGCCCCGAGAACGGCGCCGACCCCCAGGAGGCCGGTCATCCATCCCAGCCATGAATCGTCCACCTCGTACACGTCGTCGACGAAGAGCACCAGCAGCGCAGTGAGCGACATGCCGAACATGCCGATCACCACGCCCGTACCCACCGCGGTCGAGAGGCCGGCACGACCGCGGATGTAGCCGAGCGTGTCAATCAGCTCACCCAGCACCTTTCGGTCCCCTCTGTCGGCCACCGGTTGACGCGGCACCCGGATCATGGCGATCGCCGTGAGGGCTGCACCGAAGGAAACCGCATCGACGGCAAAGGTCACGGTCGGGCCGAACTCGATCAGGAGAATGCCGGCGATCACCGGCCCGACGGCCCGAGCCAGGCTGAACTGCGTCGAGTTCAGCGACACCGCCTGCAGCAACGTCTCGCGAGGCACCAGCTCGCTGATGAAGGCCTGCCACGACGGAATGCCCAGCCCGCCCACGATCCCGCCGACCATGGCGACCAACACGAAGGCCACGGGCGAACGGATCTCGGCCGCCCACATGCTCGCCAACGAAGCCGCGACCAACGCCGACGCCGACTGCGAGAGCAACAGGATCCGTCGGCGGGGGTAGCGATCGGCCAACGACCCGGCCCAGGGACCCATCAACGCGGCCGGCAGGAAGCCGGCGGCACCACCGATACCGACCCACAGGCCCCGGTCGGTCATCTCGTTCAAGACGTACGGCAGGGTGAGCAACGTCATCCATCGGCCCGCATTGGAGATCGCGCCGCCAATGAAGAAGATCCGGAAGTTGGGGAACGACCATGCCGATGCGACCGACGCCTCGCTGGCGCCGGTGTCGTCGGCGATCGCAGTCATGGTCGAGACGGTAGCGAGAACGTCGGGGCTCGGGGCCTTCGGTTCCCCACACGGGCGGCGCTGCGGCACAATGTGTGCGTGTGGTTGCCATGGGAGTACTCGGCGGTCGGAGCGGCCCTGGCGTTTCCCCTTGCGGCCTGGCTCCGTGTCCGCGGCGGCACTCTGCGTTCCGTCGCCGCCGTCGTCCACGAGTCAGCCATCGTGGCGTCGCTGTACACGTTCTGGCAGCTGGCTGGACAGCTCTCGGTGGTGCACCTCGAGGGCGCCATCGGACGAGGAGCGTGGCTCTGGGACGTCGAGCGCATGCTGATCATCCCCGACGAAGCGACCTGGCAGCAGGCCATATTGCCTTACGGGTGGCTCGTACAGGCGTCGAACATCTACTACGGCGGTGCCCACGTGCCCGCAATGGGCATCTTCCTCGTGTGGTTGTTCTTCCGACACCGCGACCGGTACCGGCCGTGGCGCAACGCCGTTGCATGGGTCACCGGCCTCTGCCTGGTCATCCAGCTGCTCCCGGTGGCGCCACCGCGCCTGGTCGACAGCCTCGGCATCGTCGACACCGGGGAGCTCTACGGCCAGTCGGTGTACGCCTCTTTCGGGTCGTCCGTCGCGGGCCAGCTCCAGGCCATGCCGTCGATCCACGTCGGATGGGCGGTGCTCATCGGCTGGGCCGTGTGGGTCGAGAGCTCCAGTCGGTGGCGGTCGATCGGGTGGTTCCACGCCGCGCTGACCGCAGTGGTGGTCGTGGTCACCGGCAATCACTACTGGCTCGACGGTGCCGTGGCGGCGCTCATCCTCGTGGCGATCCGGTTGGTGCAGCTTCGGCGAGGGCCCCGCTCGGTCGAGGCGCCTCAGCCGAGCAGGGTCGCGGCCCGGATCGCGTAGTAGGTGAGGATGATGTCGGCCCCGGCCCGGGCGATCGAGGTGAGCGACTCGAGCATCACTTGGTCACCGTCGATCCAGTCGTTGGCCGCCCCGGCCTCGATCATCGAGTACTCACCCGAAACCTGATACGCCGCCACCGGCACGTCGACGCGGTCGCGCACCTGACGAACGATGTCGAGGTAGGGCCCCGCCGGCTTCACCATGACCATGTCGGCGCCCTCGGCCAGGTCGATCGTCGCCTCGCGGAGCGCCTCGCGGCCGTTGGCCGGGTCCATCTGGTGGGTCCGACGATCACCGAAGGCCGGCGTCGAGCCGGCCGCATCGCGAAACGGCCCGTAGTAGGCGCTCGCGTACTTCGCCGAGTAGGCACATATGGGCAGCTCGTCGAACTGGGCGCTGTCGAGGGCAGACCTGACGGCGGCGACGCGACCGTCCATCATGTCGCTGGGCGCGATCACATCGGCTCCCGCGGCGGCGTAGGAAACGGCCGTGCGGGCCAGGAGCGGGAGGGTGGCGTCGTTGTCGACCGTCGTGCCGCGCACCACGCCACAGTGGCCGTGGCTCGTGTACTCGCACATGCACACGTCGGCCCACACCGTGAGATCGATGTCGGCCGACTTGATCGCCTCGATGGCCCGAGGAACCGGCCCTTGCGGGTCCCATGCCGAACTGCCCTGTTCGTCCTTGGTGTCGGGGATACCGAAGAGGATCACCCCTCCGACGCCTGCATCGGCGGCCTCCCGCACGACGGGAACGAGCCGGTCGATCGACAGCTGCGCGTGGCCGGGCATGGACGCGATCGGGCGCTCGATCGCCTCGCCCGACGTCACGAACAGCGGCAGCACGAACGATGCCGCGTGGAGCCGGGTTTCGGCCACCAACCGACGCATGGCCGGAGAGCGACGCAGTCGTCGAGTGCGATCGAAGGACGACACCATCGCCCCAAAGTACCGGAATCACCTCTGAGCCTGCGCCCCCGACGTGACCTCGTGCGGTTCGTGGCGCCGCATACACTCGCGGCAGCGGGCGGAGTACACGAAGGATGCAATGACCGACACCGAAAACACAGGCGTACGCGACGAGGAGGTCGCGCAGCTGTATTCCGCCATGGGAGGGCCTCGCAATCCCGATCTGCTCGGGAGGCAGCTGGAGAGCTCCTTCACCATGGCCGGACGGCGGCGGATCACTCTGGCCGTACTCGCCGTCATGGCCGCCTCCGGCCTCCTCGCCGTGGCCATCTGGGCGGTGCTGAACGATACGGGCCTCGACTTCGGCGACGACTCCGCATTGTTCTCGAGCACCGAGGCGTCCGAAGGATTCACCACCGAGGAGGTGGCGGGAGCATCCGCCAGTCCCGATCTGGCCGACGCTCCGTCGGCCCCGCTCACCCAGACCGTGGCCGTCGTTGCCGGTCAGGGCCCGGCCGCCAGTCGCATCGTCGAGCAGCCCGACCCCGCGGTGTTCCCCATCGCCCCGGGCACCGTCACGGCCTCGCTGGTCACCTTCCGCAGCGTCCCGGCCGTTGCCATCCTGGGTCCGGCCGACTGGTACGCAGGAACCTGCATCCAGATCACGTCGATCGACCCGTCCGGCGAGCCGTCGGCGCCGATCTGGGTCGCAGCCCGGCTCGGCTCGTGCGGCGGCGATGCAACCGGAACCGGCGTCGTGCCGGTGTGCACCGGGCCCCGCGGCATGATCGTCCGCTTGGCGGCCAACCCGGCCACCGATACCGACACCGACACCGACACCGCAGGGTCGGTCAGCGTCGACGTCTTCGCCGTGAACCCCGACTTCGAAACCCTCCTGGTCACCGGAACGGTGCCGGTCGCAGGCGGTCTCACCGACTGGCCCGCCGCCTTGGCCGACGACGGAGCCACCATCACGATGACCGGCATCCCCGATGCGGCCGGCGGTGGCCGCGCCGA
Organism: Acidimicrobiales bacterium; assembly: GCA_024638845.1. GTDB lineage: Bacteria > Actinomycetota > Acidimicrobiia > Acidimicrobiales > JAHEJN01 > JAHEJN01. The sequence goes on along the minus strand of JAHEJN010000027.1, from coordinate 29,734 downwards.
GTGCGTCGTCGGCTGACCCCCGACCCCAGTCCGAGAAGGTAGCGTTGCCGCCATGTGCGGCCGGTATGTCTCCTCTTCGCCGCCCGATGTCCTCGCTGCGTATTTCGGGGCCGAACAGGGAGAAGCGTTACCCGAGGCGAACTTCAACGTGGCACCCACCACCGACGTTCCGGTCGTTCTGGTGAGCGACGGGCAGCGGCGGCTCGAGGCGTTCCACTGGGGGCTGGTGCCGTTCTGGGCCAAGGATCCCAAGATCGGGAATCGCATGATCAACGCGCGGGCCGAGGGCATCGCCGACAAGAACGCGTACCGAGCGGCGTTCAAGCATCGTCGGTGCCTCGTTCCCGCCGACGGCTTCTACGAGTGGGTGGTGATCGAAGGCGAGAAGAAGAAGCAGCCCGTGTACATCACGCGTCCCGACGGAGAGCCCTTCGCCTTCGCGGGCCTGTGGGAGTCGTGGCGGGGGAGTGGCGACGACCTCCCTCTGCAGTCGTGCACCGTCATCACCGGCTCACCCAACGACAAGATGGCTCGCATCCACGACCGCATGCCGGTGATACTCGCTCCCGCGACCTGGGATCGATGGCTCGACCCCGACTTCGACGACCGCGAGGCCCTCGAGGCGCTGCTCGTGCCGGCGCCCAGCTCGCTCACCACCTTCGTGCCCGTGTCGACCGAGGTGAACAACGTGCGCAACACGGGAGCACAACTCATCGAGCCGGCCGGACCGTCCGATGTCGTACCCACCGAGGTCGCGGCGGCCCCATGAGCTTCACCACGTGGCGCAAGCGAACCTGGAGGCGGATCGACCTCTGGGTCCTCCGCTGGCAAGCTCGACTGGAGAACCGCAGCGTCGATCGCTTCACTCCGTGGGTGATCGCCGCGGTGCTGTTCGCCGTTTTGGTCTCGCTGTCGCTGGCCCGCTCCCGGTCGCTCGACGGTGGAGCCGTCCTCGCGCAGTACGCACAGTCGGTGTGGCTCATCGGCGAGGGGTTCAAACCGGTGTCGTCGATCGTCGGGACGAACATCCTGGGCGAAAACGCTTCCTTGGTGCTGTATCCGATCGCAGTGCTCACGTCGTTCCTGCCGACGGTCACCACGCTGTTGGTCATCCAGTCGGCCGCTCTTGCCATCGGGGTCGTGCCGCTCTGGCGGTTGGCCCGTCGCGTGACCGATCTCCGTTTCGGCGCAACCGCCACGGTCGTCTTCGCCTACTCGATCTACGCCGCCGTCCACAACGTGAACCTGGCCGATTTCCACCCCGAGGTCATTGCCCTCCCCGCTCTCCTCGGCGCAGTGCTCTACGGCCTCACCGGGCGCTGGTTCCGTTTCACTCTGCTCGTGCTGGTCGTGCTGGCCGCTCGCGCCGACCTCGGACTGGCCATCGCCGGCCTCGGCATTCTGCTCGTGGTCGAGGGGTCGCGGCTTGCGGGCTGGGCCACCGCCCTCCTGGGAATCGCATGGGTGCTCGGTGCCATTCTGTGGTTCCAGCCCGAGATCGTCGATGGCACCTACCCCGGCGCCGAGGCGTTTCGCGCGTTCGGTGACGGTGGCGCCCTCGATGTGCTCGGCGGTTTCTTCACGAATCCCCTCGATTTTCTGCGACGACTCGGCTCACGCGACAACTTCTCCACGATCGTCACGCTGCTCGCACCGGTGCTCTTCCTTCCTGTCGTCGCGCCGCGTTACCTGTTGCCCGCGGTGCCGCTCTATGCCCTCTACCTCGCCGCCGATGTTCCCGTCGGCCGACTCGAGGAAGCCCAGCAGACGATCCCGGTCACTGCGTTCGTGTTCGTAGCGACCGTTTTCGCACTGAAGCGCAGCGGCACCGTTCGCGTCGAGAAGGTCAACGTCGACCGTCGGCTCCTCTGGGCGCTCGTACTCACGGCGTCGGTGTTCTTCGTCCGCGACTCGGCCAGTTCCCCCTACGAGGAACCGTGGTCGTGGGGATCCCGAGATCTCACCGACCAGGCCCGGCTGGCTGCGGCCGATCTGGTTCCTGACGACGCCGCGGTCCGGGCCTCACCGCGGCTCCTGCCCCTTCTCTTCGAGCGTGAGCGCGTCTTCGAGCTCGACACGACGGGTCCCGAGCCCGACATCGAGGCGGCAATCGACCGGGTCGACTGGATAATCTTCGACCGCACCGAGGTCGACCAGTGGACGTTCTCGAGGGTCGAGGAGCTCGATGTGGGCCTCGGTCGGATCGGCTGGTTGCGCATCACCAACGGCGACATACTCGTGTATCGCCGGGAGTCAGCCTGATCGTCAGTCAGCCGACACGTGGTCGCGGTGGCCGGCGGCGTCGAGGCCGGTGCGGATGCGAGCGGCCAGCGCCGCGAGGTGGTCGTGATCGACGGAGGTGGCCGCGTTGGCGAAGTCGAGGTCGGCCATGGTCCACATGGGGAGTACGTGCACGTGCGTGTGGGGAACCTCGAAGCCCGCAATCATCAAACCGACCCGCGGCGAGTCGAACTCGTACTGCTGGACCGAGCCGATGTGATGGGCGACCTCGGTCAGATGAGCGGCGGTGGTCACAGGAAGATCGAGCCAGTGATCGACCTCGACAACCGGAACCACCAGGGTGTGGCCCACCGAAATCGGGTTGATCGACAGAAACGCCACACATTCCTGATCACGCCACACGAAGTGGCCCGGGAGCTCGCCGTCGATGATTCGGGAGAAGATGGTCGCCATGGATGCCGATCGTAGGCTGGACCGGTGAACGGCACCCCCGCGACCTCGGAGTCCGTCGGCTTGGGTCCCTACTTCACCGTGCCGAACCTGATCTCGCTCGCTCGCCTGGCCTGCATCCCGTGGTTCCTGTACCTGCTGTTCGGCGCCGACGACCGGGTGGGCGCCGCGTGGCTCCTTGCCGCGCTCGGTGCCACCGACTGGATCGACGGCTGGATCGCCCGGCGATTCGATCAGGTGTCCGAGATCGGCAAGATCCTCGACCCGACCGCCGACCGACTCATGTTCCTCGTCGCGGTCACCGCCATGATCATCGACGGCTCGGTTGCGGTGTGGTTCGCGGTCCTCGTGCTCATTCGGGAAGCCGCCTTCGCGGTCGCCGCGCTCGTGCTCGGCGCGCTCGGGGCCAGGCGCATCGATGTGACGTGGTGGGGAAAGACCGCAACGTTCGGCTTGATGTTCGCCTTCCCGTTGTTCCTCATCGGCCACACCGACGTGGCCGGCGCCGACGTGTGGCTGGCGTTGGGCTGGATCATCGGCATCCCGTCACTGGTCCTCAGCTACTACACCTTCGGCGAGTACTTCCCGCTCGCCAAGACCGCTCTGGCCGAGGGCCGCGCCGCCCGCCAGGATCGCCAGACGCGTTGACCCTCACGTTCAGGTAGAGACCGCGTCGACAGGGCGCCGACGTCGCGCCTACGGTACGTTTCCACCATGAATGTCCCAGAACATCTCCACTACAGCGCCGACCACGAATGGATCGCCATCGACGGCACCACCGCACGGGTCGGTATCACCGACTACGCGCAGGACGCGCTCGGCGATGTCGTGTTCGTCGAGCTCCCCGACGTCGGTACCGCCGTGGTGGCCAACGCGTCGATCAGCGAGGTCGAATCGACCAAGTCGGTGTCGGACATCTTCGCGCCGGTGAGCGGCACCATCGCCGAGGTCAACGATGCCCTGGCCGATGCGCCCGAGCGACTGAACGAAGACCCCTACGGCGAAGGTTGGTTGTTCACGATCACCATGTCCGACCCGGCCGAGGCCGAAGCGTTGCTCGACGCCGCGGCCTACCTGGCTCTCATCGAGGACTGATCATGGCCACCTCACCTTGCCCCCGCTGTGGACAACCGAACGACTACGCAGCCAACTTCTGTTCGTCGTGCGGTCAGGCCATCGGTCGCGCCGACGAGCAGACCGAGGGTCACGATTTCGAGAGCGAGACCCACGGCGACTCACCCACGGCGGCGCTCATCGCCACACAGGGCCCCACCGTCGGCTCCCGGTACAACCTCGAGCCGGGTGTCACCACGGTCGGCCGCCACCCCGAGAGCCACATCTTCCTCGACGACATCACCGTCTCGCGCCGACATGTCGAGATCAGCGAGGGCGAAGCCGGCTTCGAGGTCCGCGATGTGGGCTCGCTCAACGGCACCTACCTCAACCGCAAGCGCATCGACTCGGCCACCCTCACCGAGGGTGACGAACTCCAGGTGGGGCGGTTCAAGCTGCAGTTCGTGACGGGCCAGTGAGAGAAGGCGAGCATCGTTCGATCGGTGAGGTGCTGAACCTCCTCCGGACCGAGTTCGACGACATCACGATCTCCAAGATCCGATTCCTCGAGTCGCAGGGTCTGGTCGAGCCGGTGCGCACACCGTCGGGCTATCGCATGTTCGGAGACGCAGACATCGAACGGCTTCGATGGATCCTTCGGGCCCAGCGAGAGCAGTTCCTGCCGCTGAAGGTCATCAAGCAGCGACTCGATGACGGAACAGTCGACCACCTCGAAGCCGAGACCGACGACCCTGACTCCGCCCCCTCGCCCGCGTTCCCCATGGAGCCCAGCTCGTTCTCGCTCTCCTTCGACGAGGTGGCCGCCGCGGCCGGTATCAACAAGAAGGTGCTCACCGAGCTCGAGGAGGCCGGCGTCGTCGTCGGCCACCGGGCCCGCTCCGGAACGGTCTATGACGACGACGCCGTGCAGGTGGCCAAAGCGGCCGCCCATCTGCTCGCCTCGGGTCTCGAAGTCCGCCATCTCCGCTCGTACAAGGTCGCGGCCGAGCGCGAGGCCGGCATCCTCGAACAGCTCCTCGCCCCTCTGGCCCACGCTCGCAGCGGCGGAGGCCGAGAAGCCGCCCTGCGGTCACTCGGATCGCTCGTGGCCGACGGGGAAGAGCTCCGCCGAGCCCTCCTGCGCCGTTCGCTGCGTGGCTCGTTGGTCACCTGACGGCAAACTCCCCGATTCGTCCTCGCTCCGCGAGGCGACGACGCCCACGGCCCAGTAGGGTCGGGATCGTGATCGAAATGGAGCTCGTTGGCGTGCGGGTCGAGATGCGGACCAACCAACCCATCGTGTTGCTTCGCGAGGTCGAAGGCGCCCACCGGCTCGTACCCATCTTCATCGGCGCCAACGAGGCGACCGCCATCTCGCTGGCCATCGAAGGCGTCGAGCCTCCGAGGCCGATGACCCACGACCTGTTCGCCTCCACCATTGCCGCAGTCGGCGCATCGATCTCGCGACTGGTCGTCACCGAGCTGCGCGACAAGACCTTCTACGCCGAGCTCCAGCTCTCCACTGGCGCCGACGACGTCACGGTCTCGGCCCGTCCCTCCGATGGCATCGCCCTGGCGGTTCGCACCGGAACTCCGATCTTCGTGTCCGAAGCGGTGATCGACGAGGCGGGCTACGCCGACAACGAGAACGTCGTGGCCGACCAGGTGGTCGAGGAGTTCCGCGAGTTCCTCGATCACGTCAGCCCGGAGGATTTCGAATCCTGACCCTCGGGTTCAGCTCGAGGCACGGTCATCTGCGCAGGTAGACGGCGAGTTCGGTCGGGACCATTGACCGATGCGAGACCGCTTCGTAGTCTGGTCAACCCACACCGGCGTAATTCCTCGCGTGTGATGCGGTCTTCCCGTGGCCCGCACCGCCGCGCTCACTCCTCGGAGGGTCCCATGACCGAAGCACCAGTCGAAGACTTCAGCGGCAAGCGGACGGCCGAAATCGTCGGCATCACCTACCGACAGCTCGACTACTGGGCCCGCACCGACCTCATTCGACCTTCGGTCGCCGAAGCTCGGGGGAGCGGCAGCCGCCGCCGCTACTCCTATCGAGATCTCCTCGAGCTGAAGGTCATCAAGAACCTCCTCGACGCCGGCCTGAAGCTCGAGTCGGTGCGCAAGATCTTCACCTATCTCCGAGACAATCTCGGTGAGGACATTGCCACCGCCAATCTGGTGATCAACGGACAGGACTCCGTTCTGGTCCACACCGGTGAAGAGCTCATCGATCTGGTCCACAACGGCCAGGGAGTCCTGAACATCTTGCCGCTCGGCAACGTGAAAGAAGAGCTCGACAACGCCATCGTCGAGCTGCGGCCGGCACCTGTCGCCGGACTCGGCGAGCAGGCCGTGGTCGGTGGCTGACGGCGACGGAACCCGTCGCAGCCCGCTGCACGACCTCCACCTGTCGCTCGGCGCCAAGATGGTGCCCTTCGGTGGCTGGTCGATGCCGATCTCCTATCCCTCGGGAACCCTCGAAGAGCACCGCGCCTGCCGCAGTCGTGCCGTGGTTTTCGACGTCAGCCACCTGGGTACGGTGCGGGTCGAGGGACCATCCGCCCTGGCCACGCTCCAGCAGGCCTTCACCAACGATCTCGCTCGGATAGCCCCGGGCCGCGCTCAGTACACCCACCTCCTCGACCGCAACGATGCTTCGGTTCTCGACGACATCATCGTGTGGTGGATCGGCGACGAGGTCTTCGACGTCATGCCGAATGCCTCCAACACCGATCGGGTGCGCGCCGCGCTGACCGGAGCCGAGCTGGTGGCCGATCGCACCGATCAACGGGCGGTGCTCGCGGTGCAGGGCCCCGCTGCGCGTGATCTTCTCCGACCGATCCTGCCCGAGGCGGCCGCGATCGGCCGGTTCCGTGTCGGCGGGTTCACCTTCGGTGGCCACGCCTGTCTGGCCGCAGGCACCGGCTACACGGGCGAGGACGGCGTCGAGCTGGCCGTACCGCTCGAGGTGGCCGCCGACGTCTGGACGGCCGTCACCGCCGCTGAGATCGCCCCTGCGGGCCTCGGAGCCCGTGACACGCTCCGGCTCGAGGCCGGACTACCGCTGCACGGCCACGAGCTCGGCCCCGGAATCACACCGCTACAGGCCGGCCTCGGTTGGGTCGTGCGGTGGGACAAGGGGCCCTTCCAGGGGCGTGAGGCGCTGGCAGCCGAGCGTGACGCCGGCATCGTCCAGCACCTGGTCGGGCTGATCACCAACGGCCGGCGCCCCCCTCGAGATGGTCAACGGGTTCTCCGCCAGGGTGTCGACGTCGGTTTCGTGAGCAGTGGCAACTTCTCGCCCCTGCTCGAGGTAGGCATCGCCATGGCCTTCGTCGATCCCGCGGTGACGGTGACCAGCGAGGTGTCGATCGACATGCGCGGCAGCATGGTCGACGCAACGGTGGTCGACATGCCCTTCGTCAGCTGACGGGCCGAGCTCAGAGCTCGGCGATTGTCGCCAACACGTCTTGTTCGGGGATGCGACCGGCCCAACCACCCAACATCTGACCATTCTGATCGAGCAGGCGACCCTGGGGTTGTCCGGCGATACCGAGCTCGCGCCACGACTCGAAGCTCTCGTCCCAGAGCATGGGGAACGACGTGGTTCCGGTGGCGGTGACGAAGTCGAGGGCGTAGTCGTAGCTGTCCTGGGCTCCCACACCGATCACGAGGAGCTCGTCTGCGTTGTCTCGAGCAAACTGCTCGACGTCAGGCCCTTCGGCCCGACAGGTCGGTCAATGAGGTGCCCAGAACCACA
>JAHEJN010000027.1:0-22124 GCA_024638845.1 Acidimicrobiales bacterium | reverse complement strand
TCGTAGCTGTCCTGGGCTCCCACACCGATCACGAGGAGCTCGTCTGCGTTGTCTCGAGCAAACTGCTCGACGTCAGGCCCTTCGGCCCGACAGGTCGGTCAATGAGGTGCCCAGAACCACAACAGGATCGGACGGTCTGCCGGTGCGAACGACGCCAGGTTGACCGTCTCACCGGTGGCGAGGTCGACGACATCGACATCGGGGATCACGCTCTCGGCGGTTGCAGCGTCGTCGGCCGGTGGCGCCGACTCCTCGGCCGGGGCGGCATCGTCGGCCGGTGGCGCCGACTCCTCGGCCGGGGTGGCGTCGTCGGCCGGTGGCGCCGACTCCTCGGCCGGTTCGTCGGTGCCGGTGGGCTGGCCGGCGTCGACCGGCTCGTCGGCGGTCGTGGGGGCGGCGGCTTCGGTCGTGGCGGTATCGGAGCTCGAGGCACCACCACAGGCACCGGCCATGAGCGTCAGGCTCACGGCGAGAGCCAGGGCGCGGGGATGTTTCATGGTTCGGGAACTCCGCTCGGTGCTGGATCGTTCCCGGATCGTCGAGAAATTCTCAGTCATCGAGGAGCGGCAGCAGGTCGATGGCCTGCTGCCGCAGCAGGTGATCGGCCAAGGTGAGGCAGGTCATGGCCTCGACGAGTGGCACCGCTCGCGGCAACACGCACGGATCGTGACGGCCCCGCGCCTCGAGCTCGACGGCCTGGTTGTTCCGATCGACGGTGTCCTGGGCTGCATTGATCGTGGCCGTCGGCTTGAAGGCCACACGGAACTCGATGTCGGCACCGTTGGTGATGCCGCCTTGCACGCCACCGGAACGGTTGGAGGTCGTCACCGGGACACCGAGCGGACCGGGCTCGAAGGGGTCGTTGTGCTGGAGACCCGTGAGACGGGTGCCGGCGAACCCGCTGCCGATGTCGAATCCCTTGGCTGCGGGAAGCGACAGCATGCCCTTGGCCAGGTCGGCATCGAGCTTGTCGAACACGGGCTCGCCGAGTCCGATGGGAACGCTGCGGGCCACGCAGCGAATGGTTCCACCGAGTGAGTCGCCCTGGCGGCGAGCGTCGTCGATGGCCACGACGATGGCCTCGGCGGCGACCGGATCGGGACAACGGGTGGCGGTGGCCTCGATTTGGTCGAGGGTGACGGTGCCGGCATCGACATTCGCATCGATGTCGTGCACCGACTCGACCCACGCCAACACCTCGGTATCGCCGACGGCCCGGAGGAGCTGGCGGGCGACTGCGGCAGCAGCCACGCGGCCGACCGTCTCGCGAGCGCTCGAACGGCCGCCGCCCTGCCAGGCCCGGATGCCGTACTTGGCGTCGTAGGTGAAATCGGCGTGCGAGGGTCGGTAGAGGTCGCGCAGATGCTCATAGGCATCGGATCGGGCGTCGGTGTTGCGCACCAGCAGCGCAATCGGCGTTCCGAGCGTGAATCCGTCGAGGACCCCCGACAGGATCTCGATGCGATCGGCCTCACTCCGCTGAGTTACCAGGCGGCTCTGCCCGGGGCGCCGACGATCGAGGTCGAACTGGATGGCGTCGATGTCGAGCGCGAGGCGTGGGGGGCAGCCGTCGACCACGACGCCGACGCCGCCGCCGTGGGACTCCCCGAAGGTGGTGATGCGGAAGAGGCCTCCCGACGAACTGGTCATGGCCCCGAAGGATAGGGGGTACCGGTCAGACGTCGTGGAGTTGCATCCGAACCCGCTTGTTCCCCTTGCCCTTCGATTCGGTCTTCACCACCTCGAACCGTCCGACCTCGCCGGTGCTGGCCACGTGGGTGCCGCCGTCGGCCTGCTTGTCGAGCCCGACGATCTCGACCACCCGGATCTCGGTGACCGACTCGGGGATCATGTTCACCTTGGTGCGGATCAGATCGGCGTCGGTGATCGCCTCGCCGCGCGGCAGAAACGACACCTCGATGGGCCGATCGGCGGCGATCTCGCCGTTGACGAGATCGGTGATCCGTTGGGCGAACCCCTCGGGCAACGGATCGAACTCGAAGTCCATTCGAGCGGAGAGCTCGTCCATGTTGCCTCCGGTGACACTGCGACCCCATTCGTTCCAGATGACTCCGCACAGGATGTGCAGCGCAGTGTGGGTGCGCATGAGGCGATGCCGGCGGCCCCAGTCGAGGCGACCCTCGACCGGCTGGCCCACTCCAGGCACCCCTCCTTCGATCAGGTGGCGCACGTCGCCGTCGGCGGAGCGCACGTCGGTGACGGCGACGTCCGACCCGTCGACGAGCAGTGCTCCGGTGTCGTGGGGCTGGCCACCACCCGTGGGATAGAAGGCAGTCCGATCGAGTACCACCCACGAGTCGTCGACCGCGATCACGGTCGCGGTGAACGTGCGCTTGTACGCGTCGCGCAGGTAGAGCCGGTCGGTCATTAGCGCAGTCTCGCGCACCACCGCCAGGTTGTGGCTGTCATCGAACCCGGCAACCATGAGCCCATGGACACCACGGCGTTCAACCTGGCCGACGCCTTCGAGGCGATTGCCGCCACGATTCCCGACGCCGAGGCGATCGTGCACGGCGATCGCCGCCGCACCTGGGCCCAGTTCGACGCCAATGCCGACGCCTTCGCCGCCGGTCTGCTGGCCCGGCGAGTCGAGCGGGGGGCCAAAGTCGGGTTCTTCGCCCACAACAGCATCGAGTACCTCGAGGCGCAGTACGGGTGTTTCAAGATCGGTGCGGTGCCCTGCAACGTCAACTTCCGGTACACGGCAGAGGAGTTGCACTACCTCCTCGACAACGCTGACGCCGACGCAGTGCTCTTCGACGGCAACCTCGCAACCACTGTCGAGCCGGTGCTCGCCTCGCTCCCCGAGCTGCGCGTTCGCGTCCAACTGGACGAAACCGCACCCCAATGGGCCATTGGCTACCAGCAGCTCATCGCCGAGGGGCACCCACCGGCGCCCAGGGCGGGACGGACGAGCGACGATCTCTGGTTCCTCTACACGGGTGGCACGACGGGCGTGCCCAAGGCGGTGATGTGGGACCACGCGGCGCTCATCGGCGTCACCAGCACGTACTTCGCCGGTTTGCGGCTCGAGCCACCACGCGATCGCGACCACGCCGCCCGCAACGTGGCCGAGATCCACAGTCGCCACAAGGTCATCCGCATGGGTGTGGCCGCCCCCCTCATCCACGGAACCGCCAATTTCGCCGCCCAGGCCACCCACCTCCAGGGGGGATGCGTCGTCATGCCCACTTCGCGGTCGCTCGACCCCGAGGAGCTGTGGAGCCTCGTCGAACGCGAGCGGGTCACCAACATGGCCATCGTCGGTGACGTGTTCGGCCGTCCGCTGGCCGACGAGCTCGAGCGGGCCGCCGAGTCCGGCACGCCCTACGACCTCGGCTCGGTTCGTGTCATCCAGTCGTCGGGCGTCATGTGGAGCGCTCCCGTGAAGGACCGTCTCCGGGCATGGCTGCCAACGGTGGTGATGGTCGACGCCCTGGGGTCCTCCGAGGGTCTCGACCTGGCCACCGACGTCACCCGATCCGACGGCGTCGCAACGACGGCCCGATTCCGTCTCAGCGATCGGGCCGGCGTGTTCACCGAGGACGGTCGGCCGGTCGTGCCCGGTTCGGGCGAACGGGGGCTGATGGCCTCGGGCGGCATCCTGCCGCTCGGCTACTACAAGGACCCGGAGAAGACGGCGGCCACCTACCGGGTCATAGACGGCAAACGATGGGCCGTTGCCGGCGACTGGGCGACCGTGGAGGCCGACGGCACGATCACCCTGCTCGGTCGGGGCTCGATGTGCATCAACACCGGCGGCGAGAAGGTCTACCCCGAAGAAGTCGAGGAGATGCTGAAGCTCCACCCGTCGGTGGTCGACTGCAACGTCGTCGGTGTCAGCGATGCCAGGTGGGGCGAGCGGGTGGTGGCGGTGGCCGAGGTCGACGATGCCCTCACCGACGAAGAGCTGCTGGCGCACGTGCGGCCGCACCTGGCCGGGTACAAGATCCCCAAGGAGATCGTGCGGGTCGATCGCTTCCTCCGCAACGCCAACGGCAAGTCCGACTACCAGTGGGCCAAGGCCGTGGCCGAGGAGGCGTCGGGCGAGATCGACGCGGCGTCAAGCGGGTAGAGCGAGCAGCGCCTGCTCGACCACCTCGGTCAGGGCGGGATGGATGTACAGCTGGCCCGTGGCCATTTCGTCGACGGTCAGACCGAAACGCATACCCTGGATGAGTTGCTGGATCAACGTGGCGGCCTGCGGGCCCATGATGTGGGCACCGAGCAGCAGACGGGTGTCGGGGTCGGCGATGACCTTGCAGAAGCCGGTGGAGTCCTCGAGGGCCCACCCGTAGGCCGTCCCTCCGTAGTCCTGGCGCCCGATGATGCACGCTCGGCCCAGCGCGTCGAGCTTCTGCTCGGTGTAGCCCACCGATGCGACCTGCGGAGAGGTGAAGACCGCGTGGGGGATCGGGTCGAGATCGATTTCGCGGCGGTCCTCCGGATGGGCGATGTTGTGAGCCACCACCCGCCCCTCCTCGTTGGCGGTGTGTTTGAGTTGCGCTGGATTGCTGACATCACCGACCGCCCAGATGCCGTCGACCGCCGTTTCGCCGTAACCGTCGGTCACGACGTACCCGGCACCGTCGAGCTCGACTCCCGAGGCGCGTACACCGAGCTGCGAACCATTGGGCATGCGGCCGATCGCCACCAGGATCTCATCGACCTCGATGAAGTCGACGGTGTCGCCGTGGGCCAGGCCCAGGGCCACGCCGGTGTGCGTCTTCGTGCAGTTCGTGACGGCCGTGTCGAGCCGCAGGTCGAAGCGCGCTCCGGCCAGCGCGGTGAACGCATGGGCGATGTCGTGGTCCTCGGCTCGGAGCAGGAGGTCGGAGCGCTGGATCATCGTGACCTCCGAGCCGAGGGCATCGAAAACGTGGGCCATCTCGTTGGCGATGTACCCACCACCGAGCACCGCAAGCCTCCGGGGGAGCTCCGGGAGACGCATGATCGTCTCGGAGGTGTGGTAACCCACTTCGGCCAGACCCGGGACTGCGGGCACCACGGGGCGGGCGCCCGCGGCGATGACGATGTTGGGGGCGGTGATCTCACGACCCTCGACCGTGAGTGTCTTGTGGCCGGTGAACTCGGCTTCGGCCTTGATCACCGTGACGTTGGGCAGCTCGCGGCGGTACACCTCGCCGCCCTCGGCGATCGGGTCGATTCGGCCGAAGACCCGCTCGACGATGTCGGTCCAGCGGACGGCATCGACGCTCAGATCGACGCCGAGCTTCGCCGAGTGGCGGGCTCCGAGCACGCGATCGGCGGCGAGGACGAACATCTTCGACGGAATGCACCCCCGGTTGAGGCAGGTTCCCCCGAACACCCCACGTTCGACGATGGCCACCTTCCAGTCGTCGAACTCGGGGAGGAACATCATGTTGCCCGTGCCCGAGCCGATGACGATGAGATCGAAAGCTTCCACCGCCGCAGGCTACCGATCGGGTGGCGGAGCCCCGAGGTGTCCTACGGTTGAGTCCGATGATCTGGCCGTCGGCGATGACGCTCGAATCGTTCGGCGCGACCGACGCATCCGTGTCGCCTCTCGACGGGGGTCACGTGCACCGCACCTTCGCCGTGCGTTCCGGCCGTGGTCGACCGTTGCTGGTTCAGGCCGTCAACCCGTCGGTCACCGGCGACGCCTGGGAGCTCGCCGAGCGCACCCTCGTCGTCTCCGATGCGCTGCGCCACCACCCCGACCCCATGCTCACCGACCGCCTGGCGCTGAAAACCCGAGGCGGCGATCCGGCCGTACGCGATTCCGATGGCGTCGTGTGGCGTGCCTTCGACCTGATCGACCGCGCGGTTGGCGCCGACAGTGTGGATGTCCCACCCTCGGCGGGAACCGTCTCTCACCTCTTCGGTCGCTTCGATCGCCGAGCCTCCCAGGCGGGCATCCCCGCTTTCACCGGCCGGCCGTTCCACGAGCTGTCGCGGCGGCTCGACCAGTGGGAAGCTGCACGCTCGGCACCCGTCGCCGATGCGCCGCCCGCGCTCGTGCGCGACCTCGACGAGCTCCTGCGCCGCGTCGAGGTTCCGACCGGTTTGCCGTCGAGAGTCGTGCACAACGACGCCAAACCCGCCAATCTGCTGCTCGATGTCGACACGGGGACGCCGCTGTCGATCATCGATCTCGATCTGGTCGATCACGGGACCATCGTCGACGATGTCGGTGACCTCGTGCGTTCGCAGGCCTTTCCCGCCGAGATGCTCGATCTCGATCGGCTCACGCAGGTGCTCGACGGCTACCTGCAGGGTCTCGAACCGCTGCTCGGCCACGACGAGCGTCGAGCCGTCTCCCGAGCGGCCGAGCTGATCACGCTCGAGCTGGCGGTTCGCCGGCTCACCGACCACGTCTCCGGTGGCGGATACTTCGCCGACGCCGACGCCGACGAGAACCTCGCGCAGGCCCACAAACAGATGGCCCGCGTCCGGCAACTGCTGGCCGAGCGCGACGCGGTCGACGCCATCGCTTGGCGGCTGACCGACGCGTACCGAGCGCCGTCGACCGGGTGACTCAGTCGTCGTCTCGGTAGTCGTCGAGGGGAAGGCAGGAGCACACGAGGTTCTTGTCGCCGTAGGCACCATCGATTCGACTCACGGGCGGCCAGTACCGATCGACTCGGGGTCGACCCGTCGGCCACGCGCCGATCTCACGCCGGTAGGGCAGGGTCCATTCGTCCACCGTCACGTCGGCCGCGGTGTGCGGAGCCAGGCGTAACGGCGATGACTCGAGAGGCCACTCACCGTCCACCACCGCATCGATCTCGGCCCGGATGGCCATCATCGCGTCGCAGAACCGGTCGAGCTCCTCGAGGCTCTCGCTCTCGGTGGGCTCGACCATCAGCGTGCCCGCTACGGGGAACGACATGGTCGGGGCGTGGAATCCGTAGTCGATGAGCCGCTTGGCGACGTCGTCGACAGTGACGCCGGTGTCGTGGGTGATCTCGCGCAGATCGAGGATGCACTCGTGGGCCACGAACCCGTTGGCGCCGCGGTAGAGCACCGGGAAATGGGCATCGAGCCGATGGGCCACATAGTTCGCGGCCGCGATCGCATAGGCGGTGGCCGAGGTCAGGCCGGCGGCACCCATCAACTTGATGTAGGCCCACGAGATCGGGAGTATCCCCGCTGACCCGAAGGGGGCTCCGGACACGGGCGGCGCGTCGCCGAGCGCGGTCGAGGCGGGGTGGCCGGGGAGGAAGGGCGCAAGGTGGGCGCCACACGCAACGGGGCCCACGCCGGGGCCGCCACCACCGTGGGGAATGCAGAACGTCTTGTGGAGATTCAGGTGCGAGACGTCGGCGCCGAAGCGGCCCGGCTGGGCCAGGCCGACCATGGCGTTGAGATTGGCGCCGTCGAGATACACCTGCCCGCCGTGATCGTGCACCCGTTCGCACAACTGCCGGACGCCGACCTCGAACACGCCGTGGGTCGACGGGTAGGTGATCATGATCGCCGCCAGGTTCTCACCGTGTTCGGCGAGCTTGGCCTCGAGATCCTCGAGATCGACGTTGCCGGCGTCGTCGGTGTTCACCACCTGCACCCGCATACCCGCCATCACCGCACTGGCTGCGTTCGTGCCGTGCGCCGACGACGGGATGAGGCAGACGTCGCGGTCGAGATCGCCGTTGGATCGGTGGAACGCGCGTATGGCGAGTAACCCGGCGAGCTCGCCCTGGGAGCCCGCGTTGGGCTGAAGGGACACGGCGTCGTACCCGGTGATGGCCACGAGGTCGGCTTCGAGCTCCCGGATCAACCGCAGGTAGCCCTCGGCCTGATCGAGGGGCGCAAAGGGGTGAATGTCGCCGAAGGCCGGCCAGCTGATGGCCTCCATCTCGGCGGCGGCGTTCAACTTCATCGTGCAGGACCCGAGCGGAATCATCGAGCGATCGAGCGCGATGTCCCGATCGGACAGGCGGCGCAGGTACCGCATCATGGCGGTCTCCGACTGATGGCTGTGGAAGACCTCGTGGGTACAGAAGGAGGTGCGCCGTTCGAGCGCTTCCGGGATGCGCACCGCGTCGGACATCGGAGGGGCGACCCCGAATCCGAAGGCCTCACCGACGAGGTCGACCGTCGTGGCCGTCGAGGTCTCGTCGAAGGCCACCACAACGGTGTGGGCGTCGTAATGCCGGAGGTTGATGCCCCTGTCGAGGGCACGCTGGATCACCGCGTCGGCGCCGTCGGGAACCTCCACCGCCACAGTGTCGAAGAACGACCCGTGACGGATCGTCAGACCGTGGTGTTCGGCTCGAGACGCAAGATCACGGGCTCGATCGTGAACCTGGCGGGCAATGGCCGTCAGTCCGGTCGGGCCGTGCCAGACCGCGTACATCGAGGCGATGACGGCCAACAGGACCTGCGCCGTGCAGATGTTGCTGGTTGCCTTCTCGCGCCGAATGTGCTGCTCGCGCGTCTGCAGCGCCAACCGGAGGGCCCGACGTCCCGCAGCGTCGATCGATACGCCGACGAGGCGTCCCGGCAGCGAACGCTTGAATTCCTCGCGGGTCGCGAGGAACCCGGCATGGGGGCCGCCGTAGCCCATCGGCACGCCGAAACGTTGGGCCGAGCCGACGACCGCATCGGCTCCGACCGAACCCGGTGACTCCGCCAGTGTGAGTCCGAGCAGATCGGTGGTCACCGCCACCAGCGCGCCCCGATCGTGGGCGGCGGCAATCACGGGCGCAAGATCTCGTATCTCACCGGTCGTCGAGAACTGGGCCAGCAACACACCGAACAGGTCGGCCGGAAGCTCCGCCTGGATGTCGGCGACCTGGACGTCGAGCCCGAGCGGCTCGGCTCGGGTCTCGACGACCGCGATCACCTGCGGATGACATCCGGAGTCGACCACGAAGACATCGCTCGTGGATGCCTTGTTGACCCGGTGCAGCATGGTCATGGCCTCGGCCGCCGCAGTGGGCTCATCGAGCATCGAGGAGTTGGCCAGTTCCATACCGGTGAGATCACCGACCATCGTCTGGAAGTTGAGCAACGCCTCGAGGCGACCCTGGGAGATCTCGGGCTGGTACGGCGTGTAGGCCGTGTACCACGCAGGGTTCTCGAGGAGGTTTCGGCGGATGACCGCCGGGGCGATCGTCCCCGAGTACCCCAGACCGATGAGCGACGTGCACATGCGATTCATACTGCCGATGCGCCGCAGCTCGTCGAGCACCTCGGTCTCCGACAAGCCGTCACCGAGCGCGAGCGCATCGGTCTGGCGAATGGGCTCCGGCACGGTGGCGTCGATCAGCGCGGCGAGCGACTCGACACCGAGCTCACTCAGCATCTTGTCGAGGTCATCGGGTCGCGGACCGATGTGCCGCGAGGGGAACTCGTGGGGGACGGGGGAGAAGTCGGCCATGACAGCCTCCGGGGTCGGGCGAACGCTGGTCGTCCCCCTCTGTCGCGGTACCTGAGAGATTCACCGGCTGGGTGCCGGCTTACCCCGTCGGTGAGCGCCCGAAGCGCTGCTCTCCAGAGTTGCCTCGAGCTGCGGTCCGGGTGCCTGAGAGTTTCCGGGGACGGTTGCTCCTTCGGCGGCCCGCCGAAACGGACGCTCTCCCGCAACATTCGGCGGCAGCACGACGCTACCCGAGTCCGGCCGTCAGTGGGTGATTCTCAGATACGGCGGACCAGCCCGGTACGCAGACGATCGGGAAGGAAGCGAACGGCAGTCGCAGCGACACGCGCATCTCGGCCGACGAGGTAGCGCGACTTCGGGAAGCGGGCCGTGATGGCCTTCTCGACCACCTGGGCAACGACGTCGGGCGAGGGGGCATGCCCTTGGCTGGTTGCGATCACCTTCTCGGAGTGCGAGAGCAGCTTGTCGTAGCGCTCGATGGCCTCGCGCGGCAGACTCGCACGAAGGTTGGCTCCGTAGGCAACGCTCTTCGGCCAGATGTCCGTGTCGATGGCACCCGGCTCGACCACCGACACCTTGACCTTGGCCGAGTGGAGCTCGGCACGCAGCGATTCGGCCAGCGCCGACACCGCATGCTTCGACGCCGAATAGGGGCCCGTGTTCGGACCCGAGATCCGAGCGGCAATGGAGCTCACGAACACGATTCGGCCTCGTGCCGTGCGAAGCAGGTCGGCTGCCGCCTGCACCATGGCAACCGGCGCGATGGTGTTGACCTCGAAACATCGCCGGAGCTCGCCGAGGTCGAGGTACTCGAGGGGGCCACCGACGGGAACACCGGCATTGTTCACCAATGCGCCGAGCCCACGCGAGCCGAGCTCGACCTTGAGCCGGGCCGTGACCTCGGCGATCTGATCGGATCGACGGACATCGAGCATCACCGGCTGCAACCGAACCGAACCGACGGCTTGCAGCGACTCGGCTGCGTCGGCCGTGCGCACTCCCGCGTAGACGCCCCACCCTGCAGCGTCGAGCCTCAGCGCCACGGCTCGCCCGATGCCTGTGGAAGCTCCGGTGACGAGTGCAGTTTGGGTTCCCATCCGAGGAACCTACCGCTCTACGGACGGCGGGCCCAGCGGAGCGGATCAGAGCGAGCTTGCCCTCGACGGCAGCCAATCGACGGACGCGGCCGGAGCGGGCGACGAGAAGAGGAAGCCCTGGGCCAGGTCGCACCCCAGGGCCCGCACCGCTTCGAGGTCGGCTTCACGCTCGACACCCTCGGCGATCACTTCCAGCTCGAGCGCCCGTCCGAGCCCGACGATGGCCTCGACGATGGCGGCCTGACGTTTCGAGTCGGCCAACCCCTCGATGAAGATCGGCGCGATCTTCAGGGCATCGACCGGCAGATGCTGCAGGGAGAGCAGCGACGCTCCGCCCGTCCCGAAGTCGTCGATCGCGATCCGGACGCCCATCTCGTGGAACAGCAGGAGATGATCGATCGCGCCCGACCGCCGAGGCGACACCACTTCTTCGGTGACCTCGATGGTGAGAAGCCGGGGATCGACGGCAGCTTTCTCGAGGCGGGTCATGGTGGCATCGACGAACTCGGCGGTCAGCTGTCGGGTGGCCACATTGACGCTGACACCGATCGGGTCGGCCAGAACCCGATTCCACCTGGCGAGCTCACTGATGGCCGCTTCGATGACCCAGGAGGTCAACGATGTATGCAGGTGGGTACGGGTGGCCACCTCGATGAGCTCGTGGGGGGTGACCAGTCCGAGGTGCGGATGCGGCCAGCGAATCAGCGCCTCGGCACCGACCGCCTCGCCCGATACGAGATCGACGGTGGCCTGGTAGTGCAGCTCCAACCGATCGTTGGCGATCGCCTCGGCCAATGACCGCTCGAGGGTTCGGGCCCGCACGAGGTCACGGCCGATGTCGTCGTCGTACACCACGTGGCGTCCGGCTCCGAGAGACTTGGCGCGATACATGGCCGCGTCGGCCTTGGACAGCAGGTCGGAGATCTCGATGAGTGAGTCGGTCGTGACGACCACCCCGACGCTTGCGCTCACCGACGACACCGTGGAGGCAATCGGGATGGGCTGCTCGATCGCCTCGAGCAGCCGGTGGACGAAGGCGCGGATGCCATCGTCGTCACAGAGCCCAGGGCACCACAGGGAGAACTCGTCGCCGCCGAAGCGAGCGACGAGGTCATCCGGGCGGCACGACATGCGGAGACGGTGCGCCGTCTCGATGAGGACCTGGTCGCCGATCTCGTGGCCGTAGCCGTCGTTGACCAGCTTGAATCCGTCGAGGTCCAGCATGATCAGGGCGTGGCCCAACCGGTCACCGTTTCGGGTGTCCTGGGTGACGCGCTCGACGAAAGATGCCCGATTGGCGAGCTGAGTGAGGTCGTCGTGGGTGGCTCGGCGGAGGAGCTCGACCGTGGAGACCCCCGGGTCGAGCTGCGGGCGCAGGGTGATGGCAACGGTGCCGTCGCTCATTCCGCCGATCGTGAGGTCGACCTCTTCGATCTCGCCGTTCGCCGTGACCGCAGTGGCGCGCCGCGCCATTCCCGCCGACCCGATGAGCTGCGACAACGGGGGCCCCTCGACCTGGACCAGTTCGCCGATCGGCTCCCCGAGGAGGTTCCTCGCGAACAGCACCCTCGCCGCGGCGTTGGCGTACACCGTCGTGCCGTTCTCGTCGACGAGGAGAAGGGCATCGGGCGACGTCTCGGCCGCCAATCGGGCGGGGTCGTCATCGCTTCGATTGTCGCTGTCGACCACGGCCCATCTCTCCTCGTCGAGAACGTACCACTCTGGGTGGCCGTCTCTCACGCAGAGTGAATCGATCGGACTAGGCCGAACCAGCAGATCCGCCTCGGCCGACCCTGACCGCTCAGCCAGGTTCGGAGTCGACCTCACCGCTGTCGGTACCGTCATCGGTCCCTTCACCCGCCGGCTCGACCGATTCGGCCGCGGGCGGCGGCCCGTCGGGGTAGGGCCACGGGTTCGCCATGCAGCCGTCGAGATCGATGCTCTGCTGCTGCATCACCGGTGCGACATCACCCTCGCCCGGGCAACGTCGGTGAGCCTCACCCAGCTGATGCCCGATCTCGTGGTTTATCACCCATGCCCGATAGTCGTCGAGGGTCTCCGTCCACCCGCGGGAACCCGTGAGCCAGCGCTCGAGGTTGACGGCAACGACGCCGTCTATGGCACACGACAGCTGCCCGATGGTCTGCAGTGGAGCGCACACCTCGTCGGTCGTCTCGGGCGAGGTCACGACCAGCTGGAAGAGGCCGCCGGTCGGCACCCGCACGAGGCCGTAGTCACCCGATGCCGCCCAGCTCCGAGGATCGGACAGCACCTGATCGACGATGCTCGCCAGCTCGGTTGCCTCGACCCCGATGCCGTCCTCGACCGCAACCGAGAACTGCAC
Source organism: Acidimicrobiales bacterium (assembly GCA_024638845.1). Taxonomy (GTDB): domain Bacteria; phylum Actinomycetota; class Acidimicrobiia; order Acidimicrobiales; family JAHEJN01; genus JAHEJN01. Next base: position 9,295 of record JAHEJN010000027.1, on the reverse strand, counting down.
CTCGTTCTCCGGCGAAGGAGTTCCGTACACCACTGGGCCGGTGAGCGCACCGGTGAACGTCTTGTCACCGCTCCGGGGGATGGCCGACTCGGTGCTCGTGGGAGAGACCTCGACGCCGGCGACGGCTGCGGCGCCCCCAGCCTGGGCCTCGGTCACCTGGTCGGCGGCCGAGGGACCGGCCGGAGCGGTCGGGGCCTCGACGCCGGGAGCGGCAGCATCGTCGGAGGACCCACCTCCACGGAAAACGACGATCGCCACGACCAACAGGCTGATCGCAGCCAGAACGCCGATGCGGCGCCACTCGGAGCTGGTGAGTCTCACAGGTCACAAGGATGGCATCTGCCACCGCCGAGTCCACCTCGGCCGATGGCTACCGACCCCTCAGGCCGCCGCCGACACCAACAGGTCGGCCACGAAGTCACGAACCCCGGCGGTGAGATCGTGCTCCTGGAACGCAGCGCCGTCGAGCACACGACCACCCCGGTCGGTCACCGCCGAAGCCAGCGTCTCGAGCGACTGCTTCGGATCCCAGCGGTAGGTGCAGAACACGGCTGCGGGCTTTCCGGTCATGATCGGGAACCGGCCGATCTTGCCCATGCCGGCCGGACCGACACCGAACCACCGCAGCCCGTGCACCCACGTGCCGATCACCACGAGGTCGGCCTGGGCCAGCTCGTCGAGGTCGACGCTTCCGACCGGACGTACCGTGACCGAGACGTCGGCTGCGTGCATCGCCGAGGCGATGTGCTCGGCCGCGGTGCGGGTGTGGCCCTTGAGGGTCTCGTAGTAGACGACAGCGCGCATGGCGCCTGTTCTAGCAGCTCAGGGCTGGTCGGAGGCGATCTTCACGTGGTGGTGGATGACTTCGTCGACCACGAACCGCAGGAACTTCTCGGAGAACTCGGTGTCGAGCCCTGCGGTCTGGGCGAGGGACCGAAAGCGGGCGATCTGTTCGGCTTCCCGTTCGGGGTCGGCCGGAGGAAGCCCGACTGCAGCCTTGTGGCGGCCGACCTTCTTGGTGGTTGCGAACCGCTCGGCGAGCAGGAAGATCAGCGCGGCGTCGATGTTGTCGATGCTGCGCCGGAGCTCGGCGAGGGTCTCGTCGGTCATGGCTGCGACGGTAGTCGGCCTCCGTCGACTCGCACAGCTGGGATCACGCCGCGATACTTGGGTGATGGGTAATCCACGGGAACTGGCAGAACGACTGCTCGATCGTGCGGGAGTCACGATCGGCGGTGATCGACCATGGGACGTCCACGTTCACGACGAGCGAGTTTGGGACCGCGTGATCCGCGATCGCGAGCTGGGCCTCGGCGAGGCCTACATGGACGGCTGGTGGGACAGCCCCGAGGTCGATCAGTTCCTGGTTCGTCTGCTCCTGGCCGACGTGAAGTCGCAGATCAAGATGGGTCCGGAGCTGCTCAAGATCGTCGCGTCGTCGATGCTCACCAATCGCCAGGACAAGAAGCACGCTGCGGCCAACGCATCGGCGCACTACGACATCGGCAACGACCTCTACGAGCGCATGCTCGACAAACGGATGATCTACTCGTGCGGGTACTGGCGCCACGCCGTCGATCTCGACGCCGCCCAGGAGGCCAAGCTCGACCTCATCTGCAAGAAGCTGTGGCTCGAGCCGGGCATGACCGTGCTCGACATCGGTTGCGGGTGGGGCGGTTTGGCGGCGTTCGCGGCCGAGCGCTATCAGGTCGAGGTCACCGGTGTCTCGCCGGCCATCGAGCAGGTCCGGTTGGCGCGTGAGCGCACGGCCGGCCTCGACGTCGACATTCGCCAGGCCGACTACCGCGATCTCACGGGCACGTTCGATCGCATCGTGTCGGTCGGCATGTTCGAGCACGTCGGCGCCAAGAACCACCGGACCTTCTTCCGAACGTGCGACCGGCTGTTGGCCGACGATGGCCTCATGTTGCACCACACCATCGGGTCGAACTCGTCGAAGAACCACTTCGATGCCTGGTTCGACCGCCACATCTTCCCGGGCGGCATGCTGCCGTCGGTGGCGCGGATGGCCCGGGCCGCCGAGCCGATGTTCACCATCGAGGACCTGCACAGCTTCGGGCCCGACTACGACACCACGCTTCAGCACTGGTACGCGAACATCGAGTCGGCCTGGCCCGATCTGCCCGCCTACGACGAGCGGTTCCGGCGCATGTGGCGCTACTACCTCAAGGCATCGATGGCCGGCTTCCGGGTCCGCAACACCCAGCTCTGGCAGATGGTGTTCAGTCGCACCATGTGCGAGAGCGACGTCTATCAGGCCGTCCGCTGAGGCTCACCCCGCCGGGGCGCCCTCTTTCTCGGCCTCGTAGCGCTGCGCGGCCTCGTCGACGGCAACGAGTTGCTTCTCGGCCAGCCGATCACGTGCCGCGTCGGCCCGCTGGGCGGCCTCGAGCAGACCTCCACCCGAGCTCTGGAAGCGGGGCATGACATGGCGCGCCAGGAGCTCGAAGGACTTCTTGCTCGCCTCCGGGTTGGCCCAGTTGTGGGCCAGCGCGAGATACGCACCGAAGCCCCCGTTCGACTGGTCGAGCAGCTCCTCGATCTGGGCGACCATCATGTCGGGTGTTCCGACCACGCCGAGGCCGTTGTTGACGAAGTCGATCATCTCCTGCACATTCGTGCCCTCGACGGCCATCTGGGGAAAGGCGGCAACGTCCTGGAAGTAGTGGAACCACTGCTCGATCCCGTACTCGACATCGCGTCGCGCCTGCTCCTCGGTCTCGGCCAGGTGCATCAGCCCCACCAGGCGCCACTTGTCGCGATCGGCGACTCGTCCGTGCAGCGCAGCCGTCTCCTCCTGGATGGTCCAGTGGTGGGCCAGGACGTCCATGCCGATGGCGAGGGTGGCCCCGAGAGACAGGACCCCGGCACCGTGGCGGCCCGCGAGCTGGGCGCCGGCGGGGGAGGCGACCGCAGCCACCGCGACGTCGAAGAGGGGATCGGAGTACGGCCGGAGATGAAGCCGAGCGTCGGTGAGCGTCAGATGCTCGGACGAGTGACTGATCGGCTCCTCGCTCGTCAGCAGATGCATCACGATGTCCATGTACTCGGCCAGCAGCGGGCGCATCTGACTCGGCTCCAGACCGAGCATGGCGGCATCGGTGGGCAAGGCGCCCGGGCCGACCCCGAACATCACTCGCCCTCGGGTGAGATGATCGAGCAGCACCATTCGCTCGGCCACCCACAACGGGTTGTGGTACGGCAGGCTCACCACACCGGTGCCGAGCCTGATCGACTGTGTCCGCTCGGCGGCGGCCATGATGAAGATCTCCGGCGACGCGATGATCTCGCTGCCGGCGGAATGGTGCTCGCCGATCCAGGCCTCGTCGAAGCCGAGCCGGTCCATGTGGGCGATGAGGTCGAGGTCGTGTTCGAGCGAGACAGTGGGGTTGTGCCCGGGCGGATGGAACGGCGCCATGAACGTACCGAAACGAAGCTTCACGATTCTCCCCTTTTGATCACGACCAGGAATCGCCCGTCGACTCAACCTAGGCGATCGGCCGATCCTGTGCCTGCGGCCCGGACTCGGCGGCGGGGTTCGCTCGACGTCACGTGGTGTGGACTAAATTCGTCACGTGACGAAACGGTCTAGATGCGGCTGGTGTGGGGGAGTTCTCCTCCATCCGAGCTCGGGGGGCCGGCCTCGGCGGTACTGCCGTCGCTCCTGTCGCCAACGAGCCTACGAATCGAGAGCCGCCGCCCGGCGAGTGGGCCTCGACGACGACACCATGGTGGTCGCCAAGGAGGAATTCGAGCGGCTGACCGATCTGCGATTCCTCGTGAGCTCGGCCGTCGACGACTTCGAGCGCAGCGACAGGGACGAGGCGGCGCTGCGATTCCTCGTCGAGAGCCTGCGAGAGGGGCTCTAGTGGGCCCGGCCGCGTGAGCCACTGTTCGGCTGTACATCCCATCTACTTGCTGGACATCCCGTCAACTCCCAGATCACTTTACATAACGTGTATTTCCGGCGGCACTTCGATGAAACGCTGGCGCAATCCTCCACCAACGCGGGAGTGACGCCGCCGCCGCGACGCCACTCCCCGTACTCGGTCGGCCGATCGGTCGGTCAGTTGCCGCCCTCGGTGACCTCGACGTCGATGCGGGCGTAGTCGTTCCCGAAGACGTCGATACCGGCGGCCTCGAGATTGGCGACCGCCTCCTCGGCGATATCGGTGCGGAATGCACCGTCATCGGGCGCCGCGGCCAGAATCCCCTCGGCGGTTGCGATGTCGACGGTCTGTTGCCACAGCGCCGGGTCCATCACGCCCACCCCACCCGGTGACGGCCAGATGAGCGCATTGATCTCGTTCATCATCCACGCCTGGTGACCAGGGCCGCCGAAGGGCGGGTTGGCGGCGACGACCACGTCGACGCATTCCTGGAAGTTGTCGCGGCAGTGCGCCCAGCCTCGCAGTGACGCCTCGACGAAGCGAACGGCGACGTCGCGGTAGGCCGGGTCGTCGTCGAGTCGGTCGGCGTCGGCCCAGATCGCGTCCTGGAGCATTGCCGTGCCCACGTCGTTCCAGTCGATGATGTTGAGGTCCTCTGGCTGATACAGCTCCCCCGTGTCGGGATTGACCGTTTCGAGCACCAGCGCGTACTCGTTGTAGGTCATCGCCTGGGCCGCGTCGATGTCGCCGTTGATCAGCGCCGTCATGTCGAAGGCCTGCTGTACCAGGGTGACATCGCCATCGGGATCGAGACCGTTGGCCCGCAGACCGGCGAAGAGCTCGAACTCGTTGCCGAAGCCCCAGTTGCCGACGTTGGTCCCTGCCAGGTCGGTGACTGTCGCGATACCGGAGTCAGCGAAGGACACCTGGAGCGTGCCACTGCGTTGGAACACCTGGGCGATGTTGGTGATGTTGAGGCCCTCTTCACGAGGAACGAGGCCGCGAGGCACCCAGGAGATGGCGAAGTCAGCGCCACCGGAGTCGAGAACGGTTGCCGGCACGATGTCGACCCCGCCGTCGAGGATGGTGACATCGAGGCCAACCTCCTCGTAGAAGCCGAGGTCGCGCGCCGCGAAGTATCCGGCGAACTGCGACTGCGGAACCCATTGGAGCTGGAGAGACACCGCGGTCATCTCCCCTCCCCCACCGGCCTCTGCGGCCGGCTCTTCCGCCGGCTCTTCCGCCGGCTCCTCGGCCGGCTCGGCCGCGGGCTCTTCAGCGGGCTCCTCGGCCGCAGGTTCCTCGGCCGCGGTCTCTCCGCCGCCGTCGTCATCGCTTCCGCAGGCCGCAGCCAACATGGCTATGGCCAGCAGCATGGCGAGTAGTTGCCATAGTCGGGTCGTTGGTCTCATGGTCACCCTCCTGAGGTGGTTTCTGTTCCTCGAATCGACGAATGCCAGGGAATCGTACGTCGTTCGGCGACGACGACAAGGACATACAGGATCGTGCCGATGATGGTGCCGGCCAGAACCGCGGCCCAGGCTTCGGCATAGCGGGCCAAACCGGCGTTGCCGGTGATGAGGTTGCCGAGCGCATCCTGGCGGCCCCCGAAGTACTCCGCGACGATCGCCGCGATGACGGCGAGTGACGACGCCAGCTTCAGTGACGTGAACACGAACGGGAGTGCATTGGGAATTCGCACCTCCCGCATGATCGTCGACTTCGACGCGGCGTAGGACTCCATGAGCTCGATCTGGCTCGCCTCGACCTGGCTGAGCCCTTTGGTGGTGTTGATGAAGATCGGGAAGAACACCAGCAACGCCACGATGAGCTGGTTCGGTCGGGACGACACCAGGCCGAACCAGTTCTGGAAGATCGGCGCGAGTGCGATGATGGGAATGGCACTGATGGCGACGGCCAGCGGCGTGATGATCTCCGAAGCGAGGCGGAACCGGGTGACCAGCAGCGCCGCAACCATGGCGGCGATCGCGCCGGCGATGAGACCAGTGACGATGATGAAACCGGTGACCCGGGCACCGGTGAAGATCCGGTCGAAGTCGTCGAAGAAGGCCCCGACGATCTCCGACGGCGGTGGCAGGACGAACCCGTCGGGCTCGAAGACCGCTAGCGCACCCTCCCAGAAGCCGAACATCACCACGCCGCAGATGAGCGGTGCGGACCAGGCTCGAAGCGCGTACGTCACAGGCCTTCGACCGCCCGAAGCGCTTCGCGAACCCTCGTGACGCCCTTGAAGAACTCGGGGTCTTCGCGCGTGTCGTCACTGCGTTCGCCGAGGTCGATCGGGATGATCTCGGAGATCTTGCCCGGCCGGGGCGACATCACGACCACCCGATTCGAGAGGATCACCGCTTCGGGAATCGAGTGGGTGACGAACACGACGGTCGTCGCGGTCTCCTCCCAGATGCGCAGCAATTCGGTCTGCATGTGCTCTCTGGTCATCTCGTCGAGGGCACCGAAGGGCTCGTCCATCAACAGCAGCGACGGATTGAATGCCAGTGACCGGGCGATGGCAATCCGCTGTTGCATGCCTCCGGACAGCTCGGCCGGGTGATGATCGCCGAACTCTGGGAGTTTGACCAGTTCGAGCATCTCGGCCGACCGGCGTCGGCGGTCGGCACGGTTCCAGCCCATCAACTCGAGCGGAAGCTCGATGTTCTTCGCCACAGTGCGCCACTCGAACAGGCCGGCACGCTGGAAGGCCATGCCGTAGTCCTGGTCGAGTCGGGCCTGCTCGGCCGACTTGCCGGCCACGGTGATGGCTCCTTCGCTCGGCGAGAGCAGCGATGCAACGAGCCGCAACAGCGTGGACTTGCCGCAGCCGGACGGGCCGATCAGGGTGACGAACTCCCCTGACTCGATGGCGAGATCGACGTCGTCGATCGCGTGCACCTCGTTGGCTCGGCCCCGATTGAAGATCTTCGAGACGTTGCGGATCTCGACTGCGCTCATGTGATGGCCTTGCGGCCCTGGGACCGCAGCACCAGCTGTTCGACGGCGGTGATCACGAGGAACACCCCTATGCCGAGCAGTGCCGCGAAGGCGACCGAGGCGTAGAGCCGGCCCGGTCCGGTGCTGTAGCGAAGCGCCTCGCTGAGAATCCGGCGCCCGAGCCCGCCTCCGACGCCGGCGGAGATCTCACCGACGATGGCCCCGATCACGCTCGCAGTGGCCGCCAGCTTGAACGCGGCGAACAGGTACGGCAACGAGGCCGGGAACCGGAGTCGCCACAAAGTGGGCGTCCATCCGGCCGCATACGACTCCATGAGCTCGAGGTTCTCCGGTCTGGGGGACTTCAGACCGCGGAGGCCGTTGATGGCCACCGGGAAGAACGTGAGGTACGTGGCAATGATCGACACCGACATCCAGTCCTTCCACTCCCACGGGAAGAAATCGATGTTCTTTCGCCCCCAGATCACGACCAGCGGCGCTATGGCGATGAGCGGAATGGTCTGGCTGGCGACGATGTAGGGAGTGAGGCCGCGCTCCAAGAACGAGGAGCGGGCCAAGGCGATCGCCAGCGTGAGCCCGAGGACTACGCCGACCACGAAGCCGGCCACCGTTTCCCGGAGCGTGAAGAGCGCTTCGCCGAACAGCGTGCCCGCCATCGACCCCGATTCCCCCGGCAACGGATCGGTGAGCGCGCCGAAGATGTCGGGGATGGGCGGCATGTTCAGATCGTCGGAACGGGGCAGATACGAGCCGATGATGCGCCACGTGTGCTGCTCGTGGTCGAAGGCGGCGCCGAAGGCCTTGTAGCTGATGTAGACGGCGGCGATCGCCACCATGAACAGCCCGAACACGACCACCTGGCGGGTGACCCGGCCCGCCGTTGCCCGCCGGTCGGCTCTCGCCGACTGCTCGCGCAGGAGTTGCGCGCGAACCAGCGGGTCGGCGGTGCCGGTCACCGACGTCACCGGGCGTTGACCGCCGGGATGATCTTGTCGCCGTACTCGCCGATGGTCACGTCCTTGCCGTCGTGCTGGAGATATATCGCGAACTGGTCGACACCGAGACCCCGCAGCTCCTCGAGCCGCTCGATGTGCTGGGCGGGCGTCCCGAGGATGCAGAAACGGTCGAGCACGTCGTCGGTCACGAAGTCGACGTGGGTGCTGGTGGCCTTGCCGTGCTCGCTGTAGTCGTAGCCCTTGCGATTGGCGACATAGGACATGAGGGTGTCGGGCAGCAGGTCGGTGGTGGCGCCGTACCGCTCGACCAGGTCGGCAACGTGGTTTCCGACCATGCCACCGAACCAGCGCACCTGATCACGCTGGTAGGCGATGTCGTCGCCCACGTAGGCCGGTGCGGCCACACACACCTTGATGCTGTCGGGGTCACGCCCCACGTTCGACGCTGCCGTACGCACGGCCTCGATCGTCCACGCCGCGATCTGGGGATCGGCGAGCTGGAGGATGAACCCGTCGGCCTGCTCGCCGCACAGCTTCAGCGCCTTGGGGCCGTAGGCGCCCATGTAGATGTCGAGGGTGGATTCCTTGGCCCAGGGAAACTGCTGCTGGGTGCCGTTGTAGGTGACCTCCTCGCCCTGGGCCAGACCCTTGATGACCGTCATGGCGTCGCTGAGGGTGGCCAGGGTGCTCGGCTTGTGGCCGAGGACGCGCATGGCCGAGTCTCCACGCCCGATGCCGCAGACCGTGCGGTTGCCGAACATGTCGTTGAGCGTCGCGTACAACGACGCCGTGACCGTCCAGTTTCGTGTGCCCGGGTTGGTGACCATCGGGCCCACGATCAGTCGATGGGTCTCGCTCAGCATCTGGCTGTAGATCACGTAGGGCTCTTGCCACAGCACGTGGCTGTCGAAGGTCCAGGCGTGGGTGAACCCCAGCGCCTCGGCCCGCTTGGCGAGCTCGACCACGCGCCACGCGGGAGGATCGGTCTGCAACACGATGCCGAAGTCCATGACTGGTGCTCCTGTCAGTTCGTGGGAAAGCCGAGGTCGATGGTGCTCGTGGCCGGATCGGGCCAGCGGCTGGTGATGACCTTGGTGCGGGTGTAGAAGTCGATGCCCTCGGGTCCGTACATGTGGCGATCGCCGAACAGCGAGTTGTGCCAGCCCCCGAAGGAGTAGTACGCCACCGGAACCGGCACGGGCACGTTGACCCCGACCATCCCCACCTCCACGCCGAACTGGAACTCGCGCGCGGCACCGCCGTCGCGGGTGAAGATCGCGGTGCCGTTCCCGTAGGGATTCGAGTTGATCAGCTCGAGCGCGTCGTCGTAGTTGGCGGCCCGCACGACCGAGAGCACGGGACCGAAGATCTCGTCGCAGTACACGCTCATGTCGGGGGTCACGTTGTCGATCAGCGACGGGCCGAGGAAGAACCCGTCGTTGTCGAAGCGCCGCTCGC
>JAHEJN010000026.1:12399-37062 GCA_024638845.1 Acidimicrobiales bacterium | reverse complement strand
GAGATCATCGACGACATGACCTTCCAGGTCACGCTCAACGAGGCCGATCCCGAGTTCCCGCTGCGGTTGTCCTACACCGGCTTCGCCCCCCTGCCGTCGGTGTTCTTCGACGACCCGGTCGCCTTCGAAGAGGCGCCCATCGGCAACGGCCCCTTCATGATGGACGGTGTCTGGGACCACGATGTCCAGATCCGCGTGGTGCCCAACCCCGACTACGTGGGTCCGGTCGCTCCGAGCGTGTCGAGCGTGACCTTCAACATCTACGAAGATGTGGGCACCACCGGCTACCTCGACCTCCAGGCCGGCGTGGTCGACGTGCAGGAGACCATCCCCGCCGACGCGGTGACCACCGCGCCTGGCGAGTTCGGTGACCGCTACGCCGAATCGCCCGACACCTCGTTCTATTACTACGGCTTCCCGTCGTACCTGTGGGACCAGTACCCCCTCGAGCTGCGCCAGGCGCTCTCGATGGCGGTCGATCGCCAGCTCATCATCGACGCGCTGTTCGACGGCAGCCGCATTCCGGCCGCCAGCGCGGTTCCGCCGTCGCTGGCCGGTGCGCAGGAAGTTGCCTGTGGGAACTGGACGTTCGACCCCGCAGCCGCCCAGGCGGCGTTCGAGGCCTACGGCGGCCTCGATGCCCTCGGCGACGAGCCCCTGATCGTGTGGTTCAACACCAGCGAGACGCATGCTCAGATCGCCGAGGCGGTGACCAACCAGTGGCGTGAGGTCCTCGGCATCGAGAACGTCGCGTTCGAGAACCTCGAGTTCAGCGAGTACCTGCCGTTGCTCGACAGCCAGGGTGTGACCGGTCCGTTCCGCCTCGGCTGGGGCGCCGACTACCTGTCGCCGTTGAACTTCCTCGAGCCGCTGTACGCCTCGTACTCGGCTCCTCCGGTGTCGTCGAACAGCTCGTTCTACAACAACCCCGACTTCGACCAGGCGCTGGCCGACGGCAAGGCCGCCTATGCGGCCTCGGGTGACCTGAACGACGCCATTCCGTTCTACCAGGCGGCCGAGACCACGCTGTGCGAAGACGTCGGCATCCTGCCGATCTACTTCGGCCTCAACCAGTACGCCTGGAGCGAGAACGTCGACGGAGTCTTCCAGGACGCCTTCTCCAACATGAACTGGGTCGAGATGACCGGCGGCGACATCGTCGGCGCCATCGGCGAACCCGAGCACCTCGCGCCCCCGGCCTCGAACGAGTCCGAGGCCATCGAGGTTCTCGAGATCCTGTTCAGCCAGCTGGTCGAGTACGACCACCGCACCAGCGAGCCCCGCAACGTGGTGGCCTCCAGCATCGAGACCACCGACGGTGGCCAGACCTGGGTCATCACCGTGGCCGACGGCTGGACGTTCCACGACGGCGAGCCGGTCACGGCTCAGTCGTTCGTGGACTCCTGGAACTACACCGCGACCGCAGCCAATGCGGTAGCCAACAACGGTTTCTTCGGCATCATCCAGGGCTGGGATGCAATGAACCCGCCCTCCGAAGAGGAGTAGACCTTCTGCGTCTCTGACGTGACGACGGGCGGGGAGTGGCACGAGCCACTCCCCGCCCGCTGCGTTTGTGCCGAATGTGCATGGCCGCCGGTTCGAGCGCTATGTTCCTGCCACCGCCCGAGACGCTGAGGGGAGACGGTCTTTGGGTCGATACATGATCCGCCGGACGTTGCAGTTCATTCCCGTCTTCTTCGGCGCGACGTTCCTGATCTTCGCCATGGTCTTCGCCCTGCCGGGTGACCCGATCCGCGCTCTCGCCGGCGAGCGTCCCCAGTCCGAGAGCGTGAACCAGGCGCTGCGCGCGGAGTACAACCTCGACGATCCGCTGATCGTGCAGTACGGCAAGTACATCGGCGGTGTGCTCCAGGGCGACTTCGGCACCGACTTCCGGGGCCGCGACGTGAACGAGATCATGAAGGACCGGATTCCGCGCACCGCCAAGCTGGCCCTGCTCGCCTTCGGCTTCGAGATCGTGCTCGGACTCTCGGCCGGTGTGCTGGCCGGCCTCCGGCAGAAGGGATTTGCCGACAGCCTCGTGCTCATCACGACCCTCACGGTCATATCCATACCCATTTTCGTGCTGGGGTACATGGCGCAGATCTATCTCGGGCTCGAGCTCGGATGGTTCCCCGTCGCCGGCATCCAGCAGGGCTGGAAGTCGTATCTGTTACCGGCGATGGTGTTGGGCTCGGTGTCTCTGGCCTACGTGGCTCGCCTCACCCGTGCCAGCCTCGCGGAGAACCTACGAGCCGACTACGTCCGCACCGCCACGGCCAAGGGTCTGAGTCGCCGACGGGTCGTCGGTGTGCACACCCTGCGCAACTCGATGATCCCGGTCATCACCTATCTCGGCGTCGATCTGGGTGCACTCATGGGCGGAGCCATCGTCACCGAGTCGGTGTTCAACATCCCCGGCCTCGGCGGTCTCGTGTTCGACTCGATCGTCCGCCAGGAAGGGACCGTCGTGGTCGGGGTCACGACATTCCTCGTGATCATCTACATGCTGACCAACCTGATGGTCGACCTCCTCTACGCCGTCCTCGATCCCCGGATCCGCTATGACTGACACGTTCGACTCCGCCGGGCTGACCGAAACCGCCGATCCGGCCGATGCCATGCGGGTGGAGGCCTACGGCCCCGGTGAGCCGGGCGGTCTCGGGCCCGATGACGACAAGGTGCGCAATGCGTCGTTGTGGTCCGATGCGTGGATCCAGTGTCGACGCCGCCCGTTGTTCTGGGTGTGCTTGTTCATCATCGCCGTACTGGTGACCGCCGCTGTGTTCCCCGGGCTGTTCACCAGCAAGGATCCCCGGGAATGCAGCCTGCGCAATTCCCTGCTCACCCCGAGCTCGGAACACTGGTTCGGTACCGATCTCCAGGGCTGCGACTACTACGCCCGCACCGTGTACGGCGCGCGAGTATCGATCTCGGTCGGCCTGCTCGTCACGTTCATCGCCACCTTCGTCGCCATCGTCGGCGGCTCCATTGCCGGCTTCTACGGCGGCATCTCCGACTCGATCATCGGCCGCATCACCGACATCTGGTTCGCCATCCCCACCGTGCTCGGCGGCATCGTCCTGCTCACCGTGCTCGAGGACCGTTTCGATCGAAACGTCATCACGGTCTCGGTCGTGCTGGCGGTGTTCGCCTGGACCACGATGTTGCGACTCGTGCGATCGTCGGTGCTGGCGGTCAAAGAAGCCGACTTCGTCGACGCGGCCCGAGCTCTCGGCGCCTCCAACTTCCGCATCATCACCCGCCACATCCTGCCCAACGCCATCACGCCGGTGATCGTGTACGCCACCATCACCGTCGGCGTGATCATCGCCGCCGAAGCCACGTTCTCGTTCCTCGGCGTGGGGTTGCGACTGCCGTCGATCTCGTGGGGGCTGATGATCGCGGGAGCCGACGACCGGATCCGCACCTTCCCCCACCTCTTGCTGTTCCCGGGGGCGGTGCTGAGCATCACCGTGTTCGCGTTCATCCTGCTCGGTGACGTCCTTCGTGACGCGCTGGATCCGAAGCTTCGATGACCGTCACCGAACCCGTCCCCGAGACCATCGCCGCCTCCGACGTTCCGCTGCTCGAGGTCGTCGATCTGCACGTCGGGTTCCGCACCGATGCCGGCACCGTCAATGCCGTGAACGGTCTCAACTACAAGGTCGACGGCGGCGAAACGCTCGCCATCCTGGGCGAATCCGGCAGCGGCAAGAGCGTGAACGCGCAGGCGGTCATGGGCATCATCGACTCGCCTCCCGGGTTCATCCCCAAGGGCGAGGTCCTCTATCGCGGCACCGATCTCCTGAAGCTGCCCGACGACGAACGCCGACGCATCCGCGGCAACGAGATCGCGATGGTCTTCCAGGACGCTCTCACCGCACTGAACCCGGTATTCAACGTCGGGTGGCAGATCGGCGAGATGTTCCGGCAGCACAAAGGCATGAGCAAGAAGAAGGCCACCGCGAAGGCGGTCGAGCTCATGGACCGGGTAGGGATCCCCGGTGCCGCAGATCGAGTGCACGCCTACCCGCACGAGCTCTCGGGCGGGATGCGCCAACGCATCATGATCGCCATGGCCATTGCGCTCGATCCCGACGTGTTGATCGCCGACGAGCCCACCACGGCTCTCGATGTCACCGTGCAGGCCCAGATCATGGATCTGCTGGCCGAGCTCCAGGCCGACACCGGTATGGGCCTGATCCTCATCACCCATGATCTCGGGGTCGTCGCCGAGGTCGCCGACCGGGTGGTCGTCATGTACGCGGGTCGCGAGGTGGAGAAGGCACCGATCGACGAGCTCTTCGCGGCGCCACGGCATCCCTACACCGAAGGCCTCATGCAGTCGATTCCCCGGCCCGACCAGGTCACCCGTCGTCTCGATCCGATACGCGGCGCCCCACCCGATCTGCTGCGGATTCCACCGGGCTGCGCGTTCCACCCTCGCTGTCCCTACGCCAAGGACCGATGCCGAACCGAGACGCCCGCCCTGCGCACGATCAGCACCGATCCGCTTCGCTCCACGGCCTGCCATTTCGCCGAGGAGCTGTACTCGTGAGCACCGAACCGATCCTCAAGGTCCGCGATCTCGTCAAGCACTTCCCCATCTCCCGCGGCATCGTCTTCAAGCGACAGATCGGCACCGTCAAGGCGGTCGACGGTGTGGACTTCGACCTCGCCCCGGGCGAGACGCTCGGGCTCGTCGGCGAATCGGGGTGCGGGAAGAGCACCACGGCCCGCACCATCCTGCGGCTCGAGAAGGCCACGTCCGGGGTGGCCGAGTACAAGGGTCGCAACATCTTCACCATGAAGGGCAAGGACGTCCGCCTGCTCCGTCGCGAGATCCAGGTGATCTTCCAGGATCCCTACGCCTCGCTCAATCCCCGAATGACGGTCGGCGACATCATCGGCGAGGGGTGGAAGATCCATCCCGACGTGGTGCCGAAAGCGAAACGTCGGGCTCGAATCCAGGAACTGCTCGAACTGGTGGGGCTCAACCCCGATCACAGCAACCGCTACCCCCATCAGTTCTCCGGTGGCCAGCGCCAGCGCATCGGCATTGCCCGTGCCCTGGCCCTCGACCCGAGTGTCATCGTCGCCGACGAGCCGGTCTCCGCCCTCGACGTCTCGGTCCAGGCTCAGGTGGTGAATCTGCTCGACGACCTCCAGAAGGAGCTCGGCCTGTCGTATCTGTTCATTGCCCACGACCTCTCGGTCGTGCGCCACATCTGCGACCGGGTCGCGGTGATGTACCTGGGCAAGATCGTCGAGATCGGCACCGCCAGCCATGTGTACGACCACACCGGCCACCCGTACACGCGTGCGCTGCTGTCGGCGGTACCCGTCCCTGATCCGGCCATGCGCCACCGAGGTGAACGCATTCTCCTCGAAGGCGACGTGCCGAGCCCCGCGGACCCGCCATCGGGCTGCCGGTTCCGAACCCGGTGTTGGAAGGCCGAGGACCAGTGCGCCGCCGAGGAACCCGAACTGGTCGATCGCGGCGCCGCCCATCCGGTGGCCTGTCACTTCCCCGAGGTACCCGCCGTCTTCTGACCCGCGGCACGCCTGGTCAGCTCATTGCGGGGAGAAGGCCACGACGAAGTCGACGGGGACCGTCGGGTCGGCCGGGACCGTCACGACGGTGAAGTCGGCGTCAGTGGCGGTGTCGACCGGTCGGGCGACGATGCGGCCCGGCTCGGCGCGTACCAGCCATGCGCCGTCGGGTGACACTTGCGCGTTGGCGACCGTCGTCGTCGCGAGCAGGGGCGCACGGAACCCGTCGGGACCGATCACGATCCGGTCACCGCTCACCGGGTCGACCACGATCACCCCCCGGCTGGTGGCGCCGTCGAGCTCGGAGCCGGCTGGGAGCTCCACCTGATCGACGATCGTCCCGTCGAGGCCGATCAGCAGCAGCGTGTCGATGGTGCCGAGCTCGTCGTCCTCGTTGCGGTCGACCACCCAGAGCGCCTCGTCGTCGTCGGGCACCGGAGCCACCCAGTCGCCGGTTACGACCTCGACATCGGCGCCGGTTGCGACCACATGGCGTCGCACGGTGGCGCCGTCGATGTAGAACAGCGAGTCGGCGCCGATCGCCACGCCCCCGCCGTTCAAGGGTGCCGCGCGACGGGTTGCGGCGATGTGAACCGAGTCCCGGTCGTCGGCGTGCAGGAGGTGCACGCCCCCGCTGTCGCGGAAGGCAACCGACAGGCCTTCGAGGCGGGACAGCTCGACCTTCTCGGGCACCGGAACGGATGCCTCCTCGGCCGCGGTCTCGACCTCGACCGCGACGGCATCGGACACCAGCTCGGGTGCGGCATCCTCGCTGCTCCCGCCGTTCCCCCACCAGCCCATCACCAGACCGAGCACGCCGAGCACGAGCGCGGAAACCGCCAACACTGCGGCCAGCAGCTTGAGCTCCTCGCGACGTTCGGCTCGACCGCGCGGCACGTACACCAGGTCGCCGTCGGCTTGGTCGGCGAGGATCTCACGGTCGGGATCGTCGAGGTAGCCGTCGTCGAAGTCGAGGCTGTCCTCCTCGAGGCTGTCCTCGAACTGGCCGGGCGCGCCGAGCCGCTCGCCACACGACGGGCAGTACGAGTCCCGGTGACCGACGAGCGAGTCGCAGTAGGGGCACACTTCCTCGTCGAGCACCCGCTGATCCTACGGGAACCGCACGCGACGCAGGCAACGCAGCCGCCGTGCCAAGCTTGGTGATGGCCAAACTTCCTTCGATCGACCCCGACCGGTACCGAGTCCGCCCCGGATCGGCGGTCGACCTCCGCCGGACCGCCACCGATGACAACGGCGGGATGAAGAAGTCCGATCCCGACGTCGGGGCACTGGCGGCCAGCCTGAACTCCCGGGTGGAGGAGCTCCAGGAGCTGCTCTACGCCGACGGACGCCACAAGGTGCTCGTGGTCCTCCAGGCGACCGACACCGGAGGCAAGGACGGCACCATCCGCCACGTTTTCGAGGGGGTGAACCCCCAGGGCGTGAAGGTCGCGTCGTTCAAGCGGCCGACCGAGGTCGAGCTGGCCCACGACTACCTGTGGCGGGTCCACCGCCACACCCCGGCGTCGGGCGAGATCGTCGTGTTCAACCGCAGCCACTACGAGGACGTGCTCGTCGTCAGGGTGCACGGTCTGGTGCCCGAGAAACGCTGGAAGAAGCGCTACGACCACATCCGACACTTCGAGCAGCTCCTGGCCGACGAGGGCACGACGATCGTGAAGCTCTTCCTCCACATCTCCAAGGACGAGCAGAAAGAGCGCCTCCAGCAGCGCCTCGACGATCCGGAAAAGCACTGGAAGTTCGCTCTGGGCGATCTCGACGAACGCGAGCACTGGGACGACTACCGAGCGGCCTTCGAGGCGATGCTCGAGCAGACCAGCACCGAGGACGCCCCCTGGTACGTGATCCCCGCCGACCGCAAGTGGTACCGCAACCTCGTGATCAGCCAGCTCCTGATCGACACCCTGGAGTCCCTCGACCTCCACCACCCGGAAAACGAAGACAACCTGGAAGGCGTGACCATCCCCGATTGACCGAACCCCGCGAGCCCGAGGTGTAAGAGATCTGAGCCCGAGCGTGGGTAGGCGAGGTGTGGGAGCCGTGCGAACCGGCGCGGGCGGGGGTAGGCGAGACGTGGGCGCCAACCGCCGGAACAATGGGCGCCAGCCCGTTCCGGCGGTAGGTGCCGACGGCTCGCCGGTCAGAGGCCCGTTCCGGAGGGCGGTGCCGACGGCTCGCCGGTCAGAAACTCAGTCGCGTCCCATGAAGGTGTCGTGCACCTTGAGGCGAGTCTCCGCTTTGAGCTTGTCGAAGAAGAGGTCGGGCCCGGCCTCGATGTTCGCAGAGATGGCCGCCTTGGCCCGTTCGAGCGCAGCCTTGGCCCGCTCGGGGTCGAGGTGCTCGGCCAGCTCGGCCACATCGGACAGGATCGTGACCCGGTCGCCGGACACCTCGACGAACCCGCGATGCACGGCGATGAGCTGCTCGGAACCATCGAGGAGGAACACTTTCACCCGGTCGGCCTGGAGCACGCCCACGAAGGGCACGTGTCCGGTCTGGAAGGCGATGTCGCCGTCGGCGCTGCGCGCGACGACCATGGAGGCCTCGGCGGAGTACACGGGCCCCTCAGGGCTCACCAGATCGACCTGCAAGACCACGGTCAGCTCGCGTCCTTGGCCAGCTTGGCCGCCTTGGCCTCGGCCTCTTCGCGGCCACCGACCATGTAGAACGCCTGCTCGGGAAGGTCGTCGAGCTCACCGGTCACCAGTGCCTCGAAGCTGTCGATGGTCTCGGTGACGGGCGTGAACACGCCAGGCTGCCCGGTGAAGACCTCGGCGACGAACATGGGCTGGGACAGGAAACGCTGCACCTTGCGGGCCCGGTCGACGGTGATCCGGTCTTCCTCCGAGAGCTCGTCGAGGCCGAGGATGGCGATGATGTCCTGGAGCTCCTTGTAGCGCTGCAGGATCTCCTGCACCCGTCGCGAGACCTGGTAGTGACGATCGCCGACCACCTCGGGGCTGAGGATCGTGGATGTCGACGCCAACGGGTCGACCGCCGGATAGATGCCGAGCGACGCAATGTCGCGGCTCAGCTCGGTGGTGCCGTCGAAGTGGGTGAACGACGTGAACGGCGCCGGATCCGTGTAGTCGTCGGCCGGCACGTACACCGCCTGCAACGAGGTGATCGACTTGCCGCGGGTCGAGGTGATGCGCTCTTGTAGCGTGCCCATCTCGTCGGCGAGCGTCGGCTGGTAGCCCACCGCCGACGGCATCCGACCCAGCAACGTCGACACTTCGGAGCCGGCCTGCACGAAGCGGAAGATGTTGTCGATGAACAGCAGCACGTCCTGGCCCTGAACGTCGCGGAAGTACTCGGCCATGGTCACGCCGGCCAGCGCGACGCGGAGGCGCACGCCGGGGGGCTCGTCCATCTGGCCGAAGACCAGGGCCGCCTTGTCGAGCACGCCCGACTCCTCCATCTCGAGGAACAAGTCGGTGCCCTCGCGGGTGCGTTCGCCCACACCGGCGAAAACGGAACGCCCACCGTGCTGGGTGGCGACACGGTTGATCATCTCGGTGATGAGCACCGTCTTGCCGACACCCGCACCGCCGAAGAGGCCGATCTTGCCGCCCTCCTTGTAGGGCGTGAGCAGGTCGATCACCTTGATGCCGGTCTCGAACATCTTGGACGAGGGCTCGAGGCTGTCGAAGCTCGGGGCCGGGCGGTGGATCTCCCAGCGCTCGTCGACGGTGAGCGAGTCGGCGGGGACATCGAGGGGGTCGCCCATCACATTCCACACGTGTCCGAGGGTGATGTCGCCGACCGGGACCTGGATTCCGTGTC
Organism: Acidimicrobiales bacterium; assembly: GCA_024638845.1. Classification (GTDB taxonomy): domain Bacteria; phylum Actinomycetota; class Acidimicrobiia; order Acidimicrobiales; family JAHEJN01; genus JAHEJN01. The sequence continues at coordinate 27,699 of JAHEJN010000026.1, read as the reverse complement.
CGAGGCTGCGGACCTCGGTACCCCGCGACAGGCCGTCGGTGGCCCGCATGGCGATGGCTCGCACCCGGCCACGGCCGATCTGCTGGGCGACCTCGGCCATGATCGTCTGGGTCCGGCCGTCGACCTCGACGTCGAACTCCAACGCCTGGTTGATCTCGGGCAGCGAGTCCTTGGGGTACTCGACGTCGATCACCGGTCCGGCGATGGCGACGACGCGGCCGACCTTGGTGGTGGTGATGTCAGTGACAGTCATGACTGCTCCTGGGTTGCTTCGGCGTAGGCCGTCTCGAAATCGTGAACATCGTGCTCGACCTCATCTCCGGAGGATCCGAGCGCTTCGGCACCACCGACGATCTCCATGATCTCGGTGGTGATGGCGTCTTGGCGGGCTCGGTTCATGGCCCGGCTGAGCTTGGTGATCAGCTCTTCGGCGTTGTCGGTGGCGGCCTTCATCGCCCGCTGACGACTGGCGTGTTCCGACGCCGACGCGTCGAGCAGCGCCGAGAACAGGCGGCTCTCGACATAGCGGGGCAGCAGCGCGCTCAGCACATCACCGGGCGATGGCTCGAATTCGTAGAGCGCGGCCGCCTGGGCCGAACCGCTTCCGGCCGCGGCCATCGTCTCGACGCTCACGAGAGGCAGGAACCTGCGCATCGCGACCCGCTGGGTGCCCATCGAGACGAACTCCTGGTAGACGAGCAACACCTCGTCGAACTCGGCCGCCTCGAAGCGTTCGATGACGGTTTCGGCCACGCGCCGGGCGTCCTCGTAGGTCGGCCGGTCGGTCATGGCCTCGTAGGACTCGTCGATCCTGTAGTGCCGGAACGAGAAGTAGTCCCTGGCCTTCTTGCCGATGAGGATCAGCGAGTAGTCCTGGCCCTCGAGGCGGCGGGCCATGAGCTCACGTTCGGCGGCGCGGATCACGCCGCTGTTGTAGGCACCGGCCAGACCCCGGTCGGAGGTGATGATGACGAAGGCCACCCGCTCGACTTCACGTGTGGCCAGCAGTGGATGTGACGCAGCCGCGCCGCTGGCCGCAAGGTCCTCGATGACGCTGGTGATCTTCTCGGCGTAGGGCCGCGCCTCACGGGCCCGCACCTGAGCCCTCGCGACGCGGGTGGTGGCGATGAGCTCCATGGCCCGAGTGATCTTCTTGGTCGACTGGACGCTGTTGATACGGCGACGCAGCGCCTTTTCCTGACCTCCGGCCACGGTCTGCTCAGCCTTCCTCGTCGGGTCGCGTGATGTCTTCCTCGGGGAGGGTGTAGCTCGAGTCGACCAGCGCCTTCTCGGCCGCAGCCTGTTCCTCGGCGGTCGGCTCGTCGGTGTCCTCTCCGGTCACGACGAACTGCGAGGCGAACGACTCGACGATCGACGACAGCTCGTCGGCGTCGACGGTGCCCTCGTCGACCACGGTGCGAAGCAGTTCGGGATTGCGCGACTTCACCCAGTCGAGCAGCTCGATCTCGAACCGCGACACGTCGGCCACCGGGATCCTGTCGAGGTAGCCCTTGGTGCCGGCGTACAGCGACACGACCTGCTCCTCGACGGGCATGGGCGAGGCGATGCCCTGCTTGAGCAGCTCGGTGAGGCGGTAGCCGCGGTCGAGCTGGGCCTGCGACACCGCGTCGAGATCGGACCCGAACGCGGCGAAGGCCTCGAGCTCGCGGAACTGCTGGAGGTCGGACTTGAGCGTGCCGACGGCCGTCTTCATGGCCTTGATCTGGGCGGCGGAGCCCACACGAGACACCGAGATGCCCACGTCGACCGCAGGACGAACACCCGACTTGAACAGATCGTCCTGCAGGAAGATCTGGCCATCGGTGATCGAGATGACATTCGTGGGGATGTAGGCCGAGACGTCGCCCGCCTTGGTCTCGATGACGGGCAGAGCCGTGAGCGAACCGGCACCCAGCTCGTCGGACAGCTTGGCCGCACGCTCGAGGAGGCGGCTGTGAAGGTAGAAGACGTCGCCGGGATAGGCCTCGCGTCCGGGCGGGCGACGCAGCAGCAGCGACATCTGGCGGTACGCCTCCGCCTGCTTCGAAAGATCGTCGTAGATCACCAGCGCGTGCTCGCCGTTGTCCATCCAGTGCTGGCCGATGGCACAGCCGGCGAAGGGAGCAAGGTACTTGAACGGCGCGGGATCCGACGCCGGGGCCACCACCGCTGCGGTGTACTCCATGGCGCCGTTCGCCTCGAGGATCGCGACGGTCTGGGCGACCGTGGACGCCTTCTGACCGATGGCCACGTAGATGCACTTCACCCCGAGACCCTGCTGGTTCAAGATGGTGTCGACGCCGATCGTGGTCTTTCCGGTCTTGCGGTCGCCGATGATGAGCTCACGCTGACCTCGTCCGATCGGGATCAGCGAGTCGATGGCCTTGATGCCGGTCTGCATCGGCTCGTGCACCGGTTGGCGGCCGATGATGCCCGGCGCCTGGACCTCCATACGACGGGTGACATCGGCGTTCAGATCGCCCTTGCCGTCGATGGGCACGCCGAGCGCGTTCACCACCCTGCCGAGCAGGGCGTCGCCGACGGGCATCGAGAGGATGTCGCCGGTGGCGCGCACCGGCTGGCCTTCCTCGATCTCGTCGACCTCGCCGAGCACCACCGCACCGATGGAATCCTCGTCGAGGTTGAGGGCCAGGCCGATGATGCCACCCTCGAACTCGAGCATCTCGTTCACCGATGCGTTGGGGAGTCCCGAGACGCGGGCGATCCCGTCGCCGACCTCGGTGATGCGACCGACCTGGGTCTGGGCAAGGTCGTGGGACAGGCCCTCGAGGTTCTTGCGCAGCGCCGCCGCGATGTCGTCGGTGTTGATCGTCAACTCGGCCATGAGTCGTTCTTCTCTCTGTTCACTCGGTACTTCGATTCTCGATTAGAAAGCTTCTCGCAGCTGGGCCAGCCGGCTGCGTACGGTTCCGTCGATGACGGTGTCGCCGATGGTGGTCACGACGCCGCCGACGACGCTCGGGTCGACGGTGGCCTTGATCTCGACCCGGCCACCGACCGCTTGGCGCAGGGCCTCGGAGAGCCGGCTCAGCTGATCGTCGGACAGGGGGACCGCAGAACGCACGAGCGCGACCCGTCGGTCGTTGGTGCTGGCACCCAGCTGCACCAGCTTGGCGACGATCTCGGGCAGCTCGCGGGCCTTGCCGGCGGCCACGGCCATCGACACGAGGCCGATGGTGGTGGGTCGGGCCTTGCCGCCGAGCAGGTCCTCGACGATCTGTTGCCGGCGTCCGGCGTCGAGGGTGGCGTTGCCCAGGATCAGGGTGAGCTCGTCGGAGGCCTCGAGGGCTTCGCCGAACCGGAACATCTCGTCGACGACGGCTTCGGCGTCGCCTTCGGCTTCGGCGACCCTGAGCATGGCCTCGGCGTAGGCGGTGATGCTGCTCATGAGCTGACTCCTACCCGGGAGATGTACTGCTCGATGAGGCCGGCCTGGGTGGCGTCGTCGAGGTTGGCTCCGACGACGGCCTCGGCGACGGCGAGGGCTTGCTTCGACATCTCGCTGCGCAGGTCGGCGGTGGCCTGGCCCCGAGCGATCTCGATCTCGGCGGCGACCCTGGCCTTGAGTGCCTCGGCATCGGCCCGCGCCTTGTCGGCGGCGTCGGCTTCGAGCTTGGCCGCGGTCGAGCGCGCCTCGCTGATGACGGCGGCGGCGTCGGCGTCGGCGTCTCCGAGCTTGGCGAGCAGAGCCTGGGCTTCGGCGTCGGCGGCGTTCCGGGCCTCGTCGGCTGCGGCCAGCTCGGCTTCGATGCGGTCGGCCTTGTCGCGCAGACCCTTGCCGGCGATCGGGAAGACCTTCCACGCCAGGACTCCGAACACGATGCTGAAGGCAGCCAGGCCCCAGTAGAACTCGTTGATGTCGCCGGGGAAGAAGAACTCGTTGGGTGCCTCGGCGGCAAGCAGGTGCACCATCACGCCTCACCTCCGTCGAGCACCGAATCGATGGTCGATCGGACACTGGCCTGATCGATCGGGCGCCCCACCACACTCGACGCAGCGCCGACAGCGACGCTGGCGACCTGCTCACGGAGGGAACCGACGGCGCCGGCCCGTGCCTCGGCGAGCTCGGCGGAAGCGGCCGAGCGGAGCTCGGCGACCTCGGCCTCGGCCGCCTCCATGATCGATGCCCGCTGGGACTCGGCCCGGGCCCGCGCCTGATCGATGATGTCGATGGCCTCGGCTCGTGCCGCGGCCATGGCTTCGTCGTAGGCGGCCTGCTTGTCGGCGACGTCGCTCGATGCGCCCGATACGGCGTCCTTGGCCGCGGCGATCTTGGCGGCCCGCTCGTTGCGCGTGCGGTTGATCGGCGGCATCAGCACGTATTTCATCAGCGCCCAGAGAGCGAAGAAGAAGACGGCCGCCCAGACGATCTCGTTGCCGGTCGGCAGAACGGGGTTCGGGACCTCTTCGGAACCCGCTTCGCCCTCTTCGCCCTCGGCGTCTGCGGCGAGCAGCTCGTCGATGCTCAGTTCTTCAAGCACGGTTGGTGCTCCTCAATTCGGTCGATCGCGGTCGTCGGCATTCCCGGAACGGGATCAGACGAACTTGAGAAGAATGAAGACGACGAAGCCGATGAGGGCGAGCGCCTCGGTGAACGCGATGCCGAGGAACATCGTGGTCTGGACCTGACCGGCCGACTCGGGCTGACGGGCCATGGCCTGTACGGCCTGGCCGACCAGGTACCCGATGCCGATGCCCGGACCGATGGCCGCGAGCCCGTAGGCGAAGCCGGCAGAACCGGCGCCCTCGATGGCCTTCAGGTCGTCGGCGTTCACTTCCTGGGCGAGCTCGATGCCCTGCTGGGCGACGCTGGCGAGCATGCTCATTTCTGGGGTTCTCCTTGTGCTGGATCGACGACCCGAGACCCGGGCCGACAGGGGTTGTGGATGGCGCCGGTGGGGCCCGACGCCGGACGAACGAGGGATCAGTGCGCCGGGTGCAACGCTCCTCCGATGTACACGGCGGCCAGGATGGCGAAGACGAAGGCCTGGATGAGGCTCACACCGACTTCGAAGGCCGTGAAGACCACGAGGCCCATGAAGGTGAACGGCAGGATCGCCACCACCAGACCCGAGGTCCACACCGCGATGCACAACACCGTGAAGGTGATGAGCAGGATGTGGCCGGCCAACATGTTGGCGAAGAGACGAACGGCATGGCTGAAGGGCCGGACGAGGAACGTGGAGAGGAACTCGATGGGGGTCACGAGGAGGTACAGCGCTTTGGGCACGCCCGGGGGGAACAACACCTCTTTGAGGTACCCCGGACCGTTGTGCTTGATCCCGACGGAGATGAACATCACCCACGCGGTGAGGGCCAACACCAGGGGCGGACCCATCCGGGCGTTCATCGGCATCTGGAAGAACGGGATGACCTCGAAGAGGTTACCGATGGCGATGAAGAAGAAGAACGACGTGAGCAGCGGGACGAAGGGCTCGTACCCGTGACCGATGCCGGGCTTGGCGATCTGCTCCTCGACGAACTCGATGGACGTCTCGACGAAGCCCTGCACCCCCCGGGGCACCATGGCCCCTCGGCGACCAGCCAGGAAGAACAGCACCGTGGGCACGGCCATCGCAATGGCGCAGATGAGCGCGATCTTGTTGAAGCCGGCGCCGACCGTGGGCCACTCGACGACGTTTTCGATTGGGGGGAACTCGACCGCAGCGAGGATCACGATCGCACGGGCTCCTTGGTTGACGAGACGGGATGGACAGGACGGGCAGAGATCACGAGCCGCTCGGCTTCAGTCCGGGAAACGCGAGCGACGCCGAAACGTAGCGCATTTCCCAGAAGAGGAGCCCGAGATGGCTCACGATGATGGTGAGGCCGAGGGCGACGAAGTTCACCCACGAGGCATCCTGCACGAGCCACACCGCCAGGAAGATGAGGGCGAGGCGAATGAGGAACCCGAACAGGGTGGTGGCCATGAGCAGCGCGAGGGAGATCCGGGACGACCAGGCGATGAGGGCGGCGGCGAGGGCGAAGTTGGCGAGAACGATGGCCAACCCATAGGCGACCGATGCCGCGCCGTCGGTGCCCCAGAGCGCGGCGCCGCCCAGCACGAGAACCGGTGCCGCGATCAGGCCACGCTTGACGATGTCGAGGGCCACCTGGACCGCGGGCGACGGGCCATCGAGACGAGCGGTGAGCGGGTTGGCGTGCACGGTCACGAACGCTGCGCTCCGAGCTCGGCCATCTGGTTCCGGTACCGGACGAAGATGCTGACGACCGCACCGATGAGCCCGCCGACGGTGAACACGATGGTGAGCACGGGGGTGATCCCGAGGGCACGATCGATGAGCAGACCGATGAGACCGAAGATGACCGCTCCCAACACCAGCTCGAAGGAGCCACTGCTGCGGTGCACACTCTGGGTCAGATCGCTGCGCTGCGAGAGGTTCAAGAGTCTGCCTGAGCGTCGGGGGTGTTCCGGGTCGAGATCGTTGCGATCGCGCGCTCGAAAGGAGCATGTGAAGGCGTTCGCAATCTACTGATGCGCTCCATCCTCCGCAACCTCGTCGGCTCCGGATCCTGCCGATGTCCGCAGCGGATCGGCCGCAGGGTGGGTGGCACGGGCCCGGGTCCGGCGCGCGACAGGGTGGAAGTACGTGTAGGTGCCGAGTCCGAGCGCGGCCACCGCCAGGATGGCGAAGAGCTGACCCTTGCCCGTATAGGTGGGATACAGCACGAACAGCGACATGAGCGCGGTCCAGAGCCAGAGAATGGCAACGCTGCGCCGCTGACCGTGGCCGAGGTTCATGAGCCGGTGATGCAGGTGTCCCTTGTCGGCCTGGGTCAGCGCGACCCCGCGCGTCGATGCCCGGCGCACGATGGCGAACAGCATGTCGGCCATCGGCACCACCAGGACGAACAGCGGGATGAAGATGGGAGCGAAGAAGAAGTACGTCTGTCCGGTGAAGTCCTGGCTGATGCGACCGCCGACGGCACTCGTGGAGGCGGCGAGCAGCAGCCCGAGCAGCAGCGAGCCGCCGTCGCCCATGAAGATCCGCGCCGGGTGCAGGTTGTAGGGCAGGAATCCCACGCACACGCCGACCGTGGCGATGGCCACCAGCGCCCCGAGGTTTCCCGGCTGCACGACTCCCTCGTCGGTGAGCTCGACCGTGTAGAGGAAGAACGCGAACGAGGCGATGGCGACTATCCCGCCGGCCAACCCGTCGAGACCGTCGATGAGATTGATGGCGTTGGCCATCAGGATGACCCATACGACGGTGAGCAGGGCCGACCAGTCATTCGAGAGGATGAACACGTCGAGCAACGGCACCCGCAACAGCAACAGCCCGACACCGGCGAAGGAGAGGACGCTGCCGGCGAGCACCATGCCGGCGATCTTGGCCGGCGCCGACATGTCGCGGATGTCGTCATAGGCGCCGATGCCGAAGATCAGGGTGGCGGCCACCATCACACCGAGGGGTTCCGACGGCGTGGTGAAGACGGCGTCGAAGTCGGAGAGCAACGCCGCCGCCAGCATGGCCGAGAGGAACCCGACCAGCATGGCCGTACCGCCGAGCGTGGGCGTGGGGATCTCGTGCACCCGTCGGTCATCGGGCTTCACCACTGCGCCGATGCGAACCGCCGTGCGACGCACGATGGGAATCCCGACGGCGGTGACCGCAGCAGCGACGATGAACACCACGCCGTAGGCACCCCACCGCGGGTTCATCAGCCCGCGATCATCCGGGATACGGCACGTAGTCGGCGCACAGACCAGCCACGTCGGCCCGCACGGCGGCGAGCACGGCCGGATCGTCGTGGGCCCGCAGCGTGCGGGCCAGGAGCTCCGCGATGACCGGCATCTGCGCCTCGGTCATGCCCTGCGTGGTGACCGCAGGGGTGCCCAGTCGCAGGCCACTGGTGACGAACGGTGATCGTGGATCGTCGGGAATCGTGTTGCGGTTCAGCGTGATGCCCGAAGCGTCGCAGGCGTTCTGGGCGTCCTTGCCGGTGAGCTCGGTGTCGAAGCTCCGCAGGTCGACCAGCACCAGGTGGGTGTCGGTGCCACCGCTCACGAGCCGGAACCCGTGGTCGGCCAACCCCGCCGCGAGCGCCTGGGCATTCGCGACCATCTGGGCCGCGTAGTCGCGGAACGCGGGTTGGGCGGCCTCACGGAACGCCACCGCCTTGGCCGCGATCACGTGTTCGAGCGGGCCGCCCTGCAGACCGGGGAACATCGCTTTGTCGATCGCCTTGGCGAAGGCGTCGGTGCTGAGCACGCAACCACCTCGCGGCCCGCGGAGGGTCTTGTGTGTCGTGAAGGTGACGATGTCGGCGTGGGGAACGGGATCGGCGTGCGCGCCGCCGGCGATGAGGCCGGCGATGTGGGCGGCGTCGAACAAGAAGATGGCGCCGACCTCGTCGGCGATCTCCCGCACGATCACCGGATCGATCTGTCGTGGGTACGCCGTGGCTCCGGCGACGATCAGCTGGGGCCGGTGGTGCCGGGCGAGGTCGCGCATCTGGTCGAAGTCGATGCGCTCGTCGCTGGCCGAGACGCCGTAGGAGACGAAGTTGTACAACTGCCCACTGGCATTCACCGGCGAGCCGTGGGAGAGGTGGCCACCGTGATCGAGGCTCAGGCCCAGGACGGTGTCGCCCACTTCGAGGACAGCGAGGTACACCGCCATGTTGGCGTTCGAGCCGGAGTGGGGCTGCACGTTGGCGTGGTCGGCACCGAAGAGCTCACAGACACGCGAACGCGCCAGGTCCTCGATCTCGTCGATGACCATGTTGCCGCCGTAGTAGCGCTTGCCCGGATACCCCTCGCTGTACTTGTTGGTCAGCACCGACCCGGTGATCTCCATCACCGCCGGTGACGTGAAGTTCTCGGATGCGATCAGCTGGAGCGTGGTGTTCTGGCGTTGGCGCTCGGCGGCGACCAGGTCGAATACTTCGTCGTCGTTCGATTCAGACCAAGGCATTTCGAGACCCTAGCGGGGTGATTCGTCGGTGAGCAGGGCATCGATCTTCGCGACGCGGGCCGCGTGGCGACCCTCCTGGAACACCGTCGCGAAGAACGCATCGATCGCCTCGACCGCAACTTCGGGTCCGACGAGCCGCTCACCGATGCACACGACATTCGCGTTGTTGTGTTCCCTGGCCAGGTGAGCCGACGTGACGTCGTGCACCGTGGCCGCACGCACGCCCGGGATCTTGTTGGCGGCAATGGCGATGCCGATGCCGCTTCCGCACACGCAGAGCCCGAAATCGGCGTCGCCACCAGCGACCGCCCGGCCGACCGCGGCTCCGAAGTCGGGGTAGTCGACTCGCTCGTCGGAGTGGGTCCCGAGATCGATCACATCGTGACCCTGTTCACGCAGGATCGTGGCGAGCTTCTCTTTGAGGTGGAACCCGGCGTGATCGGCTCCTGTGGCGATTCGTGTCATGGGACGATGCTCGCGCGACTCGCGGGCCGGTGCGCTATGGGTGGGAGGCGGCCTCGGCGGTGGTCAACGGTGCGTCGAGCAGTGCGGCCACGCGTCGGGACAGGTCATCGATCTGCTCGGCCGCCTGCCGATGGACGCGCAGTGGTCGACGGAAGGGGTCGATCACCTCCCAATCGGCCTTGGCTCCGAGGTGGGGGTGCATCGGTCGCGTCGCGTGGAGCCGCTCCAGCCCTTCGGGCAGCGTCTCACCCGGTTCGATGGGTTGGGCCTCGGCCCGGTCGACGAACTCGGGCAGCGTGTAGATCCGATCGATCGCCGTCGGGTCCATGGCGGTGAGCCTTCGACCGTGGTCGAACTCCATGCACAGGATGAGGTCGGCGGACTCGATCGCGGCGGGAGTGACCTTGACGGAGCGGTGCCGGCTCAGGTCGAAGCGGTACGCCTTCATGACTTCGATGGTGTCGTCGGGCGAGGGAGCGTTCTCCCTGGCGAAGCCGCCCGAGGCGACATCGACGCCCCGGACGTCGAGGTGGTCGCGGAGGAACGCTACGGCCATGGCCGAGCGGCAGATGTTTCCGGTACAGACGATCAGGAGCTCGATGGGTCGCAGTCTACGAGGGCACCGCGGCCCGCAACGACGCCTCCGAGAGCGCCCCGGCCCGGTGCACCACCAGCGGAGGTCCGATCGTGACGACCGTCGACGGATCGCCGGAACGGGGTCCGCCGTCGATGACCAGGTCGGGATCTCCTGCGAGCGTCGATGCGGCGTCGTGGGCGGCGACCGGGGTGGGCGCACCGTGGCGGTTGGCGCTGCTCGTGGCGAGCGGTCCGACGATTTCGGCCAGCCGGCGGACGAGGAGCTCGTCGGGGCAGCGAATCCCGATTGTGCCCTCGACCGTGGCGAGGCCGTGTTCGCTCGTCGTCGAGCGGGCCTCGACCACGAGCGTCAACGGCCCGGGCCAGAACGCGTCGGCGGCCGCGCGCTCGGCGGCCGAGAACCGACCGATCCGGTCGGCCTGGTGGATGTCCGACACGAGCACGGCCACCGGTACGCCGTCGGGGCGCTCCTTCATGGCGAACAAACGCACGATGGCACCGGGGTACTCGGTGCTCGCCGCCAGGCCGTAGACCGTGTCGGTCGGAAGCACCACCACGCCTCCGGCCAGGAGGCAGGTCGCGGCCCGACCAACGGCCGCGTCGAGATCGGCGGAAGCGCCGATGACGATCGTCACGGCTTGCGTGCCCGCAGGACTCGCGGCAGCCCCGCGAGGTCGTCGAACACCGCCACGTCGGTCAGCCCGGCGTCGACGGCGAGTCCCGACGCAGCCTGGAGCTGGTGGGCGCCGAGCTCGATGACCGCGGCCCCGCCGGGCGCCAGCCACCGTGGCACCTGGGCCAGGATGTCGCGAACCGCATCGAGACCGTCGGGGCCGGCAAGCAGCGCCTCGGTCGGCTCCCACGCCCGCACGGAAACGGGCAGCTCGTCGTCGGTGGCCACGTACGGTGGATTGGACGCCACGACGTTGAAGCGGCCCTCGTTCCCGGCCAGAGGCTCGAACCACGAACCGTGGACGAGCTGCACGCGGGCCGCAGGAGTGCCGATGCCGACCAGGTTGGCCCGCGCGACGGCGAGGGCGTCGGCCGAGGCCTCGACGGCGACCACGTGCACGTCCTCGGTCTCGACCGCCAACGACAACGCAATCGCCCCCGAACCGGTTCCGAGGTCGGCGGCGACGAGGGGCCGGCCCTCGCGTTGTCGGGACAGCTCGTCGAGGGCGACGCTGACCAGGCTCTCGGTCTCGGGTCGGGGAATCAGCACGCGCCGATCGATCATCAGATCGAGGGAGCGGAACGACCAGTGACCCAGGACGTACTGAATGGGCTCTCCGGCGAGACGACGGGCCATCAGGGCGTCGAAGGTGGCGACGCCTCGTACGGTGCAGAGGCGGTCGAGGCCGCTCGGATACTCGCTCCCCTCGAGTCCCGACGCTTCTTGCACGAGCCACTTGGCCTCGAGGGAGGGCTCGGACAAGCCGGCGGCGCCGAGCTGCGCCCGGGCTTCGTCGAGGAGCTCGCGCCACGACATGGTGCCGTCGGCCGACGCAGCCATGTCAGGCGCTGGAGCGCAGCTGCTGCTCGCGGAGGTCTTGCAGCAGGGCATCGCTCACGTCGTCGAGATCACCCGCGAGCACCTTGTCGAGCTTGTACAGCGTGAGCCCGATTCGGTGGTCGGTGAGCCGATTCTCCTTGTAGTTGTACGTGCGGATCTTCTCGCTCCGGCCCCCACCGCCCACCTGGGAGCGGCGGGCGTCGGACAGCTCGCCCTGCTGGCGCTCCTGCTCGGCCTGAAGAAGTCGGGCTCGCAGCACCCGCATGGCCTTGGCCTTGTTCTGGAGCTGGCTCTTCTCGTCTTGCATGGCCACCACGATGCCGGTGGGCTTGTGGGTGACCCGCACCGCCGAGTCGGTGGTGTTCACCGACTGCCCGCCGGGTCCCGACGAGCGGTAGACGTCGACCTGGAGATCGTTGTCGTCGATCTGCACCTCGACCTCCTCGGCTTCGGGCAACACGATCACGGTGGCCGACGACGTGTGCACCCGACCCTGTGACTCGGTCACCGGCACGCGCTGCACGCGGTGCGGTCCCCCCTCGAACTGCATGCGTTGCCAGACGTCGTCGCCCTTCAGCAGGAACGTGACGTGATCGAACCCGCCCATGTCGGATTCCGAGGCCTCGAGCGGCTCGACTCCCCAGCCGTTGACCTTGGCCCACGCCTGATACATGTCGTACAGGTCGCGGGCGAACAGGTTGGCCTCCTCGCCGCCCTCGGCGCCGCGGATCTCGACGATCACGTTCTTGCCGTCGTTGGGATCGCGGGGCAACAGCAACAGACGGAGCGCGGCCTCGTGATCGACGGCGTCGGCTTCGAGCTCGGCGATCTCGGCCCGCAACGCCTCGGTCTCGGCACCATCGGCCACCTCGATCAGCTCGCGGGCCGCCGCGAGGTTGCCTTGGATGTCCCGCAGGTGATTCCACTCGTTCACGATCTCCTCGAGCTGTTTGTACCGTCGGCCCTCGGCCTGGAAGCGAGCCTGATCGGCCAGAAGATCAGGGTCGCCGAGTCGAGCTTCGACGTCGGCCAGCTCGGCCTCGAGCGCCGTGAGTCGAGCGGTGTAGTCGGCCATCTGTCGAGGCTACCGGCCCGGCATCGACCGCTCGCCGTTCCGGTCGTTGCCCGCTTCACCAGGCATCGATCGGATCTCGACCTCTCCCGATCGGTTCGGCGGCCTCGAGCGCGGCGGTGATGTGTCGACGGGTGTCGGCCGGGTCGATGACGGCGTCGAACTCGAGGTGGGCGGCACTGGTCACCGCCCGGCCCCGTTCGAGGAGATTCTCGACGGCGCGCTCGAACGCCGCCTGACGTTCGGTGGGGTCCGCGATCGCCTCGAGCTCGCGCCGCATGCCCAGATGCACCTGTCCCTCGAGGCCCATCCCGCCGATCTCGGCGGTCGGCCATGCGAGGGTGAGCCGCGGGGCATGCAGGCTCCCGCCGACCAGCGCCATCGCACCCAGCCCGTACGCCTTGCGAACGATCACCGCCACGATGGGCACGGTGAGCCGGACACCGGCGAGGAAGAGCCGGGAGACGTGCCGCACGTGGCCGGCCTCTTCGACCTCGGGTCCGACCATGAAGCCCGGGCAGTCGCACAGCGACACGATGGGCAAGCCGTGGGCGTCGCAGAGGCGCAGGAAACGGGCCAGCTTGTCGGCTTCGTCGGGACCGATGGCTCCGGCCCGGTGCATCGGGTCGCTGGCGATCAGCCCCACGGCGCGACCGTCGATTCGAGCCAGGGCGGTGATGGCGGCCGGACCGAACGGCCGACGCAGCTCGAACACCGAGCCCGGGTCGGCGAGCACGTCGAGGAGCGGTCGCATGTCGTAGACCTGCCGGCGGTCCGACGGCAGCCGATGGCGCAGCTCCCGCTGGTCGGCGGGCTCGACGTTCTCGCTGGTGGCGCCGCCCGCGACGAGCGCGAGGTAGCGCTTCGCGGCGGCCACCCCGGCCGCCTCGTCGGCCACCACGAGATCGACGGTGCCCTTCGGTGCATGGACGCTCATCGGCCCGACCTGCTCGGGTGCGTAGGTGCCCATCCCGCCGCCTTCGATCATCGCCGGCCCGGCCATGCCCAGGTTCGCATCGGCGGTGGCGACGATCACGTCGGCGCATCCGGCGAAGACCGCGCTCCCCGCGAAGCACCGACCCGACACGACGGCGACCAGCGGCACCCGTCCCGAGAGCCGGGCGAAGGCGGAGAAGCTCGTGATGTGCAGCCCGGCGGTGAACACCCGTGCTGCATCAGGGTCGGAGGGACGGCCCCCACCCCCCTCGGGGAAGAACACCACCGGCAGGTGGTCGCGTTCGGCGATCTCGAGGATGCGATCGATCTTCTGGTGATGCCAGTAGCCCTGGGTTCCGGCGATCACGGTGGCATCGACGACGAGCACGGCGCACCGCCGTCCGTCGATGGTGCCGACTCCGGTGAGGATGCCGTCGGCGGGGGTGGTCGACCGGAGATCATCGAGGGAGCGGTGGCGCCGCTGCGCGGCCACGGCCAGCCGGCCGTACTCGACGAAGGTGCCGGGGTCGCACAGATCGGCCAGATTCTCCCTGGCGGTGCGCTGCCCTCGACTCCGTCGCTTGGCCACTGCATCCGGCCGCTGCTCGTCGGAGGTCAGACGCTCGGCTCGATGCAGATCGGCCAGTTCGGGCGGGATCACGTCGAGATCGATCGGTTGATCGACCCGGGACACCGCGGGGCCATGGTCGCCCACCTCGATCGACACGATCACATCGCCCTCGGAGAGGTGATCACCGACACCGACGTGAATCTCGAGAATCCGACCGGCCGACTCCGCCGTGAGCTGGTGCTGCATCTTCATCACGTCGACGACGGCCAGGACATCGCCTGCGGCGAACGACGACCCGGCGGGCACCGGTAGCGACACGACCGTCGACGCCATCGGTGCGGCTATCACGTCGGGCATCGCCGGAGCGTAGTTGGCCCGCCCGAGGGGCAGTCAGTCGAGGCCGGCCAGGATCGAGCACCGACCCAACACGGCCTTCACCGACAGGGCCAGACGTCCACGGGGTCGAGCAAGGCGCCCGTCGACTCGGCGTGTGACGCGCAGCCGTGTCAGGCTCTGCCCATGGCCGACCTGCTCGCACTCTCGACCCGGCTCATCGACACGGGGGTACTCGACGAGCCGGCCATTCGCATCACCAACGACCTCTCCGAGATCGCCGACGGAATCGCCGTCGTCGAGTCGTTCTCCAACTCGGTGGCGCTCAAGACCGGCGAAGGTCTCGTGGTGTTCGACACGAGCAGCCCCATGACCGGACCCGCGGTGGTGGAGTCGCTGCGGCGTTGGTCGACCGACCGAGTCCACACGATCGTGTACACCCACGGACACGTCGACCATGTGGGCGGAAGCCCGGCGTTCGCGGCCGACGCGCGAGAACGCTCACACGACAGCGCCCAGGTGATCGGCCACGAGGCGGTGACCGCTCGCCTGGCCCGATACCGGCTCACCGACGGGTACAACCGTGCGGTCAACGCCCGCCAGTTCGGCCATGTGTTCGGTGCAGCTGCGCCCCGAGCCGGACGGGCCGGCGACGAGACCCCGTTCCTGCCGACGGAGACAGTCGCACCGACCGTCGCCTACCGCGACCAGCTGCACACGACCGTGGGCGGTGTCGACCTCGAGCTGCGTCACGACAGAGGCGAGACCGATGACCACACGTGGACGTGGATCCCCGAGCACCGGATGCTCGCCGCCGGCGACTTCATGATCTGGCACTTCCCCAACTGCGGGA
>JAHEJN010000026.1:0-12299 GCA_024638845.1 Acidimicrobiales bacterium | reverse complement strand
GTCGACCTCGAGCTGCGTCACGACAGAGGCGAGACCGATGACCACACGTGGACGTGGATCCCCGAGCACCGGATGCTCGCCGCCGGCGACTTCATGATCTGGCACTTCCCCAACTGCGGGAATCCCCAGAAGGTGCAGCGGTACCCGTCCGAGTGGGCCGCGGCTCTTCGCAAGATGGCGGCGCTGGGCGCCGAGCTGTTCGTGCCGGCCCACGGCCTGCCCATCGAGGGGGCGGCACGGATCAGCACCGTGTTGACCACGATCGCGTCGACCCTCGAGGATCTGGTGGCGCAGGTGCTCGACGCCATGAACGTCGGCGCTTCCCTCGACGAGGTGGTCAACGGCTGCCGGGTACCCGACGATGTGCTCGCGCTCCCCTACATGCGCCCGTTCTACGACGAGCCCGAGTTCGTGGTCAACAACCTGTGGCGGCTCTACGGTGGCTGGTGGGACGGCGACGCTGCGACGCTCAAGCCTCCGCGCGTCGATGCGGTGGCCGCCGAGGTGGCCGACCTGGCCGGCGGGACCGAAGTCCTGGTGGCTCGGGCCCGAGCCCTCGCCGAGCACGGCGACCTGCGCATGGCCTGCCGAGTCATCGAGTGGGCCGCGAGAGCCGAACCCGAGTCGGTCGCGGTGCACGGCGCTCGGGCCGAGATCTACGAGTCCCGCCGCAACGCCGAGCGGTCGGTGATGGCCAAGGGCATCTTCGGCACTGCAGCCACCGAATCCAGGCTCGTCACCGACTCAGCCGGCCGACGGGACGACGGCTCCGGAGCAGCCCGGTGAGCCCGCCGAGCGAGATCGAGGTCCTCGTGTCGGTGCTCGGCCGATGGTGGGAGGATCCGACCCTGACCGGCGTGAATCGGCTCCCGGCCCGAGCCCTCACCACCGCCCACCCCGATGCCGATACCGCGCGGGGCGGCACTACTCCGTGGGTCCACGACCTCGGCGGACCGTGGGGCTTCACGCTCGTCGACCGGCCGGAGTCGGCGCCCGCCGGCTGGGCGACCGCGCCGGTCGATGACCGGCACACGATCGAGGTTCCCGGCAACTGGACCATGCAGGGAACCGGCGACCTCCCCCACTACACGAACTATGTCATGCCCTTTCCCGGCGAACCGCCCACGGTGCCGGCGAAGAACCCCACCGGCTTGTACCGTCGCGACTTCGTGCGCCCCCGAGGCTGGGCCCGACGACGCACGATCCTGCATCTGGGCGGAGCCGAGAGCACTGCGGCCGTCTGGTGCAACGGCACCTTCGTCGGCCTGACCACCGACACCCGCCTCCCCACCGAGCTCGACATCACCGAGCATGTGGGGCCGGGCACCAACCAGCTGGCGGTGATGGTGATTCGTTGGTCGTCGGCCATGTGGATCGAGGACCAGGACCACTGGTGGCACGCCGGCCTGTACCGGACCGTCGAGCTCCATTCGCGGGCCCGCACCTCGCTGGGCGACGTGCGGGTGTCGGCCACCCTCGACCGCGATCTCGCCACGGGCGTGCTCGACGTCGCCGCACGCGTCGACGGTCCGTCGGCCGGTTGGAAGGTCGACACCGTGCTCGAGACCCTCGGGGGCCGTCGGATCGGCGGCACTGCAACCTCGGCGCCGGTCTCGGTGTTCGATGACTCCTCCCACCTGGCTGCCATGGCCGACACGTACCGACACCGGGGCCCCTACGCCGACACCACCGTTCGCACCGCCAAGATCAGCCCGTGGTCGCACGAAGTCCCGAATCGCTATCGCGTGCTCGTGAGCCTGGTCGACCCCGACGGCAACGTGACCGAGGTGGTACCGGTGGTCGTGGGATTCCGTCGGGTCGAGATCGTCGACGCCGAACTGTTGTTGAACGGCGTGGCCCTGCTCATCGCGGGCGTGAATCGCCACGATCATCATCCAGAGCGGGGCAAGGCGATGACGGCGGTCGAGATGCGGGCCGATGTCCTGAACATCAAACGCTGTGGATTCAACGCCGTGCGCACATCGCACTACCCGCCCGACCCGATGGTGCTCGACGTGTGCGACGAGATCGGCCTGTGGGTGATCTGCGAGGCCAACCTCGAGAGCCACGGCCGGTGGCGCGAAGTCGTCGAAGACGCCCGCTTCGAAACGGCCTTCGTCGAACGAGTGCAACGCATGGTGCGGTTCCACCACAACCATCCGTCGATAATGAGCTGGTCGCTCGGCAACGAGTCGGGCCACGGCCCGGCTCATCATGCAGCCGCGGCGTGGGTCCGCGCCGCCGACCCGACTCGGTTCGTGCATTACGAGGGTGGCCTGCGCGAGTGGTGGCATGGTGTCGAGGGGTCGAGACCCGACGCAGCGACCACCGACATCGAATGCCCGATGTACCCGTCGGTCGATGCGATCGTGGCGTGGGCCACGACGGAGACCCCTCCGCGACCGCTGGTGATGTGCGAGTACAGCCACGCGATGGGCAACTCCAACGGCGGGCTGGCCGACTACTGGGCCGCCATCGAGACCCACCACGGGCTCCAGGGTGGATTCATCTGGGACTGGCGCGACCAGGGCTTGTCGGTCACCGACGCCCACGGCACGCACTACTACGCGTACGGCGGCGCCTTCGGCGACGAGCCCAACGACGCGTCGTTCTGCTGCAACGGGATCGTCGGCCCGGACGGCACACCCCATCCGGCGCTCGAGGAGCATCGGTGGCTCACCCGCCCGGTGCGCACCGGCTTCGTCGACGGCCGCTCGCCGCGGCTGCGCATCGAGAACCGTCGCGCCTACTCCACCCTCGACGATCTGGTGGCCCGCGTCACCCTCGACATCGATGGCGTGACGACCTGGTCGACGAGGGTGACCGTCCCAGGGTGTGCGCCCGGCACAACCGCCGAGATCCCGCTCGATCTTCCCGAGCCCGGCCCGGGGGTCGAGGGATTCGTCACCGTGTGCTGGACGACCAGGCGGGCCACCGACTGGGCCGAACGGGGAAGCCTCGTCGCCTGGGACCAGACCGCGATCGACGTGAAGCCCGCTGACGGGCCGGCCACGATGGCGGCACCGGTGGCAGTGAGGACCGGGCCGACGAGCTCCATCATCAGCGTCAACGGGGTCACCTGTGTGGTCGACAATCGGTCGGGGCTGCTGGTCGGCGTCGAGTCCGACGGGCGTGCCCTGCTCAGCGCTCCCCCGCAGCTGGCCATCTGGCGAGCACCGGTCGAGAACGACGGCGTGCTCGTCGGCCCGGGTCTCGGTCACTCGGGCGTCACCGCGAGATGGCTGCGGCAGGGGCTCGACCGACTCGCCAACCAGGTCGTCGGCGCCGAGGTCACCACGCGTGCGTCGACGCTGCGGGCCCGCTCCCACCACCGATGGGTCAACGATGCGGGCGTGGCGATCGATCACCGACAGGAGCTGGTGGTGGGCGCCGACGGTGCGGTGCGTTTCACCGAGACCGTCGACATCCCCGACGGCCTCGACGACATCCCGAGAGTCGGTGTCGCCTTCGCCCTGGCGGGCGGGCTCGACCACCTGCGTTGGCTCGGACCCGGACCCTGGGAGACCTACCCCGATCGTCATGCCGCCCCGGTTGGCATCTGGTCGAGCTCGGTCACCGACCAGTACGTCCCGTACGTGACACCGCAGCACCATGGGAGCCACGTGAACACCCGATGGGCAGAGCTGCGTGACGACGCGACCGGTGCAACGGTGCGACTCGGACTCGACGGGCTCACCTTCGACGCATCGCATCTCCGCGTCGACGATCTCACCCGTGCCGCGACCACGAATCTCCTGGAGCCGACGCCCGAGGTGCACGTGCACGTCGATGCGGCGCTCCGGGGGGTCGGCACCGGCGCGTGCGGCCCCGACACGACCGAGATCGTCGGTGCGGGCCGCTATCGGTTCGCCTGGAGCCTGGCCGCCCGGTCGAGCTGACCCGGCGAGACACCGCTCTCAGGCCCGCCCGGCCCCGGCGGAGGCGTCACAGATCCACACCCGCGCCGCGTGGTCGTCGTGGGCATAGTGCGCCACCACGAACTCGCCGAAGCCGTCGGCTTCGGCGGATTCGACGAGGGCAACAGCGCAGCCGGCAAATCCGCCGCCGGTCATGCGGGCGCCGAGGCACCCTGGTGCCCGTTCGGCCTCCTCGACGATCTTGTCGAGGGCGGCCGACGACACCTCGAAGTCGTCGCGAAGGCTGGCGTGACTCTCGCGCATCAGCACCCCGAGCTCGCGGCTGCGATCGTCGCTCATGGCGCGAGCCGCGAGGAGTGTGCGTTCGTTCTCGCTCACCACGTGCCGCGCCCGCCGCCATTCGACCGGGTGGTCGGCGCGGAGCGCACCGAGCTGCTCGATGGTTGCGTCGCGGAGCGCGGCCACGCCCAGCAGCTCGGAAGCGCGACGGCAGGCGTCGCGCCGATCAGCGTAGGCCCCTTCGGCCAGTCGTCGACGCGTTCCCGTGTCCATCACGGCGATCTTCACGTCGTTCGGGATCGGGCAGGGGGTGAGGGTCAGCCGCCGCGAGTCGAGCAGGCTCGCGTGGCCCGCCACCGCCCCCGCCGAGATGAACTGGTCCATGATCCCGCTGGGCAGGCCGACGATCTCGTTCTCGACCCGTTGCCCGAGTCGGGCGATGTCGATCGGCGGCCAAGCCAGACTCCGTTGCTCGAGCACCGCGAGCGCCGTTGCCACCTCGATGGCCGCCGACGACGAGAGGCTGGCACCAGCGGGGATGTCGCTGGACACCGCGGCCCGCCAACCGCCGGAGTCGATTCCCGACTCGTGCATCAGCCAGATGACGCCGGCGATGTACAGCGCCCACGCGGGTACGTCGTGGCCGCGGACCGATGGACGGATCGTCACCGATCCGAAGCCCTCGGACACCACCTCGACCTCGCTGCCGTCCCCGGCGCTGACGGCGAAGACGGTGTCGAAGGGCAGCGCCATCGGCAGGGCGAAGCCGTCGTTGTAGTCGGTGTGCTCGCCGATGAGATTGACTCGGCCGGGCGCCCGTACGACGAGGGCAGGATCACCCCAGAGCGAACGATGGAGCTCGGCGGCGCGGGAGAACGCCGAGGGAGCGACGGTGACCACGGCGAGGACCCTACTGGTCGCCCGGCCGGACGAGCACTTGGAGGATCACTCCCACGGTGGATCGACGCCGACGACCTCGGTCGGTGTCGACACGAAGCGGGCGGCGCCCACGATCGCATCGTGGCGATCGCGGTGGGGCACGACGATGACGACCCGATCGGCCCGCTCCCTGACTGCGACGGCTGCGGCAACGGTCACGGTTGTGGGGTCGACCCCGACGCCGGTGACCACGAGCACCCGTTCGGTGCCCGCGGCGCCCGATGCGACATCGGGCACGGTTGCGTGGAGGCCGGGACGACCGGTGAGGCCGGCGATCGGCACGGCAAGGTCGAGACCGACGGTGTGAGGTTGCGCGCAGACCTCGGCCCGGATCCAGCGTTCGCGAACCAGGCGATTGAGCAGATGCGGCGAGGCGCCGCGATGGCGGTGTCCGCGAACCTGTTCGATCACGCGCGGCAGGGCGTCGATGGGCGACTGGTCGGGATACAGCGCCTCGAATGCGCCGCGATCGAAGGCGCCGACGCCGAGTTGCAGCTCGTGTTCGCCTCGGCCGAGGCGGGCGATCTCCAAGCCGTGGATCTCCCCGAGCCAGACCTCGTGGTCGGGCACCACGTCGAGACCGGCCGACCCGAGGACGGACAACAGCGGATGGTCGGCTGGCGGTGCGGGAGCCTCGGGTGCGACGGTGGCTTCGATCGCCACCAGCTCGGTCCCCAACGCGCGGTAGGCCTCGACGCCGTGCAGACCCCGGAGGGCGAACGGCAGCGTTTCGGGCACCTCGTCGACGACGACGGCCAGGCGCGGCACTCGGCGGGTCGTAGCGAGGAGAAGGGCGGCTTCGAGCACTGATTCGGCGGAGCGCGGCTGGTAGACCCAGAGCCGATCGTCGACGCGCACGACGGCGCGCGACCCCGACGGTGCGGGGTCGGACTCGGTCGACGCCCGACCGCGCAGCAGGCCGCGCAGCTTGACCGCAGCCAGTGCGCCGATGCGGTCGTCGTCGAGGGTCATCGGCGACCCTCGCGGGTGACGGTCAGCTCTCTTCGGTGGCGCCGGCCGACTTGCGGCGACGGCCGTAGCGACGCTCGAAGCGCTCGACCCGGCCCGCGGTGTCGACGATGGTCATGGTGCCCGTGAAGAACGGGTGGCTGGCGCTGGAGATGTCGACCTTGGCCATGGGGTACTCGACACCCTCGATCGTGACCGTCTCCTTGGTCTCGATCGTCGACTGCGTGATGAACTGCTCGCCCGAGGCGATGTCGTGGAACACGACCGGGCGATACGTGGGATGGATGCCGTTCTTCATGACGTCTCCGAGACGAGCGAGGGGAAACCGACCCGTAATGCTAACGCCGTGGCCACCGAAACGGTCGTGCCCCGGCGGGCGCTGACTAACCCTCGATCGACGCCAGCACCGCTTCGGTGGTCGGGTGCTCCTCGATCAGTTCGACCAGACGGGTGATGCCGGTACCCTCCGGCAGCGCCTGGCGCAGCGCTCGGACCAACCCGAGCGTCTTGTCGTCGACCAGGGACTCGAGGTTCAGACTCGAGGTCTGGTCGACCACGATGGCGGGATACACACGGTGCATCGCGAGGGTGCGATCGAGGCGGACTTCGCTGTTGGCCTTGCCGGCGAGCTCGCCTGACACCAGGTCGTCGATCGCCGAACCCGTGTCGCAGGCGACGGTGGCGACGAGGGTGAGCGAGCCGCCCCCCTCGATGCATCGGGCCGCCCCGAACAACCGGCGGGGGGCCAGAACGGCACTGGCATCGATGCCGCCGGCAAGGGTCCGACCGGTGGTCGGCGCGGCCAGATTGCTCGCCCGGGCCAGGCGGCTGAGCCCGTCGAAGATCACGACGACGTTCTCGCCCGACTCGACGAGGCGTTTGGCCCGTTCGATCGCCATCTCGGCCACCATCACGTGTTCCTCTGCCGGCCGGTCGAAGGTCGAGGAGATCATCTCGGCGGTCTCGAGCGTCTTGGTCACGACGGTGACGTCCTCGGGACGCTCGTCGATGAGCACGACGAACAGGGTGGCATCGGGCCGGCTCGCGGCGATGGCCCGACCGATGGAGGTGAGCACCTCGGTGCGGCCCGACCGCGGCGGGGCCGTCACCAGCACTCGCTGCCCGAGGCCGATCGGGGCCAAGAGGTCGATGGCCCGAGCCGTGGTGTCGCCCTCGATGTCGAGAGAGATCCGCTCGTGCGGCACCACGGGGGTGAGCTCGTCGAACCGGTCGCGCTCGCGGGCGGTGGCGGCGTCGCCGCCGTTGATCGAGTCGATGTCGACCAGCGCCGGGTTCTTCTCGTTGCGGTTGGCCGGTCGGGCCTTTCCGGTCAGATGATCGCCCTTGCGCAGCCCGTTGAGGCGAACCTGCTTCACCGAGACGTACACGTCTCGCTTGGTGGGTGCGGCCCCGCCGATGCGCAGGAAGCCGTAGCCGTCGTCGCGGAGATCGAGGTACCCGGCGACGTCGACCGGCTCGGTGTCGTGCTGCTCGTTGTCGCGATCGCGGCCGCGCCGGCGGCGGCGGCGGCGATTGGCGCTCTCGCTCGACTCGGCATCGTCTTCGGAGCCACTCGCCCCATCGCTGTCGTCGGTGGCGTCATCGTCGACGTCGGGAGTAGCGGCGACGGCCCCCGAGTCGTCGGTGTCGTCGCTCGACTCGGCATCGGCGGCGTCGGGCGCGGCCGCGGCATCGGGCGACTCGGACGTCGGTTCACCGCTCTCGTCGACACCGGCCATCTTCAGGATCATGTCGACCACCTGGGCCTTGCGCGTTCGCGATCCGGGCTTGGCGCCCATGGCCTGGGCAATGGTGACGAGCTCGTCACGATCCTTGCGAAGCAAGGTCGAGCGGCTCAATTCGGTGGTAGCCATGACACCTCGGGTGCGGTTCGGTGGCTGCGGGTGCAGTCGTGGTGGCGAGCGGTGCGGACAGTGCAAACGCAGAGTGCGCTGACGGCCGGTGCGAACGGGCAGATGAGGTCGACGCCCGATGTGCGGATCGTAGCCAGCGCACTCAGGTCGACACAACCGGAGCCCCGACCAGGGCCCGCATCAGGACGTGGCCCGGGGTGGGCGTGAGGTCGGCGATACCGGCTTCGCTGTAGACGCCGCCGGGCCCGGGCGCTTCCGAGCTCACCATCAGGTACGGCACGGGCTCGGTGGTGTGGGTGCGCCGCGCGAGGGGGGTGGCGTGATCGGGAAGCAGCAGCAGACGCCAGGATCCCATCGAGTCGAGCCCGGTGATGAGGTCGGCGAGGATCCGCCGATCCCAGTTCTCGAGCGCCCGGATCTTCTCCTCCACGTCGCCGGCATGGCCGGCCTCGTCGCTGGCCTCGACGTGGATCACGAACAGGTCGAGTCCCGCCGCGAGCCCATCGAGGGCAGCATCGCGCTTGCCTTCGTAGTTGGTGTCGTACCAGGCCGTTGCCCCCTCGACGGTGGCGACGGTCATGTCGGTGAGGACTCCCAACCCGCGCACCAGGTCGACCGCGCTCACCAGACCGGCCTCGACCCCGTGATGATGGCGAAAGGCAGGCATGTCGGGTTGGCGGCCCTGACCCCAGAGCCAGATCTGGTTGGCGGCGATGTCGAAGTCGGCCAACACGGCCCGCGACCTCTGCATCAGCGAATCGAGGACACTTGCGGCGGCGCCGACCGGCCGGGGTGCAACCCGATCGGTGAAGTCGTGCGGGGGCACGCACTCGGCCGCCGCGAACGCGATCGGCGCCACCATCGTGTGGCGGTACTGCACACCAGCGTGGAAGGTCACCTCGCCACCCAGCTCGCGGTCGAGGGCCGCGACCGCCTCGGCCGCCACGGCGCTGTCCGGATGCCCACCGGCGAAATCGACCATGACGCCCCGCTCGTCGACGGTGACCAGGTTGCACCGGTAGGCCACGTGGTCGGCGTCGATGCGCAACCCCATGGCGGCGGCCTCGATCGGCGCCCGCCCCGTGTGATAGGCCGCCGGGTCGTAACCGAGGATCGACATGTTTCCGACATCGCTGCCCGGTGGGAAGCAGGGTGGTATCACCGCTGCACTGCCGACCACGCCGCGAGCGGCGAGCGAGTCGAGCACCGGGGTGTCAGCCACCTCCAGGGGCGTGCGACCGCCGAGCTCGTCGAGGGGCTCGTCGGCGCATCCGTCGGGAACACAGACTACGTACTTCACGGTCGCTGAGTGTGCCAGCTCGACAGGCCGATCGTGCACCCGTCGAGCCGATCAGCCCACGCGAGGGGCGACCAGCGACTCGACGTGGGCCTGGAGCGTGCCGAGATCGGCGGGCAGGACGACGAAGCTCTCGGGACGCTCGAACAGGTCGGCGAGTCGCTCGGGCAGCGCGGGCCGGACGCCGGTGGCCTGCTCGACGGCGTCGGGGAACTTGGCCGGGTGGGCCGTGGCGAGCACGGCCAGAGGACCGTCGAAATCGTCGCGGCGCCGCCGGGCCGCACCGAGCGCGACCGCGGTGTGGGGATCGATCAGGAGACCATGGCGCCGGTGCGTGTCGGCGATGACGGCCAAGGTGTCGGTGTCGTCGAGACGTTCACCGTGCCACTGACCGCCGAGCCGTGCGAAGCAGTGCGGATCGACCGCAGCCCGTCCGTTGGATCGGAAGCCGCCCATGAGGGCGGCCACTGCGGCGCCGTCGCGGTCATAGAGCTCGAACAGCAACCGTTCGAGGTTGCTCGACACCTGGATGTCCATGCTCGGCGACAGCGACGGCTGCACTGCGGCGATCTCGAGCGCGCCACCGCGGAAGAACCGGGTGAGGATGTCGTTGCGGTTGCTCGCCACGAGGAATCCACCCACGTCGAGCCCCATGCGGCGCGCCGCCTCGCCGGCGAAGACGTTGCCGAAGTTGCCGGTCGGGACGGTGAAGGTGGTCCGCGGGCCCAGGTGGTGGGCGGTCCAGACGTAGTAGACGATCTGGGCCATGACGCGGGCCCAGTTGATGGAGTTCACCGCCGACAGGCGCACGCGGTCGCGGAAGGCAACGTCGGCGAACATGGCCTTGAGCAGGTCCTGGCAGTCGTCGAAGGTCCCCTCGACGGCGATGTTGTGCACGTTGGCCGCGTCGACGGTGGTCATCTGCCGGCGCTGCACCTCCGACACCCGTCCGGCCGGGTGCAGGATCACGATGTCGACGGTGTCGCGATCGCGACAGGCC
The DNA here is from genome assembly GCA_024638845.1 of Acidimicrobiales bacterium. Taxonomy (GTDB): domain Bacteria; phylum Actinomycetota; class Acidimicrobiia; order Acidimicrobiales; family JAHEJN01; genus JAHEJN01. The sequence continues at coordinate 2,063 of JAHEJN010000026.1, read as the reverse complement.
TCGATCGCCGCCGAGCCCGTGTCGCCCGACGTGGCGCCGACGATGGTGACCCGTTCGCTGCGTCGGGTCAGCTCGAGATCGAACAGTCGCCCGAGCAGCTGGAGGGCGACGTCCTTGAACGCCAGCGTGGGTCCGTGGAACAGCTCGACGAGATGGATGTCGTCATCCAGCTCGACGAACGACACGACGTCGTCGATGTCGAAGGTGGCATAGGCGTCGGCCACGGCGTGGTCGAACGCAACCCGATCGAGCGTGCCGGCCACGAAGGGCCACATCACACTGCGGGCGAGGGCGACGTAGCCATCGTCGGCCGACTGCATCGACGGTGCGAGAGCCGGCCAGTGGGCGGGCACGTACAGCCCGCCGTCGGGGGCCAGGCCACCGAGCATGGTGTCGGTGAAGGCGAGCTCGGGGCTCGAGCCCCGTGTCGAGACGTACGGCAGCGACTGCTCAGTCATCGCCGATGACCCGCAGCACGCCGTTGATCTGACCGACGCTGTCGAGTTGCCGCAGATCGCGCAGGGTGGCCTGCAGGGCTCGTTCGGAGGCGCGATGGGTGATGAAGATGATCCGGGCCCGCTCGCCGAGGCCGATCTGTTCCATGGATCCGATCGACACCCCGTGGGCACCGAGGACGCCGGCGACCTCGGCCAGCACGCCCGGTCGGTCGGTGACATCGACGTTGAGGTAGAAGTCGGACTCGAGGTCGTCGATGGGCACGATCTGAGCCCGCTCGAACGAGCCGACGGCCCTGGATGTGCCGTCGACGAGGTTGCGGGCCGCATCGAGGAGATCGCCGAAGGTGGCCGACGCGGTGGGCGGGCCGCCGGCACCCCGACCGTAGAGCATGAGCTCACCGACGGCATCGCCCTCGATGAACACCGCGTTGAAGCTGTCGCGGACCGAGGCGAGGGGGTGCGCCATGGGCAACATGGTCGGGTGCACGCGCACCGCCACGGCCTCACCCCGCCGTTCGACGATGGCCAGCAGCTTGACGACGTACCCCAGGCGGTGGGCGAAGTCGATGTCGGTGCTGGTGATGTCGGCGATTCCCTCGTGGTACACGTCACCGGCGACGACGTCGACGCCGAAGGCGATGGTGGCGATGACGGCCGCCTTGGCCGCCGCGTCGAATCCCTCGACGTCGGCCGTCGGGTCGCGTTCGGCGTAGCCGAGGCTCTGGGCCTCGGCCAGCGCCGACGCATAGTCGACGCCCGATTCGGTCATCTGGCTGAGGATGTAGTTGGTGGTGCCGTTCACGATCCCCATCACCCTGGTGACCGGTTCTCCGACGAGTGACTCGCGCAAGGGCCGGATCAAGGGGATTCCACCCGCCACCGCCGCCTCGAAGCCGAGATCGACGCCGGCGTCGGCTGCCGCTGCGTAGAGCTCAGCGCCGTGGTTGGCCAACAGCTCCTTGTTGCCGGTGACGACCGGCTTGCCCTCGGCCAACGCCGAGAGGACGAGCTCGCGAGCGGGCTCGATGCCACCGATCAGCTCGACCACCACGTCGATGTCGGGATCGACGGTCACCGAGCGGGCATCGGTGGTGAGGACCCCGGCCTCGAGCTCGACGGCTCGCTCCTTCGCGATCGAGCGCACCGCGACCCTGGTGATCTCGATGTCGAGACCGAGGCGGGCGCCGACGGTTCTTCGCTGGTGTCGCACGAGGTCGACGAGCGCGCTGCCGACATGGCCGCAACCGAGGAGACCGACACGGATCGAATGCACGGGCTGCACGGTACTTCCTCTCCCACCGGTCGGCCGACCATACGTCGTCCGTCACTCCGATCCGAGACTTCTGATTGTTTTTTCAATGGTTTCATGTAGTTTCAGCGTATGTCCGGTGACCCACTGCGACTCGACGCGGCTGCGCTCGACAACCATGCCCGCCGATGCGACGACGTCGCCGACCGCCTCGCGGCGCGCAATCTCGCCATGCGGGGTCTGCTCGATCACGTTGTTGCGCTCCACGTTCGGTCCACCTGGGACTCACCGACGGCGACCGAGCGCCGGCGCGCGTTGACGTCGCGGCGCGACGCCTTCGAGGCGGTCCGCTCCGA
>JAHEJN010000092.1 GCA_024638845.1 Acidimicrobiales bacterium | reverse complement strand
ATGTTCTTCACGTAGTCGGCGTGACCCGGACAGTCGACGTGCGCGTAGTGGCGACCGTCCGTCTGGTACTCCACGTGAGCCGTCGCGATCGTGATCCCGCGCTCGCGCTCCTCCGGAGCCTTGTCGATGTTCGCGAAATCCACCTTCTCCGCGAGACCCTTGTGCGCCTGGCGCGAAGTGATCGCCGCCGTCAGCGTCGTCTTCCCGTGGTCCACGTGACCGATCGTCCCCACGTTCACGTGGGGCTTGGTGCGCTCGAACTTTTCCTTGGCCATTTCTTTTCCGGATCCTTCTCTTGGCGATTGGTGGCTCTTAGTGGAAGACCAGCTTGTCCCGGACACTGTCCGGCACCTGCGCATAACGCAGGAACTGCATCGTGTAGGTGCCGCGACCCTGCGTGAGCGAGCGCAGCTCGTTGACGTATCCGAACATGCTCGAAAGCGGCACTTCGGCCGTCACCACCTGGGCGCCGGCGCGTGCGTCGAAGCCCGTGATGTTGCCGCGGCGGCTGTTGAGGTCGCCCTGGACGGCGCCGACGAACTCGTCGGGGATCACGACCTCGACGGCCATCACCGGCTCGAGCAGCACCGCGGCGGCCGCGTCGAAGGCCTCCTTCATGCCGATCGAGGCGGCGATCTTGAAGGAGCGCTCGGAGGAATCGGTGTCGTGGGACTGACCGTCGACGAGCTTGACCGCGACGTCGACCACCGGGTAGCCCGCGAGGGCGCCGCTCTGCGTGGCCTCCTCGCAACCGTGCTCGATCGGCTTCACGAACTCGCGCGGGATGCTCTCGCCCTTGAGCGCGTTCTCGAAGGTGAAGCCGCTACCCGGCTCGCCGGGTCCGACCTCGAGCTTCACGACGCCGTAGTCGCCGGACCCGCCCGTCTGCTTGATGTACCGGCCTTCGACGGTGACGGGCTTCGTGATCGTCTCCTTGTAGGCGACCTGCGGCTTGCCGACGTTGGCGGCGACGCCGAACTCGCGCACCAGGCGGTCGGCGATGATCTCGAGGTGCAGCTCTCCCATCCCGGAGATGATCGTCTGCCCCGTCTCCTCGTCGACCGAGCGACGGAACGAGGGGTCTTCCTGGGTGAGCCGATCGAGGGAAGCGGCGAGCTTCTCCATGTCGGCCTGGGTCTTCGGCTCGATCGCGATCGAGAGCACCGGCTCGGGGAACACCAGCGCCTCGAGGATGACCGGCTTCTGCGCATCACAGAGCGTACTGCCGGTGGTGACCGACTTGAGCCCGACCGCCGCGACGATGTCGCCGGCGCAGGCCTCCTCGATCTCCTCGCGCTTGTTCGCGTGCATCTGGAGCAGCCGCCCCACCCGCTCCTTGCGACCCGACGCGGCCTCGATCACCTGCTGGCCCGCCTTCACGCGGCCGGAGTAGACGCGGAAGTAGGTGAGATGACCGATGTGCTTGTCGCTCATCAGCTTGAAGACGAGCGCGCTGAAAGGCTCGTTGTCGTCGGCCTTGCGCTGGACCGTCTCGTCGGTCTTCGGGTGCTGGCCCTCGACCGGCGGAACGTCGAGCGGCGACGGCAGGTAGTGCACGATCGCGTCGAGCAGCGGCTGGACGCCCTTGTTCTTGAACGCCGAGCCGCAGAAGACGGGCACGACCTGGAGGCGCAGGGTCGCTTCGCGCAGCGCCTTGCGCAGGCAGTCGGCGGAGATCGCCTCGCCGTCGAGGAACTTCTGGGCGAGCACGTCGTCGTAGTCGGCCAGCGTCTCGACGATCGCCTCGCGACCGTGCGCGGCGGCGTCGCGCAGGTCGTCGGGGATGTCCGTCGTCTCGAAGTTCGCACCGAGACTGTCGTCGTCCCAGACGACCGCCTCCTCGTCGAGAAGGTCGATGACTCCGGAGAACTGGTCTTCCGCGCCGATCGGCAGCTGGAGCGGCACCGGCACGGCGCCCAGACGCTCGCGGATCATGCCGACCACGCGCTCGAAGTCGGCGCCGACCCGATCCATCTTGTTGACGAAAGCGATACGCGGGACACGGTACTTCTCGGCCTGCCGCCAGACCGTCTCGGACTGGGGCTCGACGCCGCCCACCCCGCAGAACACCCCGATCGCGCCGTCCAGCACTCGAAGCGAGCGCTCGACTTCGATCGTGAAGTCCACGTGGCCGGGCGTGTCGATGATGTTGATGCGGTGTTCATTCCAGAAGCAGGTGGTGGCGGCGGACGTGATCGTGATGCCGCGCTCCTGTTCCTGCTCCATCCAATCCATGGTGGCGGCGCCGTCGTGGACTTCGCCGATCTTGTAGTTCTTGCCGGTGTAGTAGAGGATCCGTTCGGTCGTGGTCGTCTTGCCGGCATCGATGTGAGCCATGATGCCGATGTTGCGCGTGCGCTCGAGCGGTGCTTGACGCGGCATGACGATCGCCCTCGACCCCTCGCCTCGCCTACCAGCGGTAGTGCGAGAAGGCCTTGTTGGCCTCCGCCATGCGGTGGGTGTCTTCGCGCTTCTTGACGGCCTCGCCGCGCTCGTTCGCGGCGTCGATGATCTCGTCGGCCAGCTTCTCGCGCATGCTCTTGCCGGCGCGCGATCGCGAGTAGTCCTTGAGCCAGCGCATCGCGAGCGACGAAGCGCGCTCGGGGCGCACCTCGATCGGCACCTGGTAGGTCGCGCCGCCGACGCGTCGCGACTTCACCTCGACACGCGGGCGCACGTTCTCGAGCGCGCGGCGGAACATCGCCAGCGGGTCGTTGCGCGTCTTCGACTCGATCACGTGGAACGCGCCATAGACGATCTGCTCTGCCGTGCTCTTCTTGCCGTCCTTCATGAGCACGTTGACGAAGCGCGCGACCAACCGATCGCTGTACTTCGGATCGGGCAGCGTCTCGCGCTTCGGGACTTCGCGACGTCGGGGCATCGAGGATTCTCTCTTCCGTCACGCCGTTCGGGCGTGTGCAAACGCGAACCGCCGGGCGATGTCGACGTCGACACCGTCCGGCAGTCTCGTTTCGGTTACTTGGGTCGTTTCGCGCCGTACTTCGAACGACCGCGATGGCGATCGGACACGCCGGTCGTGTCGAGGGTGCCGCGCACGATGTGGTAGCGGACGCCGGGAAGGTCCTTCACGCGACCGCCCCGGATCAACACCACGGAGTGTTCCTGGAGGTTGTGTCCCTCACCGGGGATGTAGGCGTTGACTTCGCGGCCGTTGGTGAGGCGCACGCGTGCCACCTTGCGAAGCGCCGAGTTCGGCTTCTTCGGCGTCTGCGTGAACACGCGCAGACACACGCCGCGACGCTGGGGACACTGAAGAAGGTCGGGCGACTTCGAGCGCTTCTTCTGTCGCGAGCGGCCGCTGCGGATGAGTTGTTGAACGGTGGGCATGAGTGGACGGTCTCCAGGGATTCGATCGAACGCTCCGTCGTGCAGCATCGCGCCCGCTTCCGCCCTCGAAGGTCATGCTCTCGCAAGTTTCGAAGTCCGGATCATCAACGCGAGACACCACTCCACCGAGTCCATCCTCTCGGTTGCAGAGGGACCGGAGACCGAGGCCTCGGGTGCCCCCTCCGCAGCCCGAGGGCGAAACGCGGAAGAGCGGGTGCTCGAACGGAAAAACCGCCGCATCTTAGCGAGCTTGGGTGCTCTGTCAACGCGAGGAAGAGGCTCGAGAGAGCGCCTTCCAGCGTCGGTCGGACCCTTTCGCCGCACCCGTCGGGTGCGGCGAAAGGGACCCGCCTGTTTCGCGCGAATCGAACGGCCTGGGCGGCCGCCCGATCCGGTGATCCGCTCTCGATCGCGGGGATCAGCTCTCGATCGAACCGTCCGGTGTGCCCGGCGAGGCCAGCAGACCCGGTGCTTCGCCCGGCAGACCGCTCTCGACCGGCGCCGGCGGCTCCAGATCCTCCTCGATCGGCTCGAGCATGCCCTCAGGCGCCTCGATCTGGATCCCGATGTTCTGGTATTTCGCCATGCCGGTCCCGGCCGGAATCAGGCGACCCATGATCACGTTCTCCTTGAGACCGCGGAGATGGTCGACCTTCCCCCACATCGAGCCCTCGGTGAGGACCTTCGTGGTCTCCTGGAAGGAGGCCGCCGAGATCCAGGACTCGGTCGAGAGGGACGCCTTGGTGATGCCGAGCAGCAGCGGCTCGGCTTCCGCCTGCTGCTTCCCCTCGTCCACCATCTGCTGGTTCACGCGCTGGAAGGTGGTCTTCTCGACCTGCTCGCCGACGAGGAAGTCGGTGTCGCCCACGTCCTTCACCCGCACGCGGCGCAGCATCTGACGCACGATCGTCTCGATGTGCTTGTCGTTGATGCGTACGCCCTGGAGCCGGTAGACCTCCTGCACCTCGTCGGTGAGGTACTTCGCGAGCTCTTTGTCGCCCTTGATCTTGAGGATGTCGTGCGGGTTGCTCGACCCGTCCATCAACGCCTCACCCGCCCGCACGCGGTCGCCTTCGTGCACGCTGATGTGCTTCCCCTTCGGGATCAGATACTCCTTCGGCTCGGCGTCCTCGACGTCCGGCGTCACGATCACGCGCCGCTTGCCGCGCGAGTCGGGGCCGAACGAGACGATGCCCTCGATCTCGGAGACGATCGCGAAGTCCTTCGGCTTCCGGGCCTCGAAGAGCTCGGCCACGCGCGGCAGACCGCCGGTGATGTCCTTCGTCTTCGTGGTCTCGCGGGGCATCTTCGCGAGCACGTCGCCGGCGGCGACCTCCGCCCCTTCGACCACACCGAGGTTCGCACCGACGGGCAGCAGCGCGCGCGCCACCGTCTCACCGGCCTCGCTCTTCACCGAGATGCGCGGGCGCAGCTCCGGGTCCTTCGACTCGATGACGACTTTCGATGACAGGCCGGTGAACTCGTCCACCTGCTCCTGCATCGTCGCGCCTTCGACGATGTCGCCGAACTTCACCTTGCCACCCACGTCCGCGAGGATCGGGTTGGCGAAGGGATCCCACTCGAGCAGGGTGTCGCCCACCGTCACCTGACCGCCGTCCTCGACCTTGACCTGGGCGCCGTACACCACGGGGTGCCGCTCGCGCTCGCGTCCGCTCGTGTCGAAGATCCCGAGCTCGCCGTTGCGGCTCATCGCGATCTTCCGGCCCTCTCGGTCGGTGACCGTCCGCATGTGCGCGTAACGCACCTCGCCCTCGGCGGCGGCTTCGGCGTGGGACGCCTCGACCCGCCGCGTCGCGGTGCCGCCGATGTGGAAGGTCCGCATCGTCAGCTGCGTGCCGGGCTCGCCGATCGACTGGGCCGCGATCACACCGACCGCCTCTCCCATGTTGACCAGCTCGCCGCGGGCGAGGTCGCGTCCGTAGCACTTCGCGCACACCCCGAACTCGGCTTCGCAGGTGAGCACCGAACGGATCATCACCTTCTCGAGGCCGGCGTCCTCGATGACCTGCACGAGCTCCTCGTTGATCTCGGTGCCGGCCGGAACCAGCACCTCCTCGGTGAGGGTGTCGAGCACGTCGTCCAGGGCCACGCGGCCGAGGATCCGCTCGCCGATCGGCTCGATGATCTCGCCGCCCTCGACGAGGGGCCGGATCTCGATGCCGTCGTTGGTCTCGCAATCCCGCTCGCGGATCACGACGTCCTGCGACACGTCGACCAGGCGACGGGTCAGGTAGCCCGAGTTCGCCGTCTTGAGCGCCGTGTCGGCGAGGCCCTTGCGGGCGCCGTGGGTGGAGATGAAGTACTGGAGGACCGACAGGCCTTCGCGGAAGTTCGAGGTGATCGGCGTCTCGATGATCTCGCCCGAAGGCTTCGCCATCAGACCCCGCATGCCCGCGAGCTGACGCATCTGCTGCGCCGATCCGCGCGCGCCCGAGTCGGCCATCATGTAGACGGGGTTGAAGCTCGGGACGTCCTGCTTCTCGCCCTTGTCGTTCGTGATGGTGTCCTTGCCCAGACGGTCGAGCATCTGACCCGCCACCTGCTCGGTAGCCTGCGCCCAGATGTCGATCACCTTGTTGTAGCGCTCGCCGTCGGTGATCAGACCTTCCTGATACTGCTCCTCGATCTCGCGGACCTGTTCGGCCGCAGCGTCGATGAACTTCTCCTTGTCGCTCGGGATCTGCATGTCGGCGATGCTGATCGAGATGCCGGCCTTGGTCGCGTGCTGGTAGCCCAGCGTACGCAGCCGGTCGGCGAGGATCACCGTCGCCTTGTTGCCGAGGCGGCGATAGGCCTGGTCGATCAACTCACCGAGCGCCTTCTTGTCCATCACCTTGTTGATGAACTCGAAGGGGATGTCGCCCGGCACGATCTCGCGCAGGAGGATGCGACCCGTGGTCGTGTCGATCGTCTCCTCGCCCATGCGCACCTTGATGGCGGCGTGGATGTCCACTTCCTCGGCGTCGTAGGCGCAGCGCACCTCTTCCGGGTTGGCGAAGCGCATCCCCTCGCCGCGCGCGCCTGCGCGCTCGCGGGTCATGTAGTAGCAGCCGAGCACGATGTCCTGGCTGGGCCCGATGATCGGACGACCGGTCGCCGGGCTCAGGATGTTGTTCGTCGACATCATGAGCACGCGCGCTTCCATCTGCGCCTCGACCGAGAGCGGAACATGCACCGCCATCTGGTCGCCGTCGAAGTCCGCATTGAACGCGGCGCACACGAGCGGGTGCAGCTGGATCGCCTTGCCGTCGATCAGCATCGGCTCGAAGGCCTGGACGCCCAGGCGGTGGAGCGTGGGGGCGCGGTTGAGCATCACCGGGTGTTCCTGGATCACCTCGGCGAGGATGTCCCACACCTCGGGACGCTCCTTCTCCACCATCTTCTTCGCGGCCTTGATCGTCGTGACGTAACCGCGCTGCTCGAGCTTGCTGTAGATGAACGGCTTGAACAGCTCGATCGCCATCCGCGAGGGGATGCCGCACTGGTGCAGACGCAGCTCCGGGCCGATTACGATCACCGAGCGGCCGGAGTAGTCGACGCGCTTGCCGAGCAGGTTCTGGCGGAAGCGGCCGGTCTTGCCCTTGAGCATGTCGGAGAGCGACTTCAGCGGGCGCTTGCTCGGCCCCGTGATCACGCGGCCGCGGCGACCGTTGTCGAAGAGCGCGTCGACGGCCTCCTGCAGCATCCGCTTCTCGTTGCGGATGATCACCTCGGGCGCGTTGAGCTCCTGGAGGCGCTTCAAGCGGTTGTTGCGATTGATGACGCGGCGATAGAGGTCGTTCAAGTCGCTCGTCGCGAACCGGCCGCCGTCGAGGGGCACGAGCGGGCGCAGATCGGGCGGAATGACCGGAATGACCTCGAGGATCATGTGCTCCGGGTTGTTCCCCGACTCGCGAAACGCGTCCATCACCTTGAGGCGCTTGGAGATCTTCTTGCGCTTCGCCTCGCTGGTCGCCTCGCGCATCTCGTGACGCAGGGTCTTGCACTCGTTCTCGACGTCGAGCGACGCGAGCATCTCGCGGATCGCCTCGGCGCCGATGCCGACGATGAAGTTCTCGCGCCCGTACTGCTCGCGGGCCTCGGCGAGCTGGTCGTCGGTGAGCAGCTCGCCCCAGAGCAGCTCGGTGTCGAGGGGATCGATCACGATGTGCGATTCGAAGTAGAGCACCTTCTCGAGGTCGCGCAGCGAGATCTCGAGGATGTTGCCGATCCGCGAGGGCAGTGACTTCAGGAACCAGATGTGCGCGACGGGCGTCGCGAGCGTGATGTGGCCCATCCGCTCCCGGCGCACCTTGCTCTGGATGACCTCGACGCCGCACTTCTCGCACACGACACCGCGGTGCTTCATGCGCTTGTACTTGCCGCAGTTGCACTCGTAGTCCTTGACCGGACCGAAGATCTTCGCGCAGAAGAGCCCGTCGCGTTCCGGCTTGAAGGTCCGGTAGTTGATCGTCTCCGGCTTCTTGACCTCGCCGAACGACCACTCGCGGATCTTGTCCGGCGACGCGATGGAGATCCGCAGCGCGTTGAAGGCGAGCGGGTCTTTGGGCTTCTCGAAGAGATTGTAGAGATCGCGCAACGCGTTACCTCGGTTGGATTCTGTCAGGTGAGGCGGAGGTCATCGACGCTCCGCTGATTCGTTCCTTTTCGACTTCGCTCGGCTGCGCCTCGCCGCGCGCCGGCTCCGCCGGCTTGCCTCAGGATTTGTCTTCGATCAGGTCGACGTCGAGCCCGAGCGCCTGCAGCTCCTTCACGAGCACGTTGAAGCTCTCGGGAAGGCCCGGCTCGAGCACGTTCTCGCCCTTGACGATCGACTCGTAGATCCGCGTCCGCCCCTGCACGTCGTCGGACTTGACGGTGAGGAACTCCTGCAACCCGAAGGAGGCGCCGTAGGCCTCGAGCGCCCACACCTCCATCTCGCCGAGGCGCTGGCCACCGAACTGGGCCTTGCCGCCGAGGGGCTGCTGCGTGACCAGGCTGTACGGCCCGATGCTCCGCGCATGGATCTTGTCGTCGGCGAGGTGATGGAGCTTCAGCATGTAGAGGATGCCGACCGTCACCTCGTGGTCGAAGGGCTCTCCGGAACGGCCGTCGAAGAGCACCGTCTGCCCGGTGAGGGGCAGCCCGGCGCGATCGAGCTCCGAGCGGATCTCGTCTTCCTTCGCGCCGTCGAAGACCGCCGTCGCGACGTGAACGCCGCGCCCGAGGCTGGTGCCCAGGTCGACGATCGCCTCGTCCGACGCACGGTCGAGCGCGCGGCCGATGCGCTCGTCGGCGTAGGTCTCCTTGAGCGCCGTGCGCACCGCGGCCGGATCCTTCGCGTGGCCGTTGGCGCGCAACATGGCGTCGAGCTGCTCGCCGAGACCGCGCGCGGCCCACCCGAGATGGGTCTCGAGGATCTGGCCGATGTTCATCCGCGACGGCACGCCGAGCGGATTGAGCACGATGTCGACGGGCGAGCCGTCGGCCATGTAGGGCATGTCCTCGACGGGCAGGATCCGCGAGATCACGCCCTTGTTGCCGTGGCGACCGGCCATCTTGTCGCCGACCGACAGCTTGCGCTTGATGGCGAGATAGACCTTCACCATCTTGAACACGCCCGGCGGCAGCTCGTCGCCCTTGCGCAGCCGCGCGATCTTCTCGTCGAAGACGGCGCGGATGACGTTGGCCTGCTCTTCGATCGACTCGAAGATGCGATCGATCTGCTCCTGGACGCGGGCGTCCTCGAGCTGGATGTCGCTCCAACGGCTCTGCGGCACGTGGGCCAGCGTCTCGGCGTTGATCACCGTGCGCGGCTCGATCCAGACCTCGCCCTTCGCCTCGTCGGCGACGCGGTTGGCGACGCGCTTGCTGGTGAGCAGCTCCGCCACCTTGTTCAGCGCGCTCTCGCGGATGATCCGGATCTCGTCGTCCTGGTCCTTGCGCAGCCGATCGATCTCGTTCTCTTCGATTGCGCGGGCGCGCTCGTCCTTCTCGACACCGCGGCGCGAGAACACCTGGGCCCCGATCACCGTGCCCGTGACTCCCGGCGGCACGCGCAGCGAGGTGTCGCGCACGTCGCCGGCCTTCTCGCCGAAGATCGCGCGCAGCAGGCGCTCTTCCGGCGAGAGCTGGGTCTCGCCCTTCGGCGTGATCTTGCCCACCAGGACGTCGTCCTGCTGCACTTCGGCGCCGATCCGCACGATGCCCGACTCGTCGAGGTCCTTGAGTGCCTCCTCGCCGACGTTCGGGATGTCGCGGGTGATGTCCTCCTTGCCGAGCTTCGTGTCGCGGGCGACGCACTCGAACTCCTCGATGTGGATCGAGGTATAGGAGTCGTCCTTGACGACGCGCTCGGAGATGAGGATCGAGTCTTCGAAGTTGTACCCACCCCACGGCATGAATGCGACGAGCACGTTGCGGCCGAGGGCCAGCTCGCCTCGCTCCGTCGCCGGACCGTCCGCGATCACCTGCCCGCGCCGCACGCGACAACCGGGCTTCACGATCGGCTTCTGGTTGATGCAGGTGTTCTGGTTGGAGCGCTGGTACTTGATCAGGTTGATGATGTCGACGTTGCTGCCGGTGCCGTCGTCCTCGTCGGGCTTGACGACGATGCGCGAGGCGTCCGCGCTCTCGACGAGGCCGTCGCGCTTCGCGACGACCGTGACGCCGGAGTCGCGCGCGACCACCGCTTCCATGCCGGTGCCGACGAGCGGCGCCTCGGTGCGCAGCAGCGGCACCGCCTGGCGCTGCATGTTCGAGCCCATCAGCGCGCGGTTCGCGTCGTCGTTCTCGAGGAACGGGATCAGCGCGGCGGCGACCGAGACGAGCTGGTTCGGCGACACGTCCATCATGTCCACCGTGTCCGGCGGCACCTGGACGAACTCGCCCGCCTGCCGCGACGACACGATGTCGTTCACGTACTTGCCGTCCGGGTCCATCGGCGCGTTCGCCTGGGCGATCGAGAGACGCTCCTCGTCGAGCGCCGAGAGGTACTTCACCTCCGCCGACACCTGACCGTCGTTGACGGCGCGATACGGCGTCTCGATGAAGCCGAGGTCGTTCACGCGGGCGAAGGTCGACAGCGACGCGATCAGGCCGATGTTCGGACCTTCCGGCGTCTCGATCGGACAGATGCGCCCGTAGTGGGTGGGATGGACGTCGCGCACCTCGAAGCCCGCGCGCTCGCGGGTGAGGCCGCCCGGCCCGAGGGCCGACAGACGCCGCTTGTGCGTGATCGCCGACAGCGGGTTCGTCTGGTCCATGAACTGGGAGAGCTGGCTCGACCCGAAGAACTCCTTCACGACCGCCGAGACGGGCTTGGAGTTGATCAGGTCGTGCGGCATCAGCGTCTCGATCTCCTGGAGCGACATGCGCTCCTTGATCGCGCGCTCCATGCGCACCAGACCGATGCGGTACTGATTCTCGAGCAGCTCGCCGACGACGCGCACGCGGCGGTTGCCGAGGTGGTCGATGTCGTCGATGCGCTTGTCGGGATCGGTGCCGTTCTTCAGCTCGACGAGGTATCGGACGGCGGCCAGGATGTCGTCCGGGCGCAGCGTCGGGAGCTCGCCGAGCGCGATCTCCTCTTCCTCGCTGCCCGGTCCGGCCGGCTGCCAGCACACCCGCGTCTCCGGGTCGAAGCCGAGCTTGTGGTCCACCTTCAACC
>JAHEJN010000091.1 GCA_024638845.1 Acidimicrobiales bacterium | reverse complement strand
AGGGTTTCGTCCGTCTCGCGGGCCTGGCCGGCCTCATCGCCGGGGCGGTGTCGATGGCCGCCGGCGAGTACGTCTCGATGGCGGCCCAGCGCGAGCTGTTCGAGCGCGAGCTCGAGCTCGAGCGCAGCGAGCACGAGCGCAATCCCCACGTCGAGATCGCCGAGCTGGCCGAGCTCTACCAGTCGCGGGGCATCGATCCGGATTCGGCCCTGCACATGGCCAGCGAGCTCATGGCCGATCCCGAGCAGGCGCTCGAGATCCATGCCAGGGAGGAGCTCGGTGTCGATCCCAACGATCTGGGCAACCCGGTCGAGGCAGCAGTGTCGTCGTTCGTCGCGTTCGGCCTCGGAGGGTCGTTGCCGTTGCTGCCGTGGTTCTTCGTCGGCGGAACCTCCGCAGTGATCGCCTCGATCGTGCTCGGTGTCATCGGTGCGGTGATCGTGGGCGCCCTGCTCGCTCGTTTCACCGACCGGCCGTGGCCCCGCTCGGTTGCCCGCCAGGTACTCATCGCCGCCGGGGCAGCGGCGATCACCTACGGCATCGGAGCTGCCGTAGGCACCGGGGTCACCTAGACGGCGCCCTCGCGGCGCGCCTCAGTTGCTGTCGAGGTCGTCGGGGTAGTTCGCGAACCAGGCGATGTCGCCGGGTTGGCGGCGAAGGACTCGCGGCCACAACTTCTCGTGATCGCTGCCGAACAGATCGTCGGGGAGCATCTCCACCACGAACCACGCACCGGCCGACACCTCGCTGTCGAGCTGGCCGGGGCCCCACCCGGAGTATCCGGCGAAGAGACGACATCGTTTCACGCCCGCGAACAGGCCGGAATCGGCGATCGGGTCGCCGTGCTCGTCGATCGACGACGGCAGGTCGAGGGTGCCGACGCCGTGGGCGACCTCGAGGAAGCCGTCGACATCGATGCCGCACTCGGCAACGGCGATGGCCGCCTCGGGCGCCACCGGCCCCCCGATGTGTACGACGTCGTCGTCGCGCACGATCGACGACAGCTGCGGCACCGCCAGGCGGGTCGGCGTCTCCGACGGTCGGGTGAGGACCACGCCGAGCGCGCCGTCGGCGTTGTGCTCGAGCATCGCCACGACGGTGCGGTCGAAGTTGGGGTCGTGGAGCACCGGGGTGGCCACGAGCAACTGGCCGCGCGTCGAGCGAGTCATGGGCCGGTCAGTCGCCGAGCCGCTCGACGACGTGCTCGATGCAGCGGGTGAGGGACGCGACGTCGGCGGGCTCGACCGCAGGGAACAAGCCCATGCGGAGCTGGTTGCGCCCGAGCTTGCGATAGGCCTCGGTGTCGACGATGCCGTTGGCGCGCAGGATCTTCGACACGAGCGTGGCGTCGATGGAGTGGTCGAGGTCGACCGTGGCCACCACCGGGCTCCGGAGTGCCGGGTCGGAGACGAACGGCGTGGTCCACTCGGTGGCTTCGGCCCACGAGTAGATGATGGTGGAGGACTCGGTGGTGCGGCCGGTGGCGAAGGGCATCCCGCCGTTGTCGAGGAGCCACTCGATCTGGTGCACGGCGAGGAACACCGTGGCCAACGCAGGTGTGTTGTAGGTCTGGTCCTTGCGCGAGTTGTCGAGGGCCACGCCGAGGTCGAGCGACGCAGGAATCCAGCGTTCGGACCGGGTGAGCGACTCGATCCGCTCGATGGCTGCGGGTGAGCAGGCGGCGATGTACATGCTCCCGTCGGAGGCCAGGCATTTCTGGGGCGAGAAGTAGTAGACGTCGACGTCGAGCGGGTCCCAGTGGATGCCGCCCGCCGCCGACGTTGCATCGACGGCCACCAGACCGCCGGTGGCATCCTCGGTGAGTCGCCGCACGGGAGGGGCCACGCCGGTCGAGGTCTCGTTGTGGGTGAGCGCATAGAGATCGATCTCGGGGTCGGCCACCGCTTCGGGCGCCGAGCCGGCGGGCGCCTCGAGCACCGACGGCGTCTCCAGGTGCGGAGACCGCTCGGCGGCGGTGGCGAATTTCGACGAGAACTCCCCGAACACCAGGTGCTGGCTGCGCGTCTCGATGAGGCCGAAGGTCGCCGCATCCCAGAACACGGTGGACCCGCCGTTTCCGACCACGACCTCCCAGCCGTGCGGCAGGGTGAACAGCGAGGCGACGCCTTCGCGGAGCCGCCCGACCATGCCCCGAACCGTCGGCTGACGATGGCTGGTGCCGAGGTAGTCGGCGCCGGCCTCGGCCAGCGCGGCCACCGCCTCGGGGCGGATCTTCGAGGGGCCACAGCCGAAGCGGCCGTCGCTGGGCTTGAGCTGCTCGGGGATGACGATGGGGGGAAGGGCGTCGGTCACGGATCACACGCTAGAGCGCCCGACACGAGGATCGACTCGAAATCGCGGCTAGACCAGCAGTGTCCTGTCAGAATCTTCCTCGACCCACCCCGGCGTGCCCCGGAGGCCCCCAGTGTCTGAACCCAGCCGTATCTCCCGTCGAATCCAGGCCATCGCCCCGTCGGCCACTCTGGCCGTCGATGCCAAGGCCAAGGCGCTCAAAGCCGCCGGAGAGCCCGTCATCGGTTTCGGCGCGGGCGAGCCCGACTTCCCGACGCCCGCTCACATCGTCGAGGCCGCAGTCGAGGCGTGCCGTGACCCCAGGAACCATCGCTACTCGCCGGCTCCCGGCCTACCCGAGCTGCGAGCCGCCGTGGCCGCGAAGACCGCCCGCGATTCGGGGTACGAGGTCGGCGCCGACCAGGTGGTGATCACCAACGGCGGCAAGCACGCCGTCTACAACGCGTTCGCCTGCCTGCTCGATCCTGGCGACGAGGTGCTCATTCCGGCCCCGTACTGGACCACCTACCCCGAGCCGGTGGGGCTGGCCGGCGGCACCTCCACCATTCTCCCCACCGACGCCGGTTCGGGGTTTCGCATCACCATCGACCAGCTCGACGCGGCCCGCACCGATCGCACGAAGGCGCTGATCTTCGTATCGCCGTCGAACCCCACCGGCGCCGTGTATCCCCGCGACGAGATCGAGGCCATCGGCCGGTGGTGTGTCGACAACGACGTGTGGGTTCTCGCCGACGAGATCTATGAGCACCTGGTGTACGGCGACGCCGAACACCACTCCATCGTCACGCTGGTGCCCGAGCTGGCCGACCGGTGCATCGTGTTGAACGGTGTGGCCAAGACCTACGCCATGACCGGCTGGCGGGTGGGGTGGCTGATCGGCCCTCAGGACATCGCCAAGGCGGCGGCCAAGCTCCAGTCGCAGCAGACGTCGAACGTGGCCAACGTGTCACAGCGAGCCGCTCTGGCCGCCGTGAGCGGATCGCTCGACGCAGTGGTCGAGATGCGGTCGGCCTTCGATCGGCGGCGCAAGAACATCCACGCCTTGCTCAACGCCATCGATGGTGTGCACTGTCTCGAGCCCGAGGGTGCGTTCTATGCGTTCCCGTCGTTCGAAGGAGTGCTCGGTCGCACCCTGGGCGGTGTTCACATCGACTCCACCCTCACCTTGGCCGACGTCGTGCTCGACCAGGCCAAGGTGGCCTTCGTGCCCGGCGAAGCGTTCGGTGCGCCCGGATACGCCCGTTTCTCCTTCGCCCTCGGCGACGACGACCTCGGTGAAGGCGTGGCCCGTGTCGACGACTTCCTGAGCCGATGAGCACCGCGGCGTACGGCAGCTGGCCGTCGCCGATCACCGCCCGAGCGCTGGTGAGCGGCGCGGTCGGTATCAGCGAGGTGGTTCCCGACGGCGAGGCGGTGTGGTGGGGGGAGTCCCGTCCCGACGAGGCGGGCCGCAGCGCGCTCATGTGTTGGCGCGAGGGTCACGCGGTCGAGGTCACGCCGCCCGAGGCCAATGTCCGCACCCGGGTGCACGAGTACGGGGGCGGCTCGTGGTGGGCTCACGACGGTGTCGCCTACTACGTCGACTACGCCGATCAGCGGCTGCGCCGCGTCATTCCCGGTGACGAGCCCGTGTTGCTCACCCCCGAGCCCGAGGTTCCCGCCGGACGCCGCTATGCCGACGGACGGGTCACCGGCGACCGACGATGGTTCGTCTGCGTTCGCGAGACTCATCATGGCGACGGCGCCGAGGCCACCAACGACATCGTCGCCGTGGCCACCGACGGCTCGTTGCAGGTGCAGGTGCTGGCCTCCGGCGCCGATTTCTATGCGGCGCCGCGGTTGTCGCCCGATGGCGGTCGATTGGTGTGGGTGCAGTGGATGCACCCCGACATGCCGTGGGACGTCACCGAGCTGTGGATCGCCGACTTCGATTCGGCGTCCGGCGCGGCCACGAATGCGCGCAAGCTGGTGGGCAACGGCGCCGAGGCGCTGCAAGAGCCCGGGTGGAGTGCCGACGGCACGCTGCGGGTGGCCACCGATCGCAACGAGTGGTGGAACCTGTTCGTCGTCGACCCGGTCACCGGCGAGCTGACCCCCGATGTGGTCGGCGAGTTCGAGGTGGTCACGCCGCACTGGGTGTTCGGCCTGAGCCGTTACGCCGACGGCGTGCACGTGGTGCCCACGACGTCGGGCGACACCCTCAGCACGGGGGTGGCCACGCCGTACACCACGATCATCTCGCTGCGTCGCTCCGGCGCCGTCGTGGTCTTCGTGGGTTCGTCGTTCGGGGTCGAGTCCGAGGTGGTGCGGGTGGTCGACGGTCGGCTCGAGGTGATCCGCCCCGCCCGCGATCTGGGTCTCGACGCCGGGTTCCTCACCCCACCGGAGCACATCACCTTCCCGACCAGCGGCGATGCCGTCGCCCACGGGTTGTTCTACGCACCGGCCAACCCGAACGTCGCCGCGCCCGAGGCCGAGCGTCCGCCGCTCATCGTCACGGTTCACGGCGGACCCACTTCTGCCGCTCGTCGCGAGCTCACCCTGCCGTTTCGGTTCTGGACCAGCCGTGGATTCGCCGTGGTCGACGTCGACTACCGCGGCTCCATCGGCTACGGCCGTTCCTACCGGCAAGCGCTCAACGGCAACTGGGGCGTCACCGATGTCGACGACGCGGTGGCTGCCGCCCGATTCCTGGCCGAACGGGGCGACGTCGACGCCGATCGGCTCCTCATACGAGGGGGAAGTGCCGGGGGGTTCACCACCTTGGCCGCGTTGGCCCTCCACGACGTGTTCGCCGCGGGTGCCAACTACTTCGGGGTGGCCGACCTGGCCGCGTTGGCTGCCGACACCCACAAGTTCGAGTCGCGCTACATGGACTCGATGGTCGGCCCCTATCCCGAGGCCGCTGAGGTCTATGCCGAACGCTCGCCCATCAACCACACCGACGGATTCTCCGCGCCGCTCATCGTGTTGCAGGGCGACGAGGACGAGGTCGTCCTGCCCAACCAGAGCGAGATGATCGTCGATGCCCTGCGGGAGAAGGGCGTGCCGGTGGCCTATCTGCTCTTCGAGGGCGAACAGCATGGCTTCCGCAAGGCCGAGACCATCGTCGCCGCCTTCGAGGCCGAGCTCTCGTTCTACGGTCAGGTGCTGGGCTTCGAACCGGCTGATTCGATCGAACCGGTCCACGTCGAGGGCCGGTAGCACCGCCGCGTCGTTCACCGATCATTCATCTGATCGTGTCCTGCGGTTGGCCTCGGCATCGGGTGCTGTGGGCAGAATCATGAACGGGTCAACGGCCCCCCATCGATTCCCCCATCGGTGGCCGGTCCGCTCCGGAGGTCGCCTGGCGGGGGCCTCCGGAGCGATGACTCCTGTCGCCGCTACGGTCGGATCCGTGAGCTCATCCGACGCGGCCGACGCCTTGCCGGTACGGCCGGCGGCAACGGTGCTGGTACTGGCCGAGCGACCCGATCTCCACGTGCTCATGCTCGAACGCAACCCGCAGTCGGTCTTCGCCCCCTCGCAGTGGGTGTTTCCCGGAGGCGCCGTCGACGACCATGACGCCACCGCCGAGGCCGACGCCACCGTCGCCGGCCGCACCGATGCCGAGGCCAGTGCGATCCTGGGCCTCGACCAGGGCGGAATCGCCTATTGGGTAGCCGCCCTGCGAGAGACCTACGAGGAGGCAGGCGTGCTGCTGAGCCCCGAACCGTTGCCCCCGTCGGTGCCGTCGGAGGTCTTCGGCCGGTGGCGGCGGGAGGTGAATGCCGGAGAGCGCAGCTTCGTGGAGATGGTCCGGTCGCTCTGTGTGCGCCTCGATGGTGCGGGCGTGCACTACGTGTCGAGGTGGGTCACGCCGGTCGGGCCGCCTCGACGCTTCGACGCGCGGTTCTTCGTGACCGCCATGCCCGATGGCCAGGTTCCGGCCCACGACGACGACGAGGCGGTGGCCCATCGCTGGATCCGCCCCACCGACGCGCTCGAGGCGAATCGCCGGTCCGAGCTGGCGATGTTCTCGCCCACTGTGGGCGTGCTGCGGCGGCTGGCCGAGTTCGCCACGGTGGCCGAGGCGATTGCGGCGGCGGCGTCGTCGACGGCGGCCGACGACGAGATGATCCGGATCCGATCGGGGGTGGAGGGGCCCGAACGGGTGGCGTTCCCGGCCGATCCCGATTACGAGCAGGCCTTCGACCGTGTCGAGGACGGCATGGTGCGCTGGCGGCGGGGCTGAGCCGGGCGGCGGCAGTCGGTCAGTGGGCCGGCAACCACGCCGGTTGGCAGATCGGCGGTCTCTCGATGGGAACGGCCCGGAAGTAGGCCAGCTTCTCGACGAGGACGGGCTGGGCGTCGATCCATTCGGGGTGGGCGCTCGCGGGATCGAGCACGACCGTCACGCCTTCGTGCTCGAAGGTCACCGCGACGTCGGGATGCTCGGCCAGATAGTCGCGCAGGTTCACCACCGGAAGGTCGAAGCCGCTGTCGACGTAGAGATTCAGACCGAAGTCGTTCGACGAGGTGATCCGCACCACGTCGGTCTGGCCCGACCGCCACTGCGCAGTGCCCGGCACCAGGTAGTGGTTGGTCTCGCCGCCCGCCGTGACGAGATTGGCGTACATGTTGAACCCAGTGGCCGACTTCAGCTCGAGGTACGGGCTGAGCGCGTTGACCAGGACGACCCCGACCACCACGGCGGCGCCGACAGAGGCGGGTCGCATCGACAGCGGCTCGGGCTCGGTTTCGGGGAACAACAGGCGAGTGGCGAGCACGGTGCCGGCGATCCAGGCCACGATCACGAGCCAGAACACCCAGCTCAGATCGACCGACAGACCCTGGTGCCCGCGACTGAGGGGGGCCGCTCTGGCGAAGATCATGTAGGCCGCGAGCAGGGCCAGTGAGATCTGGCCGACCCAGGTCATCTTCGGCAGTCGCTGGTCGATCCGGGTGAGGGTGCCTTGCGGGGCAAAGAGCAGGAACAGCGGGATCAGTGTGAGCGTGAAGTCGAAGAAGTGCTGCCGCAGGTCGAGGCTCAACACGAGATGGAAGGCAATTCCGAGCCACACGCCGAAGCGCCGGGTGGGGCGGAGGAGCAGCAGCACCGGGACCGACAACTCGATGGCTGCCACCGCGAACGGCAGGACTCTGGCTACCGCCGAGCCTCCACCCACCTGCGGCAACCCCCAGAAATCGGCGGACTGGTTGGTGAAGAAGCGGGCGCAGGACTCCACCGGATCGAAGAAACCCGAGTTCAGCTTGGCGAAGGCTGCGAACGAGTAGAAGGCGATCAGCACGAGCCGACCGGTGGGCGCGAAGTGCGACCACCACCCGTCGACGGATCGCCAGGGTCGGGCCACGAGCGCGGCGACGCTGACGGCGGCAGCCAGCCACCAGTGGTTGCCGACGAGCGGCGCCTCGGTGAAGGCCGAGACCACGATGGCCGTGGGCAGCAGGAGCTGGAGCCGCCGGTCGGCGGGGCGGGCGACGACCGCAATGGCCACCGCGCCGGTGAGGCCGTTGACCAAGCCCCGGGCGGTGAGCTCGTCGCCGCGGGTGTTGCTCACGACGTGGGCGAACGCAACCATGCCCCACAACCGCCACCACGCCACGGCGTCGGTGGTGGAGCGATCGGTGAGAACCGCGGCGCGGGTTGTCGTGACCAAGACTGCCATTGTGGTCGCTGGGCCGCTGCGGGTGGTGGCTTCTCACCTTTGCCGTGCGCCGCATCGTGAGCTGAACCCCGCGCGCGCCCTAGCGTGACGAGTCGTGCCGGTCCTTGCTTCCTCCCGAGGTTCGCGCATGCCATGGGTGATGCTCGGGGTCGGCGTGGTGCTGATGGTCGCCACCGGGCCCGGGCAGTCGGTCGGCGTGTCGGTGTTCGTCGATCACTTCATCGACGACCTGGGGCTGTCACGGTCAGAGGTATCGGCGGCCTACCTGGTGGGGACGCTCAGCGGAGCGCTGGCGCTGCCGCTGGTCGGCCGGTTCATCGATCGGTTCGGCGTACGCATGATGGCAGGTGGCGTGATCGTGGCCTTCGTGGCCGTCCTGTGCGGCATGAGCGCCGTCACCGGCTTCGTCACCCTCACCGTCGGGTTCGCCGGCATCCGCGGCCTGGGGCAAGGCTCACTGTCGCTCATCGCCAGTACCACCGTGGCGGTGTGGTTCGATCGGCGACGCGGCACGGCAATGGGTCTGTTGTCGGCGTTGGGCGGGGCCGGCCTGTCGTTGGTGCCGCTGTTGGCCACGGTGTTCATCCTCGCCTGGGGGTGGCGCAGCGCGTGGATCGCCTTGGCGGTGATCGTGGCCGTGGTGGCGCTCCCTCCGGCGCTGCTCGTGCTGCGCGACCCGAGGTTGGGCCGCGATGCCGACCTGCCCGTCGACCCGCCCCACGACGGGGTTCGTCATCTACCCGAAGCCGCATGGACCACACCGGAGATCCTGCGGCACCCGGCGTTCTGGGCGATGCTGTTGTCGTCGGCCACGTCGGGCATGTTGGCCACGGCACTGATCTTCCATCAGATCGACCTGCTGGGCGCCAAGGGTCTCACCGAGGGTCAGGCCGCCGCAGTCTTCGTGCCCCAGACGCTGACGGGCATCGCCGGCGCCCTCGTCGTCGGTCGCCTGTCTGATCGCATTGCGCCGCGGCATCTCCTGGTGGTGGCACTGTTACTGCTCGCCAGCCCGACTCTCATCTGGTTCGCGGTGGCGCCGGGGATCGTGGCGGTGGTCTACGGCGCCGCCATCGGCCTTGGTGCCTCGTCGATCCGGACGATCGAGGGCACGTCGTTGCCCCGGTGGTACGGCATCGCGTCGATCGGGGAGATCCGCGGCATCGTCGGTACGACCGCGGTGGCCTCCAGCGCCGTGGGTCCGGTGGTGCTCTCGTTGGGCCGAGACCTGACCGGCTCGTACGGTGCCACGTTGCTGGCGTTGGGTGCGCTGCCGATCATGCTCGCCGTGTTCGCCGCATCGGTTCATCCGCCACAACGCTGATTCCGATGGCCGGTACCGCAGGGGCCGACTACCGTCGAGCACACCCACGAACGAAGGGGAGTACCATCGACAAGCGGCCGATGCCCGACGTGGTGGTGGTCCTACCCGGAATCCTCGGCTCGGTTCTCGAGCGTGACGGAAAGGCCGTCTGGGCCGTGCGAGCAGGTGCAGTCGCGCGTGCCCTGTTCACCCTCGGCGCCAACATCAAGGCCCTCGAACTGGGAGACGACGACCCCGACGTCGACGAACTGGGCGACGGGGTCACCGCAACAGCGTTGATGGATGACGTGCATCTCGTGCCGGGTCTCTGGAAGATCGACGGCTACGGGGCGATGACCGACTCCGTGAAGTCCACCTTCGACGTCACCGACGGCGAGAACTACTTCGAGTTTCCCTACGATTGGCGACGCGACAACCGCGTCGCGGGGCGCCGGCTCCGACGGCAGAGCCATGAGTGGCTCCGGTCGTGGCGCGAGCGATCGGGTAACGCCGACGCCCGCCTGATCCTGCTCGCGCACTCGATGGGTGGGCTGGTGGCGCGTTCGTTCCTCGAGCTCGAGGACGGCTGGCGCGACACGCGGTCGCTGATCACATTCGGTACCCCCTATCGGGGGTCGCTCAACGCGCTCGGATTCATCGCCAACGGCTTTCGCAAGGGGGTCGGTCCGCTGACGGTCGACCTGTCGGATCTGTTGCGGTCGCTCACGTCCGTGTACCAGCTACTGCCGATCTACCCATGCATCGACGGCGGTGACGGCACACTGCATCGTGCGGCTGAGACCGACGTGGTCCCGAACCTGGTCGCGGAACGGGCGGCGGCGGCGCTGGCGTTCCACCGGTCGATCGAGCACGCGGTCGACGAGCATCGCCGTGATGACACCTATCGCCGTGCTGGCTACGACATCTTCCCCATCGTCGGTATCTCGCAGACGACCGCGCAATCGGCCCGGCCGGCCGGCAACCGCATGGAGATGCTCGACACCATCGCCGGACGGGACGACGGGGGCGACGGCACGGTGCCACGCGCATCGGCCACGCCGATCGAGTTCGACGACCCGAAAAGGGCCACCTTCTCGCCTTCGCCGCACGCATCGGTGCACCAGACCACCGCCTCGCTCGCTCACGTCGAGGGCGTGCTGACCGCCGACGAGGTCCCGACGGGCGCGTACCGCGCCGCACCGAAGGCCATGAGCCTTGCGGTCGACGATGTCTACGACTCGACGATGCCGGTCGAGGTCAGGGCCCGCGTCGTCGGCCAGGCAGACGCGATCGTGGGAACCATCGAGTCGACCGAGCAACCCGGCTATACCCGACCGCTGGCGTTCAGTGCCGGTGACGATGGCTGGGCCGTCGGCAGGTCGAGCGTCGCACCGGGCACCTACCGGGTGACGGCTGGCATCGGCGACGAGATGCTGGCGAGCGACGTGACCGTGGTGATGTAGCGGTCACGGCGACGTGTCTTCGAGGGTGAGGGTGCCCCACGTCTGCGGCGAGGTGAAGCCGCCGGCGGCGCGCGAAGTATTGGCGACGATGACCGTCTGGAGGCTCACCCCGCTCGAGTCGGCTTCGCCGTCGTTGTCGAACACGGTGACGAGCGCACCGAGCGGCTCACTCGGTGGCCCTGACACACCGAGGACACTCCAGGGGATGACCGCCTCGATGCTGTAGCCGTCGTCGTTGACGCGCGACGCCACGGCGGCCACGCCGATCCGTCCGTTTCCGAAGATCGTGCCGGTGCCCGAGAACACCACCGACGCGGCATCGGTACCGGCTTGCGGATCGGCGGGCGACAGCGTGATCTGGAAGTCGTTGGCATCGGGG
>JAHEJN010000195.1 GCA_024638845.1 Acidimicrobiales bacterium | reverse complement strand
CATGAAGTCGTCTGCGCTGATCGGAACGGTCGCCGTGCTCTGCTTCGGAAGTCCGGCGGCGGCGACCCTCGTCGACCATCAGGTGAACTTCCACCTCGCGGCGCGCAACGTGCTGATCACGACCAACACCGACACCTTCGAGAGAGCGGTCGGCGTGGCGATCGATCTCGGCAACGACGGGCCCGCCGATCTGCGCGGCCTCGGGCCGATCCGCTGGATGGCGCCCGAGTCGATCCGCGCCGTCTCCACCTCGGGCTCCGGCGAGTGGTGGGAGCTCTCGGCGCTGTCGAACTTCGACGTCGCCTACGTCCCCGAGCCGGGCATGGGCTGGCTGGTGGGCTTCGGTCTCGCGGTGCTGCGCTGCCGCACGCGCAGCCGACCGTGATCCGCCGCTAGTAGTACATCGCCGGCAGCTTGCGCGGCGGCACGGTGGACTCGTCCGAGACGCGGATGATCACGCGATCGAGTTCGCCCTCGTCGAACGCGAACGGATCGGTGTAGCTGGTGGAAACCTGGGTTCCCGTGTCGCGGCCGATGTCGAACGTCTCCGCGAGGGAGTAGGTGGAGATGTGCATCTGCGGCATCTCGACTTCGTCGACCTTCTTCCCGTCGACGTAGAGCCGGCCGACACCGCCGAAGGGCTTCGTGCGCTCGAACTCGAACCGCAGGTCGACCGCTCCCTTCGGCAGCGCGCCCGACTTCAGGACGTAATGGACGCCGTCGAGGAAGTTGTAGTCGTAATAGAGCTCGCCCCCCTGGATGAACATCGAGTAGCCGCCGGTCATGCCACCGCACGCCACGATGACACCCTCCTCGCTGCCGTCGAGGTCGAGGCGCGTCTCGATCGTGTGCGCCCGGTTCTTCACCGGGGCGGAGGACTTCTCCGCGATGCGCACGGCGCCGGGGGCGAAGTAGACGAACTCCTTCTGGTCGCCGAAGAGCCGATCCTGCTGCGCGCCGAGCCGCTTGATCATGTCGTCGTAGAGCGGGTAGACGTTGTACTTCCACGCCTCCTCGTCGAAGATCTCCTTGAGCTCTTCGAGTTTCTCCGGGTGCTGCTTCGCGAGGTCGGTGCTCTCCGAGAAGTCCTCGGCGACGTGGTAGAGCTCCCACTCGTCCTTGTCGAAGGGCAGGGTGACGGCGAGGTCCCAGGGCATGCGATTCGCGTGGAGCGTCACCGCCTTCCAGCCGTCGACCCAGATCGCCCGGTTGCCGAACATCTCGTAGTACTGCCGCTCCTTGCGGTTCGGCGCGTCCGGTGCATCGAAGGCATAACGCATCGAAGTGCCGTCCATCGGCTGCTGCTCGATCCCCTGATAGGTCTCGGGGACTTCGACGCCCGCGGCGTCGAGGATCGTCGGTGCGATGTCGCTGATGTGGTGGTACTGCGAGCGCACTTCGCCCTTCGCCTGGATGCCGGCCGGCCAGTGCACGACGAGGTGGTCGGTCTGACCGCCGCGATGCTCGCTCTGCTTGAAGTATCGGAAGGGCGTGTTGCCCGCCATCGCCCAGCCCGCGTGATAGTGCGGGTAGGTGTTCTCGCGGCCCCAGTCGTCCTGCGCGCGCAGGTTCGCCTCGAGCGGCGTCTGCAAGCCGTTCAACACGTAGGTCTCGTTGAACGTCCCGGCGAGGCCGCCTTCGCCGCTCGCCCCGTTGTCGGCGGTCACGAAGATGAGCGTGTTTTCGAGTTCGCCGATGCGACGCAGTTCTTCGACGACGCGGCCGATCTGGTGGTCGACCCACTCCATCTGCGCTGCGAAGACCTCCATCTGCCTCGCGTAGAGCGACTGCTCCTCCGCGGAGAGCGAGTCCCAGGCCGGGATCTCGGGAATGCGCCCGGTGAGCTTGGTGTCCGGCGGAACGATCCCCAACTCCTTCTGACGAGCGAGGATCTGCTCGCGGGCCGCGTCCCAGCCCATGTCGAACTTCCCCGCGTACTTGTCGATGTGGCTGTCCGGCGCATGGTGGGGGGAGTGCATCGAGCCCGAGGCCCAGAGCATCATGAAGGGCAGGTCGGGCTTGATCGACTTGTGCCCCGTTATCCACTCGATCGCGCGGTTGGCGAGATCCTCATCGAGGTGCACCGACTTGCGATAGGGCTCGGGCGTGTGGTCGTTCCACATGACCGGCACGAACTGGTGTACGTCGGCGGCCATGAAGGTGTAGGCGTGCTGGAAGCCCTCGCCGCTCGGCCAGCGATCGAAGGGCCCAACCTGGGACACTTCGTAGAGCGGGGTGTGGTCCCACTTGCCGAGGGCGTAGTTGATGTAGCCGGCTTCCTGGAGGTAGTTCGCCACCGACTTCGCCGACTCGGGCATCTTCGCGTTGTAGCCGGGGAAGCCCATCGCGGTGAGCGCGTGGCTGCCGAGACCGATCGAGTGCGGGTTGCGGCCGGCCATCAGCGAGGCGCGCGACGGCGAGCAGAGCGCGGTGGTGTGGAAGTTGTTGAAGCGCAGACCGTTCGCCGCGAGTGCGTCGATGTTCGGCGTCTCGATCAAGGCGCCGAAGCTGCCGACCTGGGCGAAGCCGACGTCGTCGAGCAGGAAGATGATCACGTTCGGCGCGTCGGCGTCCGGCACTTCCTCCTCCGCCCACCATTCCTGCGAGTCGCTGTAGCGCTCGGCGACCACGCCGCCGAAGCCCGGGACCGTCTTCGTCCTGGCGCCGCTCACGGACACGGAATAGGTCGCTCCGTCTCCGGACGGTGCACCGCTCTCCTCCATCAGGTGAGCGCACGACGTCAAGGCGAGGGAAAGCAGGAATGCGATGAACGATTTCATGGACAAGGCTCCTTCGAGGGGGCGCATCGTGTCGTCCCGCAGGGACGCTCGCAAGGGCCAACCACATAATGTGTAGGGTTTTTACCCACACGAGCCCCAGGTGGACGCGCTCCGGGGGGGCGGGCAGTCCCGGAAGCTATTTCGTACAGAAAAACCTAGACAATCCCCGATCGCCGGCTACATTCGATCTGAGAGCGAATCGCTACCCATCCACCCGGGAACCCTGAAATGCCCAT
>JAHEJN010000194.1 GCA_024638845.1 Acidimicrobiales bacterium | reverse complement strand
GCCCCACAACCCGACAAACAACCACTTGACAACAAAGAGGCATCCGATATTGCATCGGCGCAGGTCAGGCGGCTTTTCGGTATTCGTTGATATGTCCGTCGCATCGGGTGGTTCGCACGACTCGCAGCGGGTGGATCTGACGAGTCGAAGGTGTTGTGATGGACCTTGGCCGACGCTCGGTTGCGGGTCGTGGTGGTTGCTGGTCGAGGGAGCGGTGCGGTCGGTGAGCGTTGTGGTGGTCGATGTAGTCGACGACGAGACGTTGCAGTTGTTGTTGGTTCCAGATGATGGTCCGGTCGAGCAGTTCACCGCGTAGGGTTCCGATCCAGCGTTCAGCGAATGAGTTAGCGACCGGTGTGCGGACCGGTGTTGTGAGGAACTTGAGTCCTTCGGTCCGCAAGATCTCGTCGAACGTGGGGACGAACTGGCTGCCGCGGTCACGTACAAGAGCACGGGTCTGGTCAAGTCGGTCACGGTGGCGTAGGAACAGGTTGCGGGCTGCTTGGGTGGTCCAGGCCCCGGTGGGGTTGGTGGTGATTCCAGCGAAGAACACTTGGCGGGTTGGGTAGGGGTCGGACCGGAGCGCCCTGTCGGCCTTTCGGCTGGTGGGTTTCTCCGGCCCGCCTTCCGAACCGGACGTGCGACTTTCACCGCATCCGGCTCTCCACGTGTCATGCCGCTGGTGCGGCGGGTCCTGGGGTCTGGCTCGTCCATGGGGTTGGGATCTTGGTGCCCCGGTAGCGGTAGCGGTTGATGGCGACCGCTCGTGGTTGGAACATGTCGATCCCGTCGTCGGTCACCTTCCAGTCAGGAAGGTGGCGTCGGACCAGGGTGTTGGTGTTCAGCCCGGCGTGTCGTTTGCGGAGCCACCTGAAGATTCGCCAGAAGACGAAGTTCTGCAGGTAGTTGAAGCTCCGTGAGGACGCGCCGTGACGGAAGTAGTTGCACCAGCCTCGTAGCACCGGGTTGAGTCGGCGCAGCAGGACTGCGAGCGTTGGATGTTGTGAGCGGCGGGTGAGCGATCGGACCTTGTCCATCACCGAGAGCAAGCTCTTTTTGGACGGGTAGGTGTAGACCGCTTTCTTGCCGGTTCGGCCTTGCCAGTTCTGACGTTGGATGCGCCAGCCGAGAAAGTCGAATCCCTCGTCGATGTGGCAGACCCTCGTTTTCTCTGCTGATAGGCGTAGGCCCATCGGTTCGAGAACTGCAGTGACCTCATCCCAGAGCGCTTCGGTGTCGTCGCGGGTGCCGTGGACCATGACCACGAAGTCGTCCGCATAGCGGACGAGACGCATGATCGGTTCCCCGGCGCGGCGACGCCGTCGACGCATCCATTGCGAGCCGAGTGCTTCCCACTTGGTGGTGAAGTGCTCATCAAGCACGGACAGGGCGATGTTGGCCAGCAGCGGTGAGAGGATCCCGCCTTGGGGTGTGCCGGTGATCGTTCCCTGGTGGCGGCCGTCCTCGGTGAGGACACCCGCCCGCAGGAACGCCTTCACCAATCCCAGGACACGCTTGTCTGCGATCCGATCTCGCACACGGCCCATGAGGGCCACATGATCGATCCAAGCACGCCTCGATGTCTGCCTCGAACACCCAGTGGTAGTCCCTGTTGGGTGACGCGAGATCGTGGATCTCGGCGATGGCGTCCTGGGCTCGGCGCTTCGGGCCGAAGCCATAGGAACATGGCTTGAAGTCCGCCTCGAAGATCGGCTCGAGCACCAGCTTCAGTGAGGATTGCACGACACGGTCAACAGCAGTCGGGATCCCCAGACGCCGGATCTTGCCCGACGCTTTGGGGATCGTCTTTTGCCGCACCCGCTGAGGGCGGAACCGGCGGGCCTTGAGATCATCTCGCAACCCACACAGCAGCTTCTCAACACCAAAGACGACCGAGCGAGGTTTCACTCCATCGACTCCGGCGGTTCGTGCACCCTTGTTGCCCCGCACCCGGCTCCACGCCACGACGAGGAACGCCGGGTCATACACGAGGTTGTACACATCATCGAAACGACGGCCAGGATCAGCTGTCGCCCATTGGTGCAGCTTCGTTTGCATCACGAGTACCCGATGCTCGGCCTCAGCGAGGTCAGGCCACGGTGCGCCGGTATTCACCGGCGTCCTCCTCGGTCAGTGCTGATGCTGCGGACACGCTGGATCCCTTCGCCATGCACCAGGCTTCCCCTGGCTCGAACTACTACGGATCCTCCGCCCCACCCCGCCGGCATCGACCGGCGACGGGCCTTCCCACCCGCGGCCCTGGCTGGGCGGCGGGGAGGGACCGACAGGGTGGTTCCCACGTTCATTCTTGAACCCCTCGACGGGGTCGGCGCCCAACTATGCCCCTGTGGCATCGCCACGGCTACGCCGCAGGCATTCACCATGGCCTCCCGACCAGCAACATCGACCAGTCCAAGAGATCCCCACCCGATGTCTCCATTGGATGGGTGCGCGCCACATCCCAGCCCCGATCCGTCAGGTTCGGGCTGGTTCTTCACTTGAGGAGCGTTCAACCGCTGGTTCCTCACGTACGCCTTTCCGTCTCGCTAGCCGGACCCACACCATCTGACGATGCTGGTGTGTCCCGGCGTTGTCAGGGCTGCTTGCCACCCTCCCCGGCGTCCCCCGGATCAGGCTGCCCTCAGCTTCGACCGGCCCGCTGCGACAGGCCAGTAGCGGTGTCCTTTCGGGTTGGTCATGGTGAAGGCGATCTCCGACAAGTGTCGTGAATAGGACCCGGCCGCCTGATGGTGATCGATTACAGGATCGGCCCGTACCCGAGGAGGGCACCGCCAGGCTGCTCCGTCACCTGACACTGCAAGGATCGTTCAGGTCGCAGTCAATTCGCCCGCCGGCAACCCGATCGTCGGATTTCTAGGCGTTTCGCTCGCACCACTCCAGATAGGCGTTCTCGGCGGTCGGCAACGTGGCGAAGAGCATGTCCTCGCCGATCAACTCCAGCAGATCGGTCCGACCCAGTGGGAGGCGCAGATCTTCCTTGAGCCGGACCAGGCCAAGGTGCACGTCCCGCT
>JAHEJN010000193.1 GCA_024638845.1 Acidimicrobiales bacterium | reverse complement strand
CCGGTGTACAGCCACGTCGAGTACGACATCGTGGCCGGCGCCCAGTTCACCGTCGAGGCTCCCGACATCGTGATCCTCGAGGGCCTGAACCTGTTGCAGGTGGGTACGCAGGCGACGTCGTTCGTCAGCGACTACTTCGACTTCTCGATCTACATCGATGCCGCCGAAGACGACATCGAGAAATGGTACGTCGACCGCTTCCTCACACTGCGCGAGTCGGTCTTCCGGAATCCAGAGAGCTACTTCACCCACTACGCCGAGTTGAGCGACGCGGAAGCAGCCGAGACCGCCCGCACGATCTGGAACACCATCAACCGGCCGAATCTGCGCCAGCACATCGAGCCGACGCGCGAGCGCGCCGCGCTCGTCCTGCGCAAGGCAACGGATCACCGGGTCGACGAGATCCGGTTGCGAAAGCTGTAGATCAGCTGTTCATCACCAGCACGCCGCGGATGTTCTTGCCGCTGCGCATGTCGACGTAGCCCTCGTTCACCTGATCGAGGGTGTAGCGCTTGGTGACCAACCCCTCGAGGTCGATCTGACCGTTGCGCCACAGATCGATGAGCCTGGGGATGTCGGCACGGGGGTTGGCCGAGCCGAACAGCGAGCCGACGATCTTCTTCTCCATCAGCGTCATGTCGAGCAGGCTCATGGTGGCGTTGACCTCTTCGGCGGCATGGAGGTTGGTGACCACGACCTTGCCGAGCTTGCCGGTGAGCCCGAGGGCGCCGGCCATGAGGTCGCCCTTGCCCTCGCCCATCGTCATCAGAACCTGGTTGCACATGCGTCCGTACGTGAGATCGGTGACCTCGACCATGGCCTCTTCCATGGAGGCGAAGGTGTGGGTGGCGCCGAGCTCCATCGCCTTCTCCCGCTTGAACTCGACGGGGTCGATGGCGATCACGTGCTTGGCCCCGGCCAGCTTGGCGCCTTGGACCGCGTTGGCGCCGATGCCGCCGATTCCGATGACCGCAACGGAGTCTCCGGGGCCGACCTCGCCCGCGTACACCGCCGAGCCCCAACCGGTGACCACACCGCAGCCGAGCAGGCAGGCGACATCGAGCGGGATGTCGTTCTCGATCTTGATGCAGCTCGCCTGATTGACCACGGTGTGCTCGGAGAAGGTGCCGATGAGGCACATGAGCCGGAGGTCTTCACCGGCAGCGGAGTGGTGCCGGGCGGTCTGGTCGGACACCTGGAGCCCGACGGCGAGATACTGGCCCAGATCGCACAGGTTCTGGTGGCCGGTGCTGCAACTCGGACAGGTGCCACATGAGGGCACGAACCCGAACACCACGTGATCGCCGGGCGCGACATTGGTGACCCCCGCGCCGACCTCGAGCACCACGCCGGCGCCCTCGTGGCCGCCGATGACCGGCAGCTCGAACGGAAGGTCGCCGGTGACCACGTGCTCGTCGGAGTGGCACATGCCGGAGGCATGCATCTCGACGAGGACCTCGCCCGGCCCGGGAGCGTCGAGCTCGATCTCTTCGACCGACCATTCCTGCTTGGTCTCTCGCAGGACTGCAGCTCGTGTCTTCATGGTTTTCCCCCGGGGAGTTGGTTGGATGGTGTAACAGCCCGGACGTTAGTCGGTGGGAACCGCGGTGCGCCCGTCGGCGTGGCGGGCGAAGCGTCCGTGCTCGCGGCCGTGCACCGGATCGTCGTCGGCGAAAGGCCACCCGCCGAACTGCGTGCGGCGGTAGTCGGCGAAAGCCTGGTCGATCTCGGCGCGCGTGTTCATCACGAAGGGGCCGTACTGCTCGACCGGCTCGGCGATCGGACGGCCCTGGAGGAGGAGCGCGTCGGTGGTCGCGTCGGCGGCGACCAGATCGATGGCGGGGCCGGGGGCCAGCACGCCGACCGTCGAGTCGGCGATGCGCTGGTGTGCGACCGACACGCCGGGGCCGTCGAACACGTACAGCGCCCGCACGGCCTGGTCGCTCGTCGGCGGCAGGGTGAACCGCGCGCCGGGCTCGAACGACAGGTGCCAGATGGCGACTTCGGCATCGGCGCGACCGGCCCACGAATCGGGGGGTGGCGCTGGTGTCTCAGCACCGGCGTAGGCACCGGCGATGGTGGTGACCTCGGTGGCCGCGCCATCGTCGTCGACGATGCGGTGCTTGGGGATGTCGGTGTCCCACAGCATGGTGAAGTAGGGGTCGACGAGCTTGTCCGCCGCAGGGAGGTTCAGCCAGATCTGGAACAGCTCGAGCGGATTCGGGCCGTCGGGATCGAGGAGCGGGAACATCTCGCTGTGGACGATGCCCTTGCCCGCGGTGAGCCACTGGACGTCACCCCGGCCGAACCGAGCGGCCGCGCCGAGCGAGTCGGAGTGGTCGATGATGCCCTGCCGGACATAGGTCACGGTCTCGAACCCCCGATGGGGGTGCTGCGGGAACCCCGGGACGGTGGTGCCGTGGTACATGCGCCAGCCGTCGACACCTTCGAAGTCCTGCCCGATCGGTCGACCGGTCAACGGAGTGTCGGGCCCCATGACCTCGTTTCCCGCAGGGTACGCGTCGTCGTGGTGGACGCAGAAGAGGAAGGGGTCGATGGTCGGCCACTGGAACCCGAGGGGCGCGGTCTGGAGAACGAGATCAGCCATACCCGCCAGGCTAGGGCGATCGGATCGCGCCTCGATCAGAGCAGGGCGGGGCGGGGCGCTGGAGCGGCGAGGCGATGTAGCCTGCCGTCGGCCAGCCGCCACCCGGCACCGCATCCGGCGCACTCTCCGGTGGCGGGACCGTCGTCGTCTGATTCGCAGGTGACGACGACGGGATGTCCGCATCCCTTCGTCGCGCATCTCGTCATGATGGTGGGCGCCATGGGACGACCATGACACGTCGGAGCGCCCGCCGAGGTCGGATCGGGTGCTTCCCCTCATCGGAACTGGGCCGTGCGGCTCAGCGAAGAGCCGGCCTGTCGAGCTGTTCCGGAGCGCGCCGACCGCCGATGCCGTGCTAAGCAACACTATCGACAGCGACCTCGACGTTCGCCAGACATCCAGGAGGGTCAGATGAAGTCCACAACGTCCACACGCGCGGTGATGCGTCTGTTTGCC
>JAHEJN010000090.1 GCA_024638845.1 Acidimicrobiales bacterium | reverse complement strand
TCGATGGCCACGTCGAAGAACCGCGCGTCCTGGTTGGCCAGCCCGTTGAACGTCTCGGCGAAGTACAACCGCACCTCGTAGGTGCCGTCGGGAACCAAAGCGCTCCATGTCTGCGGCCCCCACGATTCGGTCTGGAGCATCGCCTCCACGGCGGGTGTGTCGACCAGCGATGGGTCGGTCAGATCGATCGGATCGGCCCCGGCCGCCGTGTTGCCTCCCGTTCGGTACCCCACATCGGACACCCAGTCCGTCGGGGGTGCACCGGCACCGGCGTTGATGCGCAACGGCAGCGACTCGCCGACCAGGATCTGGAACGGCTGGCTGGCGATGCCACCGTTGCCATCGTCGACCGTGAGCGTGACGGCGTAGATGCCGGTATCGGCCGGCCCCGGTGTCCACGTGAGACCGCCAACGCCGGTACCCGCGCCGTCGTCGAAGACCGCGCCGGCGGGAAGGGCCGGTACCGAGCTCAGCGAGAGCGTCAACGTGTCGCCCACGTCGGCGTCGGTCGCGTTGAAGGCGATGTCGATCAGCTCACCGGGGAATACGGCCTGATCGGCCACCGGATCGAGGACGGGGTCGACGTTGGTGCCCGTCGCCGTGACCGTGACCTCGACGTCGATCGTGTCGCCGAGGCTGCCGTCGGTGACGTCGACCTTGATGGTGTACGGGGTGGGTGAGGCGTCACCGGTCGTCGGGGTGAAGGTCATCTCGCCCGTGCCCGCGTCGATGCTTGCCCAGGTCGGGGGTGCATCGAGGCTGAAGGTGAGGGAGTCGAAGGGGTTGGCATCGGTGGCGTCGGCGTCGGCGGTGCCGGTGGTCTCCTCCTCGACACTCAGCGTCAGCGGATCGGCGGTGATCACAGGCGCCACGTTGGGGCCGGCGGCGATCTCCCGGACCTCGATGGCACTGATCTTGGCGTTGTTGGCTGTCTGGCTGAGCGCCACCTGGATGATTCCGTCGGCGTCGACATAGCGCCGGTCGACGACGGTGGCGACCTCGATGCCAGGATCGACGGCGAGATCGATGTCGTCGGCCTCGGGCAGCGTCACACCGTCGATGGAGACGTCGAACACACGCGCACCTGGCGTCGCCCCGCTCCAGACCTCGGCGAGGTAGACGAGGACCTCGACGTCGGAGCCAGGCGAGACCGGGAACGTCCAGGTCTGGGTGCCCCACCGCTCGGTGTTGAAGATGTCGGTCGGTGTGCCGACGGGCACGGTGGGTCCGCTCACGTCGACGGTGCCGCCAGACGGGCCGAACTGGTTGCCGCCGCTGCGCTCGGGCGCCGGGTTGGCGTCGGTGTCCTGAACGAAGATGCCGCTGGTGGGTCCGCCGGCGTTGTAGGCGTACCGCAGCGTGCCGATGACGGTCTGGGTGACGGTGAGGTCGAAGTCGGTGGTGACGTCGGGGTTGGTGCCGTCGTTGACCACCACGGTGATGCCCGGGTAGGTGCCCGAGTCGTCGCCGTCGGGGGTGAAGGTGATCTCGCCGGTGGCGCCGTCGATGGTCATGCCGGTGGGCTCGTTCTGCAGCGACCAGGCCAGCGTCGGGTCGTCGCTGTCGGTGGCGACCGGAGTCACCGTCAACACCGTGCCCTCGGCGACGGTCTGCGGACCGATGGGGTCGAGCGACGGCGGGAGGTTCTCGACGACGATGTCGAACACGTCGACCGTGAACGGTTGGACGGTTGCATTACCGGCACCGTCGGTTGCGGTGAGCTCGATCTCGTAGGTGTTGTCGCCACCGACGTCGAGGGGGATCTCGAAGTCGGGGGCAGCCAGGAACGAGACGGTGGCCGAACCGTCGGCATTGTCGACGACATCGAACAACCCGGCGTCGGCTCCGCCGCTCAGCGTGATGGCGGCGAAGGCGTCGTCGGTGACGGCGTCGCCGACGACGATGCTGTTCTCGGCAATCGGGAACGAGAACGTAGCCGGGTCGGTGAACAGTGGGGCCGTGGCGTCGAGCGACACCTGCCGAACCTCGATGGCGTTGACCATCGGGTTCTCGATCAGACCCTTGGAGAAGGTGATGGTCAGCGCACCGTCGCCGTCGTCGACGACCGAGTCGAACCGGACCATGCCGCCCGTGAGGTGGCCGAACGTGGCACTGGGGTCGAAGTCGGTGAGCTCTTCCACTCCCTCGATGGTCACGTCGAACGCACGTTGACCCGGGTTCTGAGTGCAGGCGCAGCTGTTGCCGAAGAACAGGCGCACGTCGACCGTCGAGCCCGGCGGAACCGGAATCTCGTAGGTGAACGGGTTGTCGGTGGTGCCGTTGTTCGACCAGCGCTCGGTTGTCACGACCGCCTGGGGCACATACGACGGCATCGAGGGATCGCGATTGGCCACCGCGCCACCGGAATTGCCGTTGGTCCCTGCGTCGCTCAACGTCGGATGGTTCGCCGCCGAAGTGTCGACTTCCCAGTCCTGGTTCGGGCCGTCAGTGGCCGTCACGAGGACTCCACCGGCGTTGACGCGCTCGAGCACCGCCAGATCGGGCAACGGATGCCCGCTCACTTCGGCCGAGTCGGGGCTCTCACCGAAGGCGTTCACTGCGGTGACGACGTAGAAGTAGATGGTGCCGTTGACGGCAGTGGCATCGGAGAAGTCCGACGTCGTCGCCGGAGTGGGCGTCAGCAGGGTGCCCGTGGCCGACGACACACCCGTGGTGGTGCCGCGGTACACGTTGTAGCCCGTCGCCCCAGTGACGTCATCCCAGTCGAGGTCGACGACGGCGTCACCGTCGACCGCAGCAACGCCTGATGGCGCAGGCGGCGTCGTGGGGACCGACACCGTGAAGGTGGCGGAGTCGAACGCGGCCGGGTTGGTGTACAGGACGTGGCCGACGTCAGCCACCTGGACGCTGACCGTATGACTTCCATCGGCCAGGCCGGTGAGATCGATCGACGTGCTCGGGCGCATGATCGTGTCGTGCGCACCCGGGGTCCCCGCCGCGTCGCCACCGTCGATCATGAAGTGGACGTGGTCGGTCGGCTCGTTGAAGCCGTTGAGCATCCACGAGACGGTCAGATCGGTCTCGGTGATGGTGGAGCCGTCGAGATCGCCCAGCAGGCTCACGCTCGGCACGCCGCTCACCCCGAGGATCTCGATGCCCTTCAGCGCCGGGTTCTCGACGTTGTGCAACAAGCGGATGTCGATCATCCCGTCGGAGGTCACGAGGTAGTCACTGACCAGGCCCGTGCCGTTGCCGACCTCACCGAAGGGATCGATGCCGGTTTCGACGACGACGCCGTCGATCTCGACGTCGATCACTCGCTGACCGGCCGCCGTGATGCCACTGAACAGCTCGGCCCAGAAGAGGCGAACCTCGACCTCGGTGCCGACGTCGACCGGGAAGGCCCAGGTCATCTCGTCGCCAGTGGGTACGTCATAGCGCTCGGTCTCGAACACCTCCAGCGGCACCGTGCCCGGCACGGTCGGATGAGTGATGTCGGACACACCGACGCCCGGGCCGAACAAGTTGTCCGATCCCGCCGTGCGGTACGGCGACGGGCTCACGCCGGTGTCGACGGCCCAGTCGGGGTACGACCCATCGACCGCCGCCAGTTGCGGGCCGCCGACGTTCACCCGGTAGATGGCACTGCCCAGCGGGGTGCCCTGGGTCACGTCGAGGGTGAAGTCCTCGGTGACGGCGGGGTTGGTCCCGTCGTCGACTTCGACGGTCAGGTCATAGGAACCGGACTGGTCGAGCTCGGGGGTGAAGTCGATGAGGCCGGCTGCGTCGATGGTCATGCCCGCCGGCACCTCGCCGGACAACGCGTAGACCAACGTGTCACCGGCGTCGACGTCGTTCGCGACCACGCCGAGCGAGAACGGATCGCCCTCGGCCACGGTCTGATCGGCGATCGGGTCGACCGTGGGCGGGGTGTTCGACGGTGGCGGGGTGACCTCGATGATCTCGATCCCCTTTATCGCCGGATTCTCGACCACGTGGATGAACTCCAGGTCGAGCGTGTCGTCTCCTGCGACGAGCGTCGTCGACCGCATGAAGGCACCCTTGGGTCCGGCGATGGCAATGGGGTCGATGTCGTCGAATTCGGCCGGAATGCCGCCCTCGACCGACACATCGATCACCCGCTCACCGGCGAGGTCGACGGTGCCGAACAGCTCGGCGAAGAACAGGCGAACCTCGATCTCGGCCCCGGCATCGACCGGGAACTGCCAGAGCATCTCGGGCGCAGCGGCAGCATCCCAGCGTTCCGCCTCGAACACCGCGGTCGGTACACTCGGCGGGAGCGAAGGATCGGTCATGTCGATCGGACCCGGATGGGCCGAGGCTGCCGACGCCAGATACACGCCGGCACCCGCTCCGTTCGCGACCCGATACGGCGAGGCCGTCGGCTCGTCTTCGCTCCAATCGGGAGCGGACGCGTCAGCTGCGGCCACGGTGCCACCACCGGCGTTGACGCGGTACAGCACGGTCGGTCCGGCACCGGGATCGACCACCGAGAGGGTGAAGATCTCCTCGGCCACAGGGTTGGTGCCGTCGTCGGCGGTGATCGTGACCGTATAGTCGCCGACATCGGCCGCAAGTGGCGCAACGTCGAGCGAAACCGTGTAATTGCCCGGGCCGTTCTCGACGACGGTCTCGGTCACGAAGCCCGAGGCGTCAGGAACGATGTCGACGGCAACGGTGAGCGGGTCACCATCGGCGTCGACGATGTCGGCGGTGACGGTGTCGGTGGAGTCGATGTCGACGCTGAGGTCGCCGACCGGGGAGATGGACGGAGCGTTCCCGCCGACGAACACGACGTCGAGATAGTCCCAGCTGGCCGCGAACTCGGCGGCGCCCGTGGAGGTGCTGATGAGGCCAACAGCAAGGCCCTGAGCGTCGCCGGCGTCGAGCCACGAAGCCGGGATGGGCACGGGTGCACCGAGATCGACGAGCGTGCCGCCGTCGATGGAGACCTGAGCCTGCGCGGTGAGGGCCGCCGGGTCGACGAGCAGCTTCAGCTCGATCGAGGAGGTGGCAGTCAACAGATTGCCGCCGATTGCCGCCGCACCGTACTGAAGGCTCAGCGTGGCGGTTCCCGCTTCCTCCTTCAAGACCTGGATACCGCCGAGGCCGCCGTTGGCGTTGACCACCATCTTCAGGTAGTTGTCCTGGTCGCCGGTGCCGATCTGGATACCGGCCGACTGGAAGTTCACCGGAGTCAAGCCGTCGAACAGCGGGGGCAGCACCGCCGAGCTGACCACGAATGGAGCAGTGGTGGTATCGGCATCGATGCCGTACTGGAAGCCGTTGTCCTGGGTGTTGTCAGCCTGGTAGGCATCGCCAGCGGTCACGACCTCGACGCCGAACTGCCCACCGTTTCCACCGGCATTCAGATTGGCCTCGTCGAACTGGTTCAGATAGTCGGTCGTGCCGTTCGTCATCAGGCCGGTGAGGCCAAGCCCGAAGAAGTCGGTGCCGGGGTCGCTGTTCAAGAACGGACGCAGCACCGGGATGGCGGTGGCTGTGCCGTTGGCCGCATCGATGGCGAACTCGTCGTCGATGTCGAGGATCCCGTCGTCGTCGTCGTCGTCGTCGTTGAGGTCCGACAAACCGTCGCCGTCGTTGTCGGTCGGCTTGTCGCCGGCCGAGCACGGATTCGTCCCGTTGTCGATCTCGTCGGCGTTGGTATAGCCGTCGTTGTCCTCGTCGAGATTGATGTCGTAGACGCCGGTGCAGGAACTGCTGTCGGATGGTTCGAAGACCGTGATGTTGTTCGAGCCGTAGGTGGCAGCCCAAACGGTGCCCGGGAACGGATCACCGTCACCCTGGGCGGTCACGTCGAGTGGCTGTGAACCGAAGCCGCTGAACAACGCCTCCTTGTCGACGTAGGTATCGCCGGCTGCATTCATCTGGTAGCTGTAGATGCTGCCGTCGAAGGATGCCGTGAAGATGTTGCCCTGGAGCGCTCCGCCGAAGTTCGAGGCGGTGTACTCGGTGATGCCGTTGGTCGACGCATTGATGATGTCGATGTACTTCCCGGGATCGTTGGAGCTGTACTCACACTCGATCGGATTGTCGGGGAAGTTCGCCGATGAGAGGTCGGGTGGCAACAGGTCGTAGAAGTTGTAGTTCCCGGTCTCGGTCCAGCCACCGAGGTTCTCGTAGACGATGACCCGTGAGAGCTCGGGGAAGGCCCGGATCGGCGTCGGGTGGCCTCCGTAGTAACCGAGACCGTCGACGAAGTGCAGTGGATCGCCGTGACCGTTGCTCTCCGATTCGTTGAACTCGTTGGTGCAGTAGTCACCCGCACCCAGGTCGAACGGACCGGTGCCCTTCGGCGTGCCGCCCGACGTGTAGACCAACGGCTGGCCACCCCAGCCGGTGTTCGGTCCGTTGTCGGAGGTGTAGAGCCGGCCCTGGGACGTGAACACCACGTCGAAGGCGTTGCGGTAGCCGGGGGAGTAGATCTGAACCGGACCACCCGGCTCGGGGATGGCCTGGTTGAGGCCGTTGTTGCCGCCGAAAGGATCGCCGACGTCGATCGACGCGCCGTACAGCGGGTGGCCCACCGGATACGGGAAGTCGGCATCGGCGTTGGTGATGTTGGCCCGAGTCGGGTCATCGAGCGTGCGCAGGTCGTAGGCCACTTCGGCGCCGTCGCGTGCATCGATGAAGGTACCGAGCGCGTTGATGGCGTCGAGGTCGACGGACAGGAGAGCGGCCGACAGGTAGTACTCGGGTGTGCCCGAGAAGTTGTTACCCGGCGCACCCTTGTTGGCGTGGCCTCCTTGGATCACGTACAGCGTGTTGGTCGCCTCGTCGAGGGCCAGACCGTTGGTCGAGTGGTTCTCTTCCGAGCGGGGCAGGCCGCGGACGATGTCGACCTTGTCCCACGACGCACCGTTCCAGGTCAGTCGGGTGACCACACCGGAGTTCGTGTCGAGCCCGGTGTCGTTGCCGACGGCAATGCGGTTGTCCGACGACGTGACGTAGATGACCGGGTTGGCCGCACTGCCGGTGGCCAGAAGTCCAGTCATCTGGCGCGACGTCGACGGGTTGGTGGAGCCGTCATCGTCGTGGTTGGTGGTGTCGGTCTTGATGATGTTGATGGTTTCGGTGGCGGTGACGGCGTAGTCGGTCGCACTGTTGCGCTGGATCGTGTAGGCCTTGATCGTGCCGTCCTGTTGGGCCACGTAGAGCCGGCCATCGGGCCCGAACTGCAGCGACGTCGGGTTGTTGGACGACTCGCCGGAGAGGCCTGCGGAGTCGAACGAGACAGGGATGTTGCTCGATCCGGTTCCATTCAGGGTCACGGTGATCGGCGAGTTGCTCCCGCTGTGGGTGATGGTCAGCACTCCGCTCTGAGCCCCGACCGAAGTCGGGCTGAAGGTAGCGGTCAACGAGGTGCTGCCGGCCGGTCCGATCACGACCGATCCACTGAAGTCGGTGGAGAACTCGCCGCCACTCGCCACCACCGAGGTGACGGTGATAGCAGGATCGCCGACCTCGAAGCCGAGGTTCGACAACGTGACCGTTGCATCTTTCGAACCGTTGACCAGTGTCTGACCGAAGTCGACGGTCGTGGGGCTGGCGCCGAGCTGATCGGGGGACGAGGCGGCCGAGACCACCTCGATGCCATTGACCAACGGGTTCTGCGGGCCCGCGAAGACAAACTCGATGTCGACGGTCCCGTCGGAGGTCACCAGATACTCGAGCATCCCGCCGACCTCGTGGCCGAAGGCGGGAATCATGTCGAAGTCGTTCTGCACGATGGTGCCGTCGATGGCGATGTCGAACACTCGCTGGCCGGCTTGGCTGGTGTCGGCGAATCCGTTCCCGAGGAACAGCCGCACGAACACCTGCGTACCCGCAGGCGCCGGGACCCCGTACGAGAAGCCCGAGTCACTCCAGCGCTCGGTGTCGAAGATGGCACCCGGCACGCTGGTGGGAACGGTCGGACCGGGCTCGACCGCAGGGAAGCCGGCGTTGCCGTTGGACCCACCGTTGGTGAGGAACGGATGGCCGGGGTTGGCGTCGGCCTCCCAGTCGGGACCTCCGTCGATCGCAGGTACGAGAGGCCCGGCGGAGTTGATGCGTGCGTAGATGGTGCCGCCGACCGGCGGGTCGCTGACCGTCAGCGCGAACGTCTCGGTGTCGGTGCCGTCCTTGTCGGTTGCCGTGACCGTGATGTCGTAGACACCGGCATCGCCGGCGATCGGAGCGAAGGTGAGCGAACCGGTCCCGTCACCCACATCGACGAAGGTGGTGAAGCTCGATGCGTCGGGCACCGAGCTGTAGCCGAGGGTGACGACGTCGCCGTCGGGCTCGGTGGTGGTGATCGCCACCGGCAACGAGCTTCCGACGGTCACGCCCTGGTCTGCGATCAGGCCGATGGTCGGGGGAACGTCGGTGGGCGGCGGACCGGTCGGGCTCACCTCGATGGCGTTGACCTTCGGGTTCTCGACCTGGTGGGTGAAGGTGATGGTCAGGAAGTCGTCGGCGATGATCGGGCTGACGAAGCTGGCCACGACGCCTGTGTCATGACCGGCTACTGCGTGGATGTCGTAGTTGTTCAGTACCGGCACGCCTTCGATGTCGACCGCGAACTGTCGGACGCCGTCAGCGGTGGCGAAGATCTCGGCGAAGTACAGGTCGACCTGATAGGCCTGACCCGAGCCCACGGGGAACTCGTAGACCATCTCGGCCCCGGCTGCCGGATCCCAGTGCTCGGTCTGGAAGAGCGCCTCGGGCGTACCCGCAGGCACCGACGGGTCGGTCAGGTCGATCGGGTCGGCGGTGCCGTAGGCGTTCTCCCCACCACTGATGAGGAAGGGCGACGGCGTGCCGGCAACGGCCGTGCCGCCGAGGTTCGAGCCTGCGACCGACTGGTCCTCGTCCCAGGGAATTCCACCGTCGGTTGCGGCAACCTGCGGTCCACCGGAGTTGATGCGGTAGAGGGCCTCGGCGTTGGGGTCGCTCACGACGATGGTGAAGGTCTCGGTGGCGGTGTTGGTGCCGTCGGTCGCGGTGATGTCGACGGTGTAGGTACCGGCGTCGCCCGTTTCGGTGACCCAGTCGAGGCTGCCGGTCCCGTCGCCGTTGTCGGTGAGGACTGCGCCCAGGGCTTCGATGTCGGGCGTCGAGGCGATCCCGATGGTGATGGGATCGCCGTTGGGGTCGGTTGCGCTGATCGGCACCGCGATCGTGTCGCCCTCGGTGACGGCGACATTGGCGATCGGGTCGATCACCGGAGTGTCGACGTCGCCGACGCCGATCACGAGGATCTCGGTGAGGGGTCCGTTGGCACCGCCGTCATCGATGGCGGCAACGAAGTGGTACAAGTCGGCGGCGTTGGCAATCGTGACCGTGAAGTCGACGAACCCGCCGGCAATCACACCGGTCTGGTAGGCGACGGCGGTGGCTGCGTCGGACTCGAACGGGTCGGGGTCGAACGGAGCCGGGCTCTGGAGCTGGCCGTCGACGGCCAACAGGTTGACGGTGGCGCCGTCGGGGCCGGTGACCCGCACCGTCTGCGGGCCTGCGGTGGCGACGTTGCCGGACTGGGAGTTGTTGGGGAACACCGTGGGCGCCGTTGTCACACCGACCATCTCGATGCCCGTCGGGGCCAACTGGCCGAGCTCGGAGCTGACGAGGACCTCGCCGCCTCCCGCTGAGCCGTCGCCGAACAACTGCCCGGTGAGCACCTGGCCATCGGAGAAGGTGACGGTGACCGGTGATCCCGAGAGCTCGAGACCCGAGACCGCGCCGGCGCCACCGGCACCGGGCACGCCCTGGATGGTTGTCGGGTCGACGTCGACACCGAACACGATGGTCTCACCGAGACCGAAGTCGGTGAAGTCGAGGGTCATGCCATCCCAGCCGTTGCCGGGAACTCCGGGGGAGTCCTCATGAGGCAGGGAGAAGGGGTCGGAGCAGGGGTCGCCGGGCACGACGAATCCGGTGCCGCCTTCGCTGCTGACGGCGAGGCACTGGGTGCCCTCGTCACCGGCGGTGCCGATCGGATCGAACGTGGCGTCGGGAATCAGTGAACCGCGCAGATCGAAAGTGACCGATGTGATGTCGGGCGAGGTCGGCCCGCCGTCGTTGGTCACGGTGATCGAGCTGTTCCCGAAGGTCGTGGCGCCCAAGGCACCGCCCGGCGTGATCTGCACGAGTGCCGCCGCGGGCTGGGTGGTGCCGGGTTCGTTCACGACGATGGTGAACGATGTCGTGCCGGTGTTGGTGCCGTCGAAGGCCGTGATGTCGACGTTGTAGGTGTCTGCGTCGCCGGTTTCGGTGACCCAGTCGAGGCTGCCGGTGCCGTCACCGTTGTCGGTGAGGACGGCGCCGAGCGCTTCGATGTCGGGCGTCGAGGCGATCCCGAGGGTGATGGGATCGCCGTTCGGGTCGATCGCGCTGATCGGCACCACAATCGTGTCGCCCTCCTCGACGACCACGTTGGCGATCGGGTCGATGATCGGCGTATCGACATCGCCGATCCCGATCACCAGGATCGGCGAGACGTCGCCGAGCGAGCCGTCGTCGATCGCCGCCAAGTAGTGGTAGAGCGAGCTCTCGCTGGTGAGGTCGACCGTGAAGTCGACGAAGCCGCCGGCGCCGACGGTGCCGGTGAGGTAGGTGACCGCGGTGGCCTCGTCGGACTCGCTGGGATCGAGGTCGAAGGCAGCCGGGTTGGGGAGCGCTCCTTCGACGGCGAGCAGCGTGACCGCGGCGCCGACCGGGCCGGTGACCTGCACGGTCTGCGTGCCCGCCGTCGGCACGAAGCCCGCGCTGGAGTTGTTGGGGAACACGGTGGGCGTGGTCGTCACGCCGAGCATCTCGATGCCCGGCGCGTCGGCCAGCCCGCTCATCTCGCTCAACACGGCCTGCCCGCCGCCGGCGGTGCCGTCACCGAACAACTGCCCGGTGAGCACCTGGCCATCGGAGAAGGTGACGGTGACCGGTGATCCGGAGAGCTCGAGGCCCGAGACGGCGCCCGCTCCGCCCGAGCCGGGCACGCCCTGGATGGTGGTCGGGTCGACGTCGACGCCGAAGACGATGGCTTCGCCACCGTCGAAGTCGGTGAAGTCCAGGGTCATGCCGTCCCAGCCGTTGCCGACGACTCCGGGGGAGTCCTCGTGGGGCAGGGAGAATGGATCGGAGCACTCGTCGGCGGGCACGACGAATCCGGTGCCGCCCTCGCTGCTGACGGCGAGGCACTGGGTGCCCTCGTCGCCCGCGGTGCCGATCGGATCGAACGTGGCGTCGGGGATCACCGAGCCCCGCAGGTCGAACTCGACCTTGGTGATCGATGGCGCACCTGGGTCACCAGTATTGGTCGCGGTGATCGTGGCGTTCCCGAAGGTCGTCGCCCCGATGCCACCATTGGGCGTGACCTGGACCAACGCCGACGCGGGCGGAGCCGGCAGGTCGCAGCCGGTGGTGTAGTTGTCGCCGACTTCGGTCGGGGTGAGGGCTTGGTCATAGATGGCGACCTGGCAGAGGGCGCCGATCCAGGGGCGGGT
>JAHEJN010000089.1 GCA_024638845.1 Acidimicrobiales bacterium | reverse complement strand
GTGGGCCCGTCGATCAGCGCGACGTCGTCGATCCGGTCGACGACCGAACCCCAGCTGATATGGCACTGCCGCACGATGTCGAGGGGCTCGCGGCCGCCCCGGCCCTCGCGTAGCAGTCCGATCCACGGGTACACGCAGAACACGTGGAAGGCATGGTGGGGCAGCCCCCCGGCCTCGACGCCTGCGGTCACC
Source organism: Acidimicrobiales bacterium (assembly GCA_024638845.1). Taxonomy (GTDB): domain Bacteria; phylum Actinomycetota; class Acidimicrobiia; order Acidimicrobiales; family JAHEJN01; genus JAHEJN01. The sequence goes on along the minus strand of JAHEJN010000089.1, from coordinate 11,298 downwards.
CGGTCGAGCTCGTTGCCCGCCCGGGGACCGAACCGATCGACGAGATGCCAGGCCCAGTCGTTCATCTCGACCCGGCCACACAGCTCGTTGCCGATCCAGTACGCCTCGACCACCCGGTCGTCGAGGGGGTCGTCGCTGTGAATCGCGCCGGCCAGGAGCTCGAGATAGGGCCACGCCCCCTCGAAGGCGTGAGCCAGCTCGACCAGCCCGGCGTCGTAGGCCAGCTCGCCCGATCGGTAGGCGGCGAGCTCGGTGGTGCCCGCCGGGCCGCAGTAACCGAGTGCGTTCGGTGGCACCGCGAAGCGAGCGAATCGCAGCGCTCCGTCGACGGTCACGGAGAGGCCAGGGGCTCGGGTTGGTTTCGGCTCAGGGCACCCATCATGGCGAAGGCTGCGCCGCACGCGAGGAGCGTCACTCCGGCCGGGCGCAGATCGATGCTGCGAATGCCTGCGTTCAGAAGGGCGGTGATGACGGCGCCCAGCACGAGCACGGCGGTGACGTCGACGGCTTGGGCGCGGGCCAGAGCGAAGTGCCAGCTCATCACGAACGCCGACAGGCACGCTCCGGTGAGCAGAGCCCAGCCCCACTGCGTCGTGCTCAGACCGGTGAGATCCGAAACCGCTCCTCGCAGGAGCGCCCAGAGAAGCAGAACCACGGCTCCCCCTGCCATGCGCGAGGTGCTCACGGTGAGCTCGCCGACTCCCCGCACCAGGAGCGACCGAACGAGGATCACCTCGGCTGCCCAGCTCAGCGTGGCGATCCCGATCAAGAGCTCACCGGTGTGGAGGTCCGTCAGGTCGACCCCGCCCATCGTGGCCGCGTAGCCGGCAACGATGAAGCCGATGGCCAACAGGTGCGGCCACCGCAGACGCTCACGCAGCACCAGTGCGGCACCGATGGCGACCCAGATCACGAGCGTCTTGTGGATGAAGGCCGCGTCGGTCGACGTGGCGCGCCGGAGACCCTCGAAGAACAACACGAAGGGCACGCTGCCGCCGATGACAGCCACCAGGCCGAGGCCGATGCGTTGACGCCGGCTGGTCGCCCAGCGGACAGACTCGGCGCCCGGGCTCAGGCGTCTGGTGGCGAGCAGGACCGATCCGATGATCACTGCCGCGACGAGATTCTTGGCCGTGGTGTAGGTGGTGGCGTCGTCGAACTCGCGCACGCCGTAGCCGTTGACGAAGACCGAGAACCCGGAGACGACCGCCGTGATGGCGGCAAAGGCCAGGCCGACCGATCGTCGCGACGAGTCGGGTCGCGTCGATGCCCGCGAGTGGCCGGTTCGTGTTGTCATGGCATCTCTCCGCTGGAGGTGGAAGGCGCGAGGTCGGCTCGCGCGGTGAGAATTGCATGGGCTTCGGCGTCGGCGAGCGTGGAAACGGCGAAGCCGGTGTGGATGACGAGCCACGTGTCGGGCGCGACCCGGGGTGCGTCGAGCCCGAGGGTGATGGTGGACACGCGGGTGGAGCGTCCGTCGATGTCGACCAGCGCCGACGAGGTGGCGACGTCGTGCTCGATCACTCGGCCGAGGTCACTGAGGCACATGGGCCAGCGCCTCCTCGGCCGCGTGTGACACCAGATCGTCGAAGCTCGCCATGACGGCATCGGAGAAGCCGTCGCCGTCGCTGGTGTCGCCGGGCTCGACACCCAGGACGACGAGCCGGTCGGGAAGTCGGTCGAGTGCCCGACCCAGAGCCACGGCCGCGGCAATCCCCGGCCCGTGGCTGCTCGCCGAGGGAGCAGGACGGAGATCCTCGCCCAAGCCGTCGAGCCGGTGGAGGGTGCCGGCCGGCGCGCCGGTGCGAATGGCGTCGATCACGAGCACGAAGGACCGGCCGGCCCAAGCGTCGAGGAGGCGGGACGGTTCACCGTCGAGGGTCGCGGCGTCGACCTCATCGGGCAACTGCGTCGACAGCACCGCGACGGCGCAGGGGCCGATGCCGTCGTCGCGTCGCCACCGGTTGCCGACGCCGATCACCAGGGGGTTCACGACTCGCCCTCCGGGCCCCGGTCGACGGTGAGGTCGAGGAAGTGGGTGGCGCAGGAGATGCACGGATCGTGGTTGCGGATGGTGACCTCCGCCGCCCGTCGGAGCGCATCGTCGGGCATGTCGAGGTTGGCCTCGACGAAGTGGAACAGATCGTGCTCGATCGTGGGCTGGTTCTGCGAGGTGGGCGGGATGATGTCGGCGTCGCTGATGATGCCGTCGCCGTCGATCGAGTAGCGGTGATACAGCATGCCGCGAGGTGCTTCGGTGGCTCCGTGCCCGGTGCCGGCCCGGGGCGGCACGGGCTGCGCGGCTGGTTCGGGGGGCTGGTAGCCATCGATGACCCGCAGTGCCTCCTCGCAGGCGTGTACGACCTCGACGGCGCGCACCACGATGCTCTGGAACGGGCTCCGGCATTCCGCGCCGAGGCCGGCGCGGTCGGCGGCCGCCGTGGCCACGGGTCCGAGCCGGTCGCGGGCCAGGCTGAAGCGGGCCAGCGGACCGACGAGGTAATTGCCGCGGTCGAGGAGGTGAGCATGCTTGGCCGTGGAGTGGGCGACGTGCGTCTCGGCGATGTGGTCGCCGAACTCTGCGATGTCGATGTCGAGGCCCCGATCGGAGATCAGCCGCCGACCCAGCACCGGGTAGTGCTCACCGTCGACCAGGCAGACGAGCTCGTGTTCGGTGTCGAGGTCGGGGAAGTCGAGACCCGCCACCCAGTCGGTGGCGGCCACGGCGAGCTCGAGCGCCCGGTCGAGTCGGGGTCGAAACGCTTGCAGCGTCGAGCGCGCCGGTGCTCGATAGAACCCGCCGATTCTCACGTTCACCGGGTGAATGGCTCGGCCCCCGATCACCTCGAGCACCTCGTTGCCGATCTTCTTCAGTTCCAGGCCCCGCTCGACCGCGCCGCGGTCGAGGGCGGCGAGCTCGATGGCGCTGTCGACACCGAAGAAGTCGGGCGCGTGCAGCAGGTGGACGTGCAGGGTGTGGCTCTCGATCCACTCGCCACAGTACAAGAGGCGGCGCAGCTCCTCGATGGATTCACCGACCTCGACGCCGCATGCGTCCTCGATCGCCGCACAGGCCGACATCTGATAGGCCACCGGACAGATGCCGCAGATGCGCGCGGTGATGTCGGGCGGCTCGGTGTGCGCCCGTCCCCGCAGGAATCCCTCGTAGAAGCGGGGTGGCTCGAAGATGCGGAGCTTCACGTCGTCGACCTTGCCGTCGACGATGCGCACGTGCATGCCGCCCTCGCCCTCGACACGACTGAGCGCCTCGGTGTCGAGCCGGCCGGCTCCGGCCTTGTGGGTCACGACGTACTCCTCTCACTCAGCGTCACCGGCACGGGCCGGGGCTGGTCGCGGAAGGGTTCCGACCACGCGTTGAACGTGTGGAAGACCCGGTACTGCTCGTCTTCGGGCATGCCCATCGTGGTGAGCAGCGGCGCCAGCACCTCGGGTCGGGCGCTGTCCATCGGGCCGAAGCAGCCGTAGCACCCGCGACCGAAGCGGGGACACAACGCGCCGCAGCCCCCGTGGGTGACCGGCCCGAGGCACGGGGTCCCCTCGGCGACCAGCACGCAGGGCTGCCCGGCCATCTTGCACTCGATGCACACGCTGTCGGTGGCGATCTGGGGTCGACGGCCGGCGAGGTACGAGCCGATCACTTCCAGGAGCTGGCGCTTGTCGATGGGGCAGCCGCGCAGCTCGAAGTCGACGTCGATGTGGTCGGTGATCGGTGTCACCGTGTCGAGTACCGACAAGAAATCGGGGGTGGCGTACACGATGCGCATCAGCTCCTCGACGTCGCCGAAGTTCCGAAGCGCCTGGATGCCGCCGGCGGTCGCACACGCACCGATCGTCACGACGGCGGCCGACTTCTCGCGGACGGTCTGGATCCGCTCGATGTCCTCGGCCGTGGAGATGCTGCCTTCGACGATCGAGAGGTCGAAGGGCCCGTCGCTGGTCGCCGACGATCCTTCGAGGAAGTAGGCGATGTCGATCAGCTCGGCCACCCGCAGCAGCTCGTCCTCGCAGTCGAGCAGCGTGAGCTGGCAGCCGTCGCAGCTCGCGAACTTCCAGATCGCCACCGACGGTCGTCTCGGTTCTCTGCTCATCGTTCTCTCACCGCCAACAGGGGCTCGGCCTCGTCCCATCGCAGCACCGGCCCGTCGACGCAGGTGAACAGTGGGCCGAGCTGGCAGTGCCCGCACCGTGCGACGCCGCATTGCATGTTGCGTTCGAGCGACACCTGGATGGCGTCGGGGGCAACGTCGCGATCCATGAGCTCGCGTGCGACGACGCGCATCATGATCTCGGGACCGCACACGATCGCTTCCACGGTGGCGGGGTCGCCGATGGCCGACCCGAGGGCGATGGTGACCGGGCCGACCCCTCCCTTCCAGGTGTCGGTGGCGTGGTCGACGGTGAGCTGCGGTTCGAGCGACGCCCAATGCGTCGAGATCTCATCGCGGTACAGCATGGCGTCGGGGCTGCGGGCGCCGACCAGCAGCTGGGCCGAGGAGGTGCCAAGGGTTCCGGCGGTTGCGGCTTCGACCACCGGTCGCAGCGGTGCCAGACCCAGGCCGCCGGCAATGATCAGCAGGCGGCGCCCAGGAAGACGACTCAGATCCCAGCCGCGTCCGAAGGGGCCACGGCTGCCCAGCTCGGCGCCGGGCTCACAGGTGGTCAGGGCGCGGGTGGTGGCGCCGACGTCCCGGATCGTGTGGTCGACGCGGCTGCCGTCACCGACCCCCGAGTACGAGATGGCCACCTCGCCGACCCCGGGTGCCCACAGCATGGCGAACTGGCCGGGTGTCGGGGTGAGCGACGGCTCCGAGAGTGCCAGCGACAGGGTGACGGTGTCGTCGAGCTCACGGCGCACCGCCTCCACGGTCGCCATGGTCGGGACGAGGGTGGTCACGGCCGGTTCAGAGCGCACGCGAACCCCCGTAGAGGTCGAGCAATTGGAGACGGGTGGCGTGCAGCCGGTCACGGAGCAGCGTGGCCATCCGCTGGTAGATCTTGTTCCCCAGCGCCGGGTCGGCAGCACACGCGCGACGAACCTCGCGGGCGTCGAAGCGCACGGCATGCCCGGGGCCGACTGCCGTGAGGTCGAACTCGGATCGGAACGGCTCGGCCACCCACGACACACCGGCAACGTCGCCGGTGTGCAGCCGGCCGATGATGGTCATGCCGACCGGCGGACCGTGCATCGACACGTCGAGCGCACCGTCGACGATGACCCAGAACCAATCACAGGGGCCGCCGAGGGTGAGGAGCTGGTCACCTCCGGCCACCTCGACCAGCGTGCCGCAGGCTGCGAGCTCGGCGAGCTCGGTGTCGGAGAGGTCGCGGCAGAAGGGCTGGCTCTTCAGCTCGGCGATGAGATCGGTGGGGCTGGGAGTCATGACGTGATCGCCTCCGTGATGTCGATGCCGGTGGGGCACCACGTGATACAGCGTCCGCACCCGACACACCCGGAGCTGTCGAACTGGTCGTGCCAGGTCACGAGCTTGTGCAGGTACCACTGTCGATAGCGCGAGGTGGGGCTGGTGCGAACCGAGCCGCCGTGGACGTACGCGAAGTCGAGCGAGAAGCAGCTGGCCCAGATCTGCCAGCGCTCGGCGCAACCGTCGTCGAGCCGGGTCTGGTCGCTGATGCTCGTGCAGAAGCAGGTGGGACAGACCATCGTGCAGTTCCCACAGGTGAGGCACCGCTCGGCCACGGCATCCCAGCCGACGTCATCGGGCGCGGCGGCCGCCCGTGCGATCGCCTCGGTGTCGAGATGCCGGGTCTGACGAGCGGCCGCCGCATCGACGAGCGCAGCGGCACTCCGGCAGTCGGCCTCGGTGGCCGCAGTATCGAGCCCGGCGCGGGTGAGGACCGCTGCGCCTCGCTCGGTCCGGGCGTCGGCGATCAGGGATCCGTCGGCGAGCTCGGTGAGCACGATGTCGGCCAACGGGCCCGGTCGGGGACCGGTTCCGGCCGACACACAGAAGCACGTTGCGACCGAGTCGGTGCAGGAGGCGGCCACCACCAACAGGTCGTCGCGGCGCCGGCGGTAGGCCGCATCGTCGGCCAGCGCGACGTCGAGCACGCCGATCGCCGCGAGATCGCATGCCTGGATCCCGAAGAACGCCAAGGGCTTCTCCGGGGCAGCCGGGGCGGGGTCGATCACCATGGCGCCGTTGGTGCGGCTGGTGGATATCACCAGCGTGCGTTCCTCGTGCAGGAAGCGCTTCCACGACATGGACGGAGGTCCGTGGGCGAAGGCCGTCGCCGTCTCGGACGGCGTGGCCCGGTACTTGCCTGGCGACTGCTCGTCGAGCCAGCCGCGGGGCAGTTGGCCGGCCCCGGCGATCTCGTCGAGGGTCATCACACTGTCGCGAGTGGTAGGGCCGATGACCACACGGCCGTCGTCTCGTAGCGTCGAGATCAGCCGGTCGAGGTCGGCGATGGCGAGCGAGACCGCTGCTGGGTCAGGAAGGGCAGCCGTCGCTCCGCTGTCGCTCATCGGCCGGTCCTCCTGCGCGAATCGTCATCACGATTGCACGTCAGGCACCCGCCAAACGAAAGGGCCAAAGGTCCCGAGGGCCCGCATCCAGAACCGTCGGCTCAGGACTTGGCGGCCTCGATGGCGTTCCACACCGTCATCGACGTGAGCGGCATGTCGATGTGCTTCACCCCGAGATGCGACACGGCATCGATCACCGCGTTGTGGATCGCCGGCGTCGACCCGATGGTGCCCGACTCGCCGATGCCCTTGGCCCCGAGCGGGTTGCGGGGGCTGTCGGTCTGGGTGTTGCTGGTTTCGAACGAGGGCAGCTCGGCCGCCGACGGAATCGCGTAGTCGGTGAGGTTGGCGGTGATGGGGTTGCCCGCGTCGTCGAACTTGACGACTTCGAACAACGCCTGGGCCGCGCCCTGGGCGATGCCACCGTGCTGTTGACCGGTGACGATGAGCGGGTTCAGGATCCGCCCGCAGTCGTCGACCGCGACGTGGCGCAGCATCCGCACGGCACCGGTCTCGACGTCGACCTCGACCAAGGACACATGGGCACCGAAGGGGAACGTCGAGTCGGTGCCGTCGAAGTCGAGCTCGTGCGCGAGGCCCGGGTCCATGCCTTCGGGGAGCTTGCTGGCGTCGTTGGCCGCGGTGGCGAGCTCGCTCCAGCTCAGGGCGTTGGCCGGCACGCCGGCGACCTGGAGGCCGTCGTCGCCCTTGACGATGTCGTCGACGTTGGCCTCGAGCAGGTGGGCCGCGAGCTCCTTGGCCTTGTCCAACACGTTCTCGCTCGCCACGTGTACCGCCGAACCCGCAGTCTGCAGCGAGCGCGATCCGAGCGTGCCGGTGCCTCGCGGAATGTCGTCGGTGTCGGACTGGATGAGGGTGATCTTGTCCATGGGGATGCCGAGCATGTCCGACACCAGCATGGAGAACGACGTGACGTGACCCTGGCCGTGGGCCGAGGTACCGACATAGGCGTTGGCGGTTCCATCGGGATTCACCTCGACCTTGCCGTACTCGACGTGGAGCCCGGCGGGAGCGGTGACCTCGACGTAGGCCGAGACGCCGATGCCGAGCTGCTTGGCCGAACCCGACTCGCGGCGGGCGGCCTGCTCGGCCCGCATCTCGGCGTAGCCGGCGGCGGCGAGTGCCGCGTCGAGCGCCTTCTCGTACTCACCCGAGTCGTAGTTCGCCCCTCCCGCGGTGGTGAGCGGGAAACTGTCGGGCTGGAGGAAGTTGCGGCGCCGGATGTCGGCGGGGTCGATGCCCAGCTCCTTGGCCGCGACGTCGAGCACGCGCTCCATGACCTGGGTGGCCTCGGGGCGACCGGCGCCGCGATACGCCCCGATCGGGGTGGTGTTGGTGACCGCACAGACGGTGTTGAACTTCACCACGGGGATGTCGTACACAGCCTGGATCATGGTCTGGGTGAACAGCGTCAGGATGCCGCCGATGGCCGGGTAGGCCCCGGCATCGGCCACGACATCGACATCGATGCCGGTGATCTTGCCGTCGTTCGTGAGGCCCATCTTGGCGGTGAGGGTCATGGCCCGACCCTGCACCATCGAGCTCATGTTCTCGCTGCGTTCCTCGATCCACTTCACCGGACGACCCGCATTGCGGGCGGCCTGCGCCGTGATGAGGTGCTCGGCGTAGAGGCCGGCCTTGGGGCCGAAGCCGCCACCCACGGCCGGCGCGACGATACGGACGTTCTCCTGGTCCATGCCGAGCAGTCCGGCCACGGGCTCACGCAGCGAGATGGGTGTCTGACTGGAGAAGTAGCAGGTGATGCTGTCGCCATCGGGCACGACCACGGCACCGTTGGGCTCGATGGGCACACCGGCGAGGCGCTGGCTCTCCATGGTGAGCTCGACGACGCGGTCGGCACCCTCGAACGGATCGGGCGAACCTTCGTCGTGGCCGATGGAGGAGGCGAAGCACACATTCGACCCGTTCTCGGGGAACAGCAGGGGAGCGTCGTCGGCCAGAGCTGCGGCGGGCGTGACGATGGGGTCGAGGGGGTCGATGTCGGCGAAGACCATTTCGGCCGCGTCGACGGCCTGATCACGCGACTCGGCCACCACCGCGGCGACGATGTCGCCGACGAAGCGCACGTGGCCGGTGGCCAGGGGGGGACGGCCCAGTGGTTCGGCGATGAGCGGGAAGCCGACGAACGACGGCAGGCTCATGGTGTCGGCCGTGTACACGGCGATCACGCCGGGCATCTTCTCGGCCTCGGACACGTCGATGGAGTTGATCGTGCCGTAGGCCACGGTGGAGCGGACGAAGTAGATGTAACCGACGCCGGTGATGTCGAGGTCGTCGACGTACTCGTCGACCCCTTGGAGGAGAGTGCTGTCCTCGCGTCGGAGAACGGCGTTGCCGAGAATCGAACCCTGTACTGCCATCGATGGTCCCCTTTGGGTCTGGTCGTGGTGCGACCGAAGAGAGAGTGCTGCCTCGCACACGAGTCTTGCACTTCTGCGGCGGTACGTCAGAATCGGGCGATCGTCGTCGATGCCAGCCGGGGTTCACGGCTCGAGGACCGAGCCGTTCAATTCGATGACCTGTCCGTCACGGAGGCGGGCTCCCAACGTGTGCTCCTCGTCCCAGCTCACCTCGAATCCGAGCTCGATCGTCAACCGGCCGTCGAGGTCGATCACGGCTGCATACGTGGGTGGAGGGGTGTCGTCGGCGGCCAAGGGCGCAGCGTCCTCGTACGGAGCCCGGTGTTCGTCGAGCGCCGCCCGTATCGAAGCCTGCCCGCGATCGACCTCTAGTGACACGGTACGGGCAACGGCGAGGGCATCGGAGTCGGGTTCGCGGCGTGAGCCGGGCACGAAGAGCGGAACTGATCGGAGCGGGCCGAGCGACACCTGGCCCCGCCACCCGCCTCGCGACCAGGTGAGCTCGCCGAGCTCGGGATCGGCGAAGGGATCAGCCTTCGATCGTCGGAACATGGGAAACCTCCGGTCCGGAGGATAGAAGCTCCCACGCGGAGACTTCGACTGGAACGGGTGCCGGTCGGCGATGCCGGTGGCGGGACCGACCGGACGTGAGGTCGATGCGGGAGGTGACCGTGGACAGGTCGCGTGCAGGCGACGTACTGTGATCGGCAGCGGGGGAATCCGGCGTTCGCCGGTAGTCACGGAGGACAACATGCGATCCAAGCTCGTCACAGCAATCATCGCCACGTTGGCGGTCGGACTCGGGGGAGTGGCGTCTGCCCACGACCAACCCGGTCTCCAGGAGGCGCAATCGGAGGCGTTCGAAGCCGTGGCGGCCAACGCGGCCGACACCAGCAACGCCCCACGATCCCATCAACCCTGCATCCGGGGATTTGCCGGAGAGTTCCCCTGCGACGGCATAGATCAGCTGAGCTTCCTGCCGTCGTCCGAGTTGGGCGCATCGTTCGTCAACGACATCTGGGGATGGACCGACCCCGCCACTGGCAAGGACTACGCCCTGGTCGGAGCGTCAGAAGGCACGATCTTCGTCGACATCTCCGATCCGAAGCGCCCCGTCGTTGTCGGTCTCCTGCCGACCGCGTCCACCGTCGGCGGTGAGTTCTGGCGTGACATCAAGGTCTACGCCGACCACGCGTTCATCGTTTCGGAGTTCGAGGACCACCCGATGCAGGTGTTCGATCTGACCGAGCTGCGGGGCGTGAGTTCGTACACCGAGTTCTCCGACACCGCGCAGTACTTCGGTCCGTCGGGATCCGAGATCGGGCACGCCCACAACATCGCCATCAACACCGACATCGGCCACGCCTACATCGTGGGTTCGGAGTCGTTCGCCGGTGGGCTGCACATCGTGGACATCACCGACCCGGCCAACCCGACGTTCGCCGGTGGGTTCGCCGACCACGGCTATACGCACGACACACAGTGCTTGCAGTACGAGGGTCCCGACGCCGACTACGAGGGGCGGAGCCTGTGCTTCAGCTCCAACGCCACCTTCGACGGGACGCCGTTCCTGAACACCGTCTCGATCGTCGACGTCACGGACCCCGCCAACCCGGTCGGGATTGCCAACGTCGACTACCCCGGTGACGGGTACAGCCATCAGGGGTGGTTGACGACCGATCAGCGGTACTTCCTCCACAACGACGAGCTCGACGAACTCTTCTTCGGGGTGAACACGACTACGCGGATCTTCGACCTATCGGACCTCGACAACCCGCAGCTCCAGTCGACGGTGGAGCACGACACCACCGCGATCGGCCACAACGTGTACACCGAGGGCAAGTACATGTTCGCCTCGAACTACACGTCCGGGCTGCGTGTCTTCAACACCGAGAACGTGGCGTTGGGCGAGCTGCCCGAGGTCGCCTACTTCGACATGTACCCTGAGAACGACAACGCGTCGTTCGAGGGCGGCACCTGGAGCAATTACCCGTACTTCAGCCAGAAGGGTGTAGTCGCCGTCTCGAGCATGGACCGGGGTCTGTTCATCCTGAAGCCCCGTCTGGGCAAGAGCGGTAACTGATCGCTCCGGCCGCAGTTCCATGAGCCGGGACGTCCGTGCGTCGCCAGCTGCCGCGCTTCGAGTATCAGCACGCGACCCAGCAACGAGAGAAACCGCACCGTGAGCGGTCGAAGCCTGACGACTGGTGTCACAACCGTGTCACCGGCGGGTCATCGGTGGTCTCGTGACAGGTCCCGGGTTCTTGTGGAGCGGGTGACGAGAATCGAACTCGCATAGCCAGCTTGGAAGGCTGGGGTTCTAGCCATTGAACTACACCCGCAGGTGGCGACGAGCCTAGCCGCGGCCGTCGGCGTTGCGGCCGGCCG
>JAHEJN010000088.1 GCA_024638845.1 Acidimicrobiales bacterium | reverse complement strand
TCGACGTGCGCAACACGCTGAACGCCTATGCGTTGTACGTCCGCGACCTCGCGGGCGACGGCGATGCCACGAAGGCCGAAGCGCTGTACGAGCGGGCCGGCGACGACCTTCAGCTCGACGCCCTGGCCTGGTTGTGGCCGGTGGTCGACGACGTCGGGGGCCGGACTGCCATCGAGCGCCGCTTCGAGAACGCCGCCGTCGAGACCGCGGGCGCCGCGACCTTCGCCAACAGCTACGGCGAGGACGCCTACGTGATTGCCAACTCCGACCGACGAACCGACGGGGTGATCCTCGACGCGCTCGTGACCCAGAGCCCCGACAGCGACCTCATCCCCAAGGTGGTGGCGGGGCTGCTCGGCAGTCAGGTGCGGGGCCGCTGGAACAACGTGCAGGAGAACGCCTTCATCCTGCTGGCGATGAAACGGTACTTCGACACCTTCGAGTCGGCCCCGCCCGACTTCGTGGCTCGAGCATGGCTGGGCGACCTCTACGCGGCCGAGGCGAGCTTCGACGGGCGTACCACCGACCGGGCGACGACGGTGGTGCCCATGGCCGACCTGATCGCCGCCGGCGACAGCAACGTCGTGGTGGCCAAGGACGGAACCGGTCGCCTCTACTACCGACTCGGGCTGCGCTACGCCCCCGACGACTTGGTCCTCGATGCCCGAGACGAGGGCTTCGTGGTCGAGCGCCGGTACGAGCCGGTCGACGACCCGTCCGATGTCACCCGTGATGCCGACGGCGTGTGGCGGGTGCGGGCCGGCGCCACCGTGCGGGTACGACTCGCCATGGTGGCCGACGCCCAACGGACCCACGTGGCGCTCATCGATCCCCTCCCGGCCGGCCTCGAACCGCAGAACCCGGCTCTGGCCGTGACGCCGACGACACCCCCGGAGCCGGCGGGCGAGGAGGGGATCGCCGTCGCCCGCGACTCGTGGTGTCGATGCTGGCAGTGGTTCGAGCACCAGAACCTGCGCGACGACCGGGCGGAGGCGTTCACCAGCTTCCTGCCCGGAGGGACCTACGAGTACACGTACCTGGCGCGGGCGACGACGCCGGGGACCTTCGTGGTGCCGCCCGCACGTGCCGAAGAAGTCTACGCGCCGGAGGTGTTCGGCCGTTCACCCTCGGCCACCGTCGTGGTGGGCTAGCGCCGCGCTACTCGAGCCAGCGACGATCGGAGTGGACCACCTCGATCTCGGGGAAGGACCACACGAACCGATCGACGTCGTCGATGACGGCACGAGCGACGCCCTCGGCCGAGGCGACCACCGCGAACCCGAGCACGGCCGACCTCCAGTGGTCCTGGTGGTCGATCTCGGCGCTCGAGACGGCGAAGCGACGACGGGCACCCTCGATGATGGGGGTGATCGTCTGGCGCTTGTCCTTCAACGATTCGGCGTGGGCCAGGCGCAGCTCGACCTCGTAGGCCAGGACGAACATGGTCTCAGTGAACCTCGCAGGCTACGACGAACATGGTCTCAGTCGTCGGCGTGGGCGCGAGCAGCGTGGAACGAAGAAGCCAGCCTCGGCATCATCTCGGCGAGGGTGACGACGTCGTCGGGCGACAGGTGGTCGAACAGGTTCCGTCGCACCGACTCGACGTGGCCCGGTGCAGCGGCGGCGAGCGAGGCCAGGCCCTCGTCGGTCAGGACGGCGAACCAGCCCCGCTTGTCCTCCTCGCACGGGCGGCGTTCGACGAGCCCCCTGTCGGCCAGTCGATCGATGCGTTGGGAGAGCCGACTCGCCGACTGCACCGTGCTCATCGCCAGCTCGGACATGCGCTGCGCGCGGCCGTCGGCCTCCGACAGGGTCACCAGTACCTCGTAGTCGTCGAAGGTGAGGCCGCTGTCATTGCGCAGGTCGTGTTCGATGGCCGCGGCGATGCGCTGGGTGGCCTCGATCCAACCGCGCCATGCCGCGTCCTCTTCACCCGTGAGCCACGCGACGCCGGTGTTGGGGGTCATGACGGAATTCTAGCCGCCCGAGTTGACAAACATTCAAAGTTGAAATAGATTGATTCAAGTTTGAATCATATTCCCCCCATGTAGACGAGGAGTCCCCCCGAAAATGACCATCACCGAGACCACCGCCCTCACGCCCGGCGCCTGGGCAATCGAGCCCGAGCACAGCGAGGTCGGCTTCACCGTCCGACACCTCGGGCTGTCGAAGGTCCGCGGCCGTTTCAATGCCTTCGTCGGTTCGGTTCAGGTCGACGAGCTGCTCGAGGCCAGCGTCATCGAGGCCGAGATCGATCTGGCATCGGTCGACACCAACAACGACCAGCGCGACGATCACCTGCGCAGCACCGACTTCTTCGACACCGACGCGCAGCCCAAGATGACCTTCGTGTCGACCGGCATCGTCGACAACGGTGACTCGGGCACCATCGCCGGGAACCTCACCGTCAACGGCATCACCAGGGCCGTGGAGCTCGAGACCGAGTTCTTCGGGGTCGGTGTCGACCCCTACGGCATCACTCGTGCCGGTTTCTCCGCCTCGACCGCCATCAGCCGCAAGGACTTCGGCATCGACTTCAACGTGCCCCTCGGCGGCGACAAGGTCCTCGTCGGCGACAGGGTCACCGTCGAGCTCGACGTGCAGCTGGTGCCCGCGAGCTGAGGCCTGACGACTCGCCGCAGGACCACACCGGGTGCCTCCAGGGCCTCCCTCCGGCTCGGTGGCACCCGGTTCTGCGTTCTCAGCTCAGCCCGATGACGAGCACCGCCTGAGCGAGATGGTAGGTGACATGAACCGCCACTCGCCCACCAGGAGCGGACCCGACGAAGCGGCCCCATCCGAGCAGCGAGTCAGACGCGAGGAACAACAGCGCACCAGCGGCCAGCACGTACGAACCGGTGCCGTAGGCCACGACGACCAGCGCCGAGATCGCGCCGAAGTACACCGCAACCGGTACGTACAACGGTGCCGGTACGCCCCCGAGAACCGGGCGGCCGACGACGATCAGGTCGGCAGCAACGATCACCACGGCAACGACGGCCAGCGGCCACGAGTCGACGTGCGGGAGCATGCCGATCACGTAGGCAACGTGGGCGAGAAGGAACGAGCCCAGACCGACGACGAACGCATCCAGTCGGGGCAGCAGGGCCACGTCGCCGATCAGGCAGAGGACGAGGGCGGCTACGAACCACCACCGCATGGCGTTCGATACGGGGTCGAGGGTCGCGGCCGCCCCGATGAGGGCCAGCACCACGAGGGGCTTGGCCATCGCCTCGAGTCGGTCGTGGTCGCGGTGAACCGCCCACCAGTCGGCTGCGGCCGATACCGCCGCCACGATCAGCAGAATCGCCGCAGGTGTGGTCACCGCATCAGTCCAGAGCCAGCTCGTGGTCGTAGCCGTCGGCCGACGCGCGCGAGAAGGTGCATCGAGGAAGTCTTCCACGTCGAGCGGCCACCCGGCTCCCCGGAGGCACTAGCCGGGTAGCGGCACCCACGGATCGTGATCTTCTGGCACCCGGGGGAAGGTCTGGGCCATCCAGTCGGCCTTGGCGTGCTCGATCCGGTCGCGATCGCTGTGCACGAAGTTCCACCAGATGAAGCGTTCGCCGAGCGGTTCGCCCCCCAGCACCACCGCCCGCCCCGAGCCCCGCAGCTCGGGGCGGGTTCCGGGGTGCAGGACGGCGAGTGAGCCGTGGCGGAGGGTCTGGCCGCCGACGTCGAGGTCGCCATCGAGGGCCAGCACCGCGCGTTCGGAGTGGGTGTCGTCGACGGGGATGGTGCCATCGGCGCCGAGGTCGACCTCGGCCAGAACGAGCGGTGACGACACCTTCACCGGGGCGGTGAGCCCCCATGCGGTGCCGGCGGCGATTCGCACCAGAACCGCGCCGATCGTGTCGACCGGGATCGATGCGGCCGGGTGGTGTTCGAAGAAGGGGTCGGTGTCCTCGGCGCCGTCGGGCAGCGCAACCCAGGTCTGGAGCCCGTGCTGGCGGCGGGCAACCGGCCGGTCCTCGTCGAGGCTGCGTTCGGTGTGAGCGACGCCTGCGCCGGCCGTCATCCAGTTGACCGCCCCGGGTTCGATGGTGGCCACGGCGCCGGTGGAGTCGCGGTGCCGCATCCGCCCCTCGAACAGGTACGTGACCGTCGACAGGCCGATGTGGGGATGGGCGTCGATGTCGGTACCCGAACCGGCGGGCACTACTTCGGGACCGATGTGGTCGACGAAGATGAAGGGCCCGACCATGCGTCGTCTCCGCCAGGGCAGCAGCCGCTCGACGGTGCCGTTGCCCACCGACCGAGTGCGCGGTTCGACAAGCAGCTCGATGCTCGAATCCATACTCCGAAGGTACCCGCAACGGCTGCCGACACAGAACGGCCGGGTCGACCGATTCGAGTCGTTCGGGGAGGTGGACGATACGAACCGGGGCCTGGCGCGGGAAACGGCGGGGACAACTCGATGCAGCACCACCGCCGGAGGCCACAGCCGACGAATTTCGTGAAAATCCAGGATGCTTTGGTCGACGCGTGCCGGGATCTGTAGGCTCGGTGCCCGTGTCGGACTTCCTCCGCAGTTACCTCACCGTTGGGTTGTTCGGCGCGTTGGCCGTCGGCCTCGTCGGCGCCTTCATCGGCCTGTCGAGCCTGGTGCGGCCCACTCGGCCCCAGCAGCAGAAATACATCAACTACGAGTCGGGCGTCGATCCCGTCGGCACCGGGTGGGCGCAGGCCAACATCCGTTATTACATCTTCGCCCTGCTGTTCGTGATGTTCGACGTCGAGGCCGTCTTCATCTTTCCGTGGGCTACCCGCCTCGAGGCCTATGGTCTGTTCGGGCTGATCGAGATGTTCATCTTCATCTTCATCCTGTTGCTCGGTCTTCTGTACGCATGGCGCAAGGGAGTTCTCCGGTGGATCTGATGCCTGCAAACCCAGCCGAGGTCACCGACTGATGGGCCTGGTCGACAGCGGCAAGGCCCCCGCCTCGCTCAAGAAGCTGCTCAACATCAGTCGCAAGTACTCGCTCTGGGTCTACCAGTGGGGCCTGGCGTGCTGTGCCATCGAGATGGGAGCGGCGTTCGCATCGCCCCGATACGACGTCATGCGCCTCGGTGTGATCCCGTTCCCGGCCTCGCCCCGCCAGGCCGATCTGGTCGTGATCTCCGGCACGGTCACCGACAAGATGGCCCCGGCCATTCTCCGACTCTACGAACAGATGCCCGATCCCAAGTACGTCATCTCGATGGGATCGTGTGCCAACTGCGGTGGGCCCTACTGGGACAGCTACTCGGTCACCAAGGGCGTCGACCAGATCATTCCCGTCGACGTCTACGTGCCCGGCTGCCCGCCCCGACCCGAGGCGTTGCTCGAGGGAATCGTCTTGCTCCAGCAGAGGATCCTGAACGAGGATCCGGCCGAGCGATGGAAGGGTGATCCGATTGTCGTCGGCTGACACCACGGTCGAAGAGGCCGAAGCGGCCGGGGCCCCGCTGGTCGACACCGTTCGCGATGCCGTGGCGGCGGCCTTCGTCGACGCCCTCGACGACGCCGTAATCGAATCGTTCGTGAAGCCGGGTTGCGACGTGATCATTCGGGTGCGCACCGATGCCTGGTTGCAGGCGGCCGATGCGGCGCGCAACGGCCTCGGCTATCGCTTCTTCGACTTCCTCTCGGCCATCGACTGGATGCCGTCCCCGTTCGGCCGCGACATGGACGCCGAGCAGGACACCGACTCGGCCGATGCCGGTAGCGCCGCGGCCGAACCCATCGTGGCGGGCTACGGCGGAGGGGAGACCCGCTTCCAGGTCCTGGCCCGGGTGTACTCGCTGTACGAGCACGTCGGTGTCACCCTCAAGGCCGATGTCCCCGACGACGACCCCAGCATCGAGAGCTGGATCTCGGTCTACGGCGGCGTCAACTGGCACGAACGGGAGACCCACGAGATGTTCGGCATCGACTTCGAAGGGCATCCGGGGCTGCGGCACCTGTACCTGCCCGGCGACTTCGAAGGCCACCCGTTGCGCAAGGACTTCCCTCTCGTGGCTCGCCGAGTGAAGCCGTGGCCCGGCATCGTCGACGTCGAGGGCATGCCCGGAGCCGACGACGACGAAGGGGCCGACGCATGACCGCGCCGTCCGAACCCCAGCAGCTCGCCTACATCGCCGGCCAGGCGGCCGATGCCCGAGTGAACGTCGACATCGAGACCGGCGACGGGATGATCCTCAACATGGGTCCCCAGCATCCGGCCACCCACGGAACGCTGCGCATCGTGGCCAAGCTCGACGGCGAGCAGGTCGTCTCCGCCGAACCCATCATGGGATACATGCACCGGGGCTACGAGAAGCTCACCGAGGTGCGGACCTACCCGCAGGTCACCACGCTGGTGAACCGCATCGACTGGCTCGGGAACTTCGCCAACGAAGTGCCCTTCATCCTCGCCGCCGAGCAGCTCATGGAGGTCGAGGCCCCGCCCCGGGCCCAGTACATCCGCACGATCCTCTTCGAGATGAGCCGTATCGCCAACCTGGCCCTGTTCCTCGGCGACATGGCGGTCCAGCTCGGTGCGACGACGCCGGTCTTCTATGCCTTCCGCGACCGCGAGCACGTGCTCAACCAGATCGAAGCCGTCACCGGCGGTCGGTTCCACCCCAACTTCGACCGCATCGGCGGGCTCAAGGACGACCTCCCCAAGGGCTGGATCGACGACACCAAGGCCGTCATGGGCAAGCTCCGAACGTTCTGCGACGAGATGGAGGACCTCGTCGTCGGCAACGAGATCTTCCAGACCCGCACCCGCGGCATCGGCATCATTCCCGCCGACACGGGCCTCGAGTACGGCCTGTCCGGTGCCAACATCCGTGCCTCCGGTGTCGACTGGGATCTGCGCAGGGACAACCCGGTGGGCCTGGCCTGGGACAAGGTCGACTGGAAGGTCTGGACCCACCCCGACGGCGACAGCTTCGCCCGGTACTGGGTGCGTCTCCAGGAGACCCGCGAGGCAACCTACATCGTCGACCAGCTGCTCGACTCGATTCCCGCCGGTCCGATCATGGCCAAGGTGCCCCGCATCATCAAGGTGCCCGAGGGTGAGGCCTACGTCGCCACCGAGAACCCGCTCGGCGAGATGGGGTACTACGTGGTCAGCAAGGGCGACCTCGTGCCGTTCCGCGTGAAGATCCGTTCGGCGTCGTTCTCGAACATCTCCATCGCCCCCTGGTTGCTCCAGGGTGTGTACGTCCCCGACATCATCACCATCCTCGCCAGCCTGTACTTCATCCTCGGAGACATCGACCGATGACTTCTGTACTCGCGGTCGAGCTGTCGTACTGGCAGGAAACCGGAATCCGCATGCTCATCGGGCTGGCCGCGGTCCTGTTGCCGGCCGGCACCTTCGTCTACGTGTACCTGTTCAAGATGATGTCGTTCATGCAGAGCCGCCTCGGGCCGATGGAAGCCGGCCCGTACGGTTCGATGCAGCTGCTCGCCGAGGTCGGGAAGTTCTTCCAGAAGGAAGACGTCATCCCCGAACGAGCCGATCGCCCGGTGTTCAAGATGGCCCCCTTCGTGGTTCTCGTGTCCACGTTCCTGTTGGTGTTGGTGCTGCCGGCGGGGCCCGACGCCTACTTCGTCGACCTCGACGTCGGCATCTTCTTCGCCCTGGCGGTCAGCTCCATCTCGGTCATCGGCATCCTCATGGCCGGCTGGTCGTCGGCCAACAAGTACTCGTTGCTCGGCTCGCTGCGGGCGACCGGTCAGCTCATCGCCTACGAGCTGCCCCTGGTGCTGGCGGTGGTCGGCGTGGTCATCCAGGCCGGCACCCTCAACATGCAGCAGATCGTCTTCGCCCAGGCCGACGGTGAGATCTTCGGATGGGGTGGCATCGGCAACCCGTACATCCTGACCCAGTTCGTCGGTTTCGCCCTGTTCCTCATCGCCGTGCAGGCCGAGCTCACCCAGCCGCCCTTCGACATGCCCGTGGCCGAATCCGAGCTCGTCACCGGCTACCTCACCGAGTACTCGGGCATGCGGTTCCTCATGTTCTTCATCGGCGAGTTCGCCACGGCGGGCGTCTTCTCCGGCATCGCCGCCGTTCTGTTCCTCGGCGGGTGGTGGGTGCCGGGCCTCGACTCCTCGAGCGACTGGTTCAACGTCCTGGGCCCGGCGGTGCTGTTCGGCAAGATGATGTTCGTCTCGTTCCTGATCTTCTGGTTCCGGTTCACCTACCCTCGCTTCCGCGAAGACCAGCTCCAGAAGCTGGCCTGGAAGGTGCTGATCCCCCTTGCTCTCGCCAACATCGCGGTGACTGCTGTCCTGAAGGTGGCCGTCTGATGCCCAAGCTCCCAGGATTGGTCACCGGCCTCGGGGTCACCATGAAGACGATGTTGCGTACGGCCAAGGACGGTGCCGCCACCGTTCAGTACCCGCACGAGAAAGAAGCGCCCGCGCCGCGAGCGCGCGGGGTCATCGCCCT
Organism: Acidimicrobiales bacterium; assembly: GCA_024638845.1. GTDB lineage: Bacteria > Actinomycetota > Acidimicrobiia > Acidimicrobiales > JAHEJN01 > JAHEJN01. The sequence continues at coordinate 3,077 of JAHEJN010000088.1, read as the reverse complement.
GCACGAGGAGAACTGCACCGCCTGCATGCTCTGCGCCCGCGAGTGCCCCGACTGGTGCATCTACATCGAGGGTCACAAGTACCTGGCCCCGCCCCGCCGCGAGGGGGGCAAGCCCCGCCAGCGCAACGCGCTCGACCGCTTCGACATCGACTTCTCGCTGTGCATGTTCTGCGGCATCTGCGTCGAGGTCTGTCCGTTCGAGGCCTTGTTCTGGAGCCCCGAGTACGAGTTCTCCGAGCCCCGCATCGCCGATCTGCTCCACGACAAGGAGAAGCTCGGTCTGTGGATGGAGACCGTCCCCGACTTCGAGGACTACGAAGGCGGCAGCGAGGTCAAGAAGAAGTCGGTGCCGGCGACATGACACACAGTGGCGTGCTCGCCGAGGTCGACTGGAACATCGCGAGGAACGTCTTCTTCTACCTGTTCGCCACCATCCAGGTGATCGCCGCCATCAAGGTGGTGACCGTCAAGAACATCGTGCACGCCGCGCTGTACCTCGTCGTGGTCCTGGCCGGCGTCGCCGCCCAGTTCATCCTCCTCGGTGCCGAGTTCGTGGCCACCACCCAGATCCTCGTCTACATCGGGGCGGTCGTCGTCTTGTTCCTGTTCGGCATCATGCTCACGCGGGCCAATCTCGGTGCCGACGCCGACCTCGACCAGGACAACCGGGTGCCGGCGTTGCTCACCGGCCTGCTCCTCGCCGGCGTGCTCGTCGCGACGCTGCTGCGGACCTTCGAGGACATCGAGTTCCCCACCGAGACGCGCAGCACCACGGCCCGGGTCTCCGACAGCATCTTCAGTCAGTACATCGTGCCCTTCGAGGCGGTGTCGGTCCTCTTGCTCGCCGCGCTCATCGGGGCCATCGTCGTGGCCAGGAAGGAGTAGGGGTCGCCATGTGGCTCAACCAGTACCTCGTGCTCGCCGCGATCCTCTTCAGCATCGGGGTGTACGGCGTCCTCGCCCGCCGCAACGCCGTGCTCGTCCTCATGTCGATCGAGATCATCCTCAACTCGGTGAACATCAACCTCGTGGCCTTCGGAGCCTTCAACGACACCGTGACCGGCGAGGTGTTCGCGCTGTTCGTCATCGCCATCGCCGCCGCCGAGGTCGGCATCGGCCTGGCCATCGTCCTGCTCATCTATCGCAACCGCCGCAGCATCGACCTCAACGAGGCCGATCTCATGAGGGGCTGAGGCAGATGACCCTGCTGACACTGGCCGCCGAGGGTGGCGAGCTCACCGAGTTCTACGACCCATCGGGCTGGTTCCTCGAGAACGTCTGGCTCATTCCCCTCCTCCCGGCGCTCTCGTTCGTCGCCATCCTGTTCTTCGGCAAGCGCTTCCCGTACAAGGGCGCCGAGATCGGCATTGCCTCGGTTGGCGCCTCCTGGGTGCTCGCGGCGCTCACGGGCATCCAGTGGGTGTCCGAGCGCGGCTCGGTCTCCAGCGGCGAACACAGCGAAGAGGCGCTGCTCGCGGCGGGTCGCACCCTGGCCGCGGCCGCAGAAGAGGGCGAAGGCGCGGCCGTCGGCATCAACGCAGTCGTGAGGACCGTCACCTGGTGGAGCAACGGCGGCGTCGACTTCCCGGTCGGAACCCTGGTCGATGGCCTGGCGGTCGCCCTGTTGTTCGTCGTCACGTCGATCTCATTGCTCGTGCACATCTACAGCACCGACTACGTGGCGGGGGACCGGCGGTATACCCACTACTTCGCGTTCCTCAGCCTGTTCACCGCCTCGATGCTGTTCTTCGTCGTCAGTGAGAACATCATCCAGATGATCGTGGGCTGGGAGCTCGTCGGCGTGTGCTCGTTCGCCCTCATCGGCCACTGGTGGGAGGAGCAGGAGAACTCCGACGCTGCCCTCAAGGCCTTCTTCACCAACCGCGTCGGCGACGTCGGCCTGCTCGTCGGCATGATCATCCTGTTCTGGTCGGCCGGCTCGTTCGAGACACTGCAGATAAACGAGATGGCCGTGTCCGGAGAGATCGGCCACAACACGCTGCTGATCGCCTCGCTGTGCCTGTTGGCCGCGGTGATGAGCAAGTCCGGCCAGTTCGTCCTCCACACGTGGCTGCCCGACGCCATGGCCGGTCCGACACCGGTATCGGCGCTGATCCACGCGGCCACGATGGTGGTCGCCGGCGTCTACATGATCGCCCGCTTGTACCCGGTCTTCTGGGAGGGCATGAGCATCGGGGGCTCGAGCATCAATATGCTCGCCCTGGTCGGTGCGGTCACCGTCGTCGGCGGCGGTCTGTTGGCGTTCGTGCAGGACGACATCAAGAAGGTGCTGGCCTACTCGACCATCAGCCAGCTCGGCTACATGGTGATGGCCCTCGGGGTCGGCGCGTGGACAGCCGCGGTCTTCCACCTCTTCACCCACGCCTTCTTCAAGGCGGGGCTCTTCCTCGGTGCCGGCTCGGTGAGCCATTCCGTGCACAGCTTCGACATGAAGAAGGACATGGGCGGCATGCGCAAGTTCATGCCCACCACCTTCTGGACGTTCCTCATCTGTTCGCTGGCGCTGGCCGGCGTCTTCCCGCTGGCCGGGTTCTGGTCGAAGGACGAGATTCTCGTCGGCACCGGCGGTTGGGGCGTCTTCGGTGGCACCGACGCCAACGGTGACTACACCGCGATGGTGATCATGGGAATCCTCGGAGCGGCCCTGACCGGCGCCTACATGACCCGGGTGATCTACCTCACCTTCTTCGGCGAGTTCCGCGGCCACGGCCATCCCCACGAGTCGGGCCGACGCATCACGGTGCCGCTCATCATCCTGGCCTCCGTCGCCGCGCTGGGTGGGCTGATCAACCTGCCACCCGGGTTCATCACCGGCAACGAGGAGGGCTGGCACGAGCGGTTCTTCTTCCACGTCGAACCGGTTGCGTCGTACTTCCCCGCCATAGCCCACGGCCGGCCGAGCTACACCCTGGCCATCTTCTCGTCGCTGGTCGCGGTCAGCGGCATCGCCGTTGCGTACTGGTACTACTTCGTCAAGGTGAACGCCCAGAGTCCGGCGGCGACCGAGCTCAGCCGGGGACCCACCAGCACGAACCGACTGGCCAAGGCCGGCCACA
>JAHEJN010000192.1 GCA_024638845.1 Acidimicrobiales bacterium | reverse complement strand
CGCCATCGTCGAGTTCCTCGACGCCACCGACGAGATCGCACCCGTGAACCGGCTCGCGGTGTTCGACAACGACGGGACTTTGTGGTGCGAGAAGCCGCGCTACACCCAGCTCGACTTCTTCGTCTGGCAGCTCCGACACTCGCTCGGAGAGCGGCCCGAACTCGGCGACGTCCCGGAGTTCGCCGCCGTCCTGAGCGGCGACATGGCGGCGGTTGCCGGATTCGGGATGGAGCGGGTGGCCATGGCGCTGGTCGGGTTGTTCGACGCCGTCGAGCCCGAGGTGTTCGAGGCCCGCGTGCGGGCCTTCTTCGCGGAGACGAAGCACCCGGACCACGGCGTCGGGTACGACGAGATGCTGTACCAACCGATGCTCGAGCTGATGGACGAGCTGGCGGCGCGTGGGTTCACGAACTGCATCGTCACCGGCGGCGGGACCGAGTTCGTCCGGGCCATCAGCGATCGGGTCTACGGAATCGCGCAGGAGCGAGTCGTGGGCACGCTCGTCACGTATGAGTTCGAACGACGCAACGGTCGGGCGGTGCTGCTGAGGACGACCGGGGTGCGCGGCGCCGCCAACGAAGGTGCGGCGAAGATCGACAACATCCAGGTCGCGCTGGGCCGGCGACCATCCGTGGCGGGCGGGAACTCGCCCGGTGACGCCGAGATGTTGGAGTACACGAGCACCGGCGACGGTCCGCGCCTGTCGCTGCTCGTGAACCACGACGATGCCGAGCGCGAGTACGCCTACGAGAGCGAGGCCGGGACCTTCACCGCTGATGAGTCGGCGACCGCGACGGCAGCGCGGCTCGGATGGACCCAGATCAGCATGCGCGACGACTGGTCGCGGGTCTTCCCCCACCAGTGAACCCCGTGGAGAGCGTGGCGGGCGGGGACGAGATCGCGGCGTTCTACGAACGGCATCCGTATCCGCCGCCGGTGGATGACCTGGCTGCGACTCGCCGAGACTGGACCGATGACCGTCGTCGGGTGGAGGCGCTGCGTGTCTGGCCGGACGGTTCGGTCGGTGAGCAACGCACGATTCTCGTCGCTGGGTGTGGGACGTCACAGGCGGCCAAGTATGCCGTCCGGTATCCGCGTGCCGGCATCGTCGGAATCGACGTGAGCGAGCGGAGCATCGCCGAGACCCGCCGGCTCGTCGACCACCACGGTCTCACGAACGTCGAACTGCGCCGCCTGCCGATCGAGGAGGTCGGACAGCTTGGCGAGACCTTCGATCACGTGGTGAGCACCGGTGTGCTCCACCATCTCGCCGACCCCGGGGCCGGCCTCGCCGCGCTCGGGTCGGTCATCGCGCCGGGCGGCGCACTCGAAGCGATGGTGTACGCCCCCTACGGGCGCACCGGTGTCTACATGTTGCAGGAGTACTGCCGGCTCCTCGGCGTGCAGCCGACGCGCCGCGACGTGGGCGACCTCGTCGAGGCGCTGCGCGAACTGCCGCTCGGGCACCCGTTGGGTCACCTGCTGCGCAGCACGCCCGACTTCGCCGACGACGACGCGCTGGCCGACGCACTGCTCAATCCGCGTGACCGGGCGTACGCAGTCCGTGACGTCATGGGCCTCCTCGACCAGGCGGGGCTCCGCTTCAGCAGGTGGATCCGTCAGGCGCCCTATCTCCCCACGTGCGGCTTGATGGGACCGGGCCGTCACCGGTGTTCGACGGGGTCGCTGTTGTCGGCGGTCGTCTCGAGTCTTCCCGGTCGTCCGCGGAAGGAGCGCAGCATGGCGCCGCCGGGCCGATCGGGTCGGTCAAGTGTCGGTGGGTTGTTTGGGGTTGTAGTCGAGGGGGGCGCCCATGGGCACTGCGTCGCCGACGAGTGACGCTTCGAATTCGGCCATCCGGGGCCCGAACACCTTGTAGAGCACCCAGGAGTGCATCTGGTCGTAGTTGTAGGGGGTGTCCTCGTCGGGGTTGACGGTGAGGTTGTAGACGTGGGGGATCCCGACCTTCTGGATCGGGGCGGCACCGTTCTCGACGATGTGCGTCAGCACCTTGAAGTTGCGATAGCGCATCCCGACACGCTCCTCGTCGAAGAACATCACGAAGTGCTCGCGGTTCGAGTTCTCCTGTTCTCGACGCAGGAAGCGTGACTGGTCGACACCGTCGAGCACCCGGTCGGTCGGGAGGTGCTCGCCGTGGCCCATCAGGTGCATCATGGTCGGGAACCAGTCCACGACGTGCATCATCTCGTCGCTCGTGCCTGCCGGGATGTGGCCTGGCCATTGGACGAGGCCGACGGTGCGATTGTTGCCCTCATAGGTGGAGAAGTAGCCGCCGCGCCAGTTGCCCTGAGCGCTGCGGTTGTTGGGTCCGTGGAAGGTGGTGTCGCGGCCGTTGTCGCCGGCGAACACCACGATCGTGTTGTCGCGGATGCCGAGCTTGTCGAGGGTGTCGAGGAGCTGTTGGAAGTCGCCGTCGATCATCTGCACGCAGTCGGCGACAGCACCGCCGTTGGAGGAATCGATGTACTCGTCGCGGGGCAGGTTCGGGAAGTGGATGTTGGAATGGTTGAAGTACAGAAAGAACGGCTCATCGGCCGCGACAGCGTCGGCCATCCACTGTTTGCCCTTGGCCAGGAACTCGAGATCGATGTCTCTTCGGACGGCCCGGTCGAGGACCTTCACCTGCTCGAGGTGGCCGCGGCCGGTTGACTCGAGCACGTAGGAGGGTTCGAGGTCGGTCTGCTTGAAGAACTTGTCGTCGGGCCACATCGCTTCGTCCCACGTGCCCCCGATGCCGTACCAGTAGTCGAAGCCGTGATCGGTCGGATACCGGCCGGGCTCGTCGCCGCAATGCCACTTACCCAAGATCGCGTTGCGGTAGCCGAGCCCTTCGAGTGCCTTGGCGATCGTCACTTCCCACGACACCAGACCGGTTCCGGGCAACACGGTGGTGCAACCGGTGCGAACCGAATGCCGGCCCGTCATCAACGCGGAGCGGGTCGGTGTGCACTGGGCCTCGACGTTGTAGTTCGTCAACATCAGCCCATCGGCGGCGAACCGGTCGACGTTCGGGGTCGTCGCACCGATCGTGATCCCACCCCCGTAACAACCGACGTCGCCGGTACTGATGTTG
>JAHEJN010000025.1:34292-39181 GCA_024638845.1 Acidimicrobiales bacterium | reverse complement strand
CGCTGCCCCGCATGATCTCGGCGAAGGCGGCCAGCACCGTTGCGGTGCGCAGCGACGTCGAGGTGTCGTCCCAGCTCTCGGCGACATCACGCAGGTCGATGTCCTCGTCGATCTCGTCGACCTCACCCGAGTCCGGGTCTTCCCAGCGCAGGAACACAACGCCGATCTCGTCCCGGTCGCTCAGCTCCACTCCCGCTCGCAGGTCGATCTCGTAGATCGCTGTCACTTGGTGGCCGGCACCGATCTCGCCGGCGTCGACCTCATCGTTGCGGAAGTCGCGATCGCGCACGCCCCGATTCTCGAAACCGATGAGGCGGTACTCGTCGACGATCTCGGGGTCGAAGTCCACCTGGATCTTGGCGTCCTTGGCCACGGTCACCAGCGTGGCGGTGAGCTCGTCCTCGAACAACCGCTCGGCCTCGTCGTCGGTGTCGACATAGGCGTAGAAGCCGTCGCCCTGGTCGGCGAGCTGTTCCATGGTCACGTCGTTGAAGTTGCCCATGCCGAACCCGACCGTCACCAGGTTGATGCCGGCATCGGCGTCTTCACGGATCATCCGGGCGAGCTGATCGGGATCGGTCACGCCCACGTTGGCCACACCGTCGGAGGCGAGCACCACCCGGTTGATCCCGTCGTCACGGAACGCTTCCCGAGCCAGCCCGTAGCCCTCACGGAGGCCGGACTCGAGGTTGGTCGAACCACCAGGCTGGAGGTCGTCGATGGCGTCGAGGATCTCACGCCGCTCCGACACCGGAGTGGGGAACAACACGATGCCCGAGGAGTTCGAGTAGGTGACGATCGCCACGGTGTCGTCGTCGTCCAGTTCGTCGACGAGGATGTTGAGGCTCTCCTTGACCAGGCCGAGCCGATCATCACGATCCATCGAGCCCGACGTGTCGACCACGAAGGTGAGGGCGACCGGCGGGCGCTCACTGTCCTCGACGACCTCGCTCGACACGCCGATGCGCACGAGCACGTTGTCGTCGTCGAAGGGCGACGGGGCACCCTCGATCTCCACGTCGAGACCACGGCGCGGGGCGTCGTAGTCGTAGCGGATCGCGTTGATGTACTCCTCGGGCCGCACCGACTCGGGCGGGGGCAGCGCACCCTCCTCGATCCAGCGGCGGGCCACCGTGAACGAGCCGGTGTCGACATCGAGCGCGAAGGTCGACAGGGGATCCTCGTCGGCGTCGATGAACACCCGTTGGCCGTAGTCCTGGAAGGTGTTGTCGTCGAACCGGACCTCGGAATCGTCGCGATCAGGGGGAAGCGGCTGGGGCTCGAACAGCTCCCCACTGTCACCTCCGACCACGGCCGACTCCGACTCGGCGGCCGGAGCCTCGGCGTCGGTCGCCTCCCGTGGAGCGACGCTACCCTCCTCGGCCGGTTCCTCCAGCGGCTCGGGTACGAAATCGGCCTCCTCGTCGACGCCGGAGCCGTCGTCACCGACGATCTCCCCGATGGCGTCGTCGGTGTCGGTGGTGTCCCCGGAGTCTCCGGCACAAGCCGAGGCGAGTATCGCCACCACCGCCATCAGGGCCACGAGTCGGTACAGGAAAGTCGAGTTTGCCGTCGTTGGGTTCATGCCGGGTCAGACGAGCCCGTCGACTCGACTGGTTCCGCGGCGGGGTTTGCAATCGGGTTACGGCGCCGTCGTTCCCCCGCAACACGGGCCCAGAACCCCGAAGATCAGCGGAATTCTGCCGCAACCTCGGCCTGGAATCGCTCGAACATCTCCGCCGACGGCGCAAAGGGCGGGGCCAGGAAGTCGGCGATCACGAGCTCGTCGACCCCTGCCTCGACGAAACCCGCCACCAGTTCCCGCACCTCGGCGGGCGTCCCGACCATGGCGGCCCGACCGAGATCGGCGGTCCGGGCGCGGTCGAGGTAGTCGCCCTCGTCGGCCAGGATCAGCATCGTGGCCGCCGTCCGCTGGATGGTGGAGGGATCACGGCCGACCTCGGCGCAGTGGGCGTCGAGAACCGACTGCTTGTGGCGCAGTACGTCGACGTCGCCCCACACGTTCCACTCGTCGGCGAAACGAGCCGCGATCCGCAGGGTGCGCTTCTCGCCTCCGCCACCGATCATGAGCGGCAATCGACCGACCGGACGCGGCGACAGCGGCGCCTCGACCAGCTGGTAGTAGGCGCCGTCGAAGTCGACCGGGCCGGTTGCGTCACGCAGCCGCACGATCAGCTCACACGCCTCCTCGAACCGATCGAGACGCTCCTTCACGGTTCCGAAGTGCAGGCCATAGGCGAGGTGCTCGTTCTGCTGCCACCCCGCCCCGAGGCCCAGGACCACTCGTCCACCGGCGATGTGGTCGGTGGTCACCGCCTGCTTCAGCAGCACCGCCGGGTGTCGGTACGTGTTGCCACTCACCATGGCGCCCACGCGAACATCGGGAACGGTGGCCGCCAGCCCGGCGAGAACCGACCAGCACTCGTTCATCGCGCCCGTGGGATCGCCCGCGTAGGGCATGAAGTGATCGGCGAACCACAAGCCGTCCCAGCCCGTCGCCGCGGCATGCCGGCCGCGTTCGAGGATGGTCGTCCAATCGGAGCCGGCGTTGGTCCAGTATCCGAAGCGCATCGGCGCAACGTAGCCGCTACGGCGTCGGCGTGGTCAGTTCACGTCGGCGACCACGTCACGAAGTAGCCCCCGCCCACCGCGTCGGGCAGCCCGCCGTCGAGCTCCTGCACGAAGACGGTGCTCTGGCCCGCGGGCGAGACGCCGGTGAAGGCGAAGGCCGTACTGTCGGGTGACCAGAGATCGACGGCCAGGTCCCATTGGTCGGCGAACGGGAGGTAGTCGAGGGCGAATCTCGGGGTCGGACGGAACGCGTCGACCACGACGTCGAGCATGGTGCCGTCCCAGACCGACCAACCGGCCCGGTTGGCCGACGCCGACACGGTCATCACCAGGAGCCGGCTGCCGTCGGGCGACCATGTCCAGAACAGGCCGGGCTCGTCGGCGACGTGCGTGCTGTCGCCGGTGGCCAGGTCGACCACGTACAACCCCCTCTCGGCCGACAGTCCTCCAACCGCCACGGCCAGCCGCTCGCCGGAATCGTCGGCCACCAGCGCCGCTCGGCCCTGCACGCGGAGGAGCTCGTCAGCGGGACCCCCGGCGGCCAGGTCACCCACTTGCACCACGGTGTCGGCGCCATCAGTCGTAGCGAACACCACACGGCCGTCGTCGAGCCACACCGGCGTGGCGAAGAGCCCGTCGGGAACCGGCACGACGGTGTCTCCCCCGTCGGGATCCACGATGCGCAGATCGTCGGAGCGGTGCGCCACCAGCGACGCGCCGTCGGGCGACCAGCTCAGGTAGAGCGGCTGTCCCGTCACCAGGATCTCCCCCGCCTCGTCGGCGATCACGGTCAGCGAGACACCCCCATTGGCGGTTCCCAGCGAGGCCAGGCGTTCGCCCGGACCGTCCCACAGCAGGAAGAACGACGGAAACGGAGTGGGTACCCGCTCCACGTCGCCCCCGACCGGCTCGGCGACGGCCACCACCGGCCCCTCCGGCGCCAGGGTCGACCACGCCAGCCGCGACCCGTCGGGCGACCAGGTCACCGCCGTCGGCGGTTGCGACGAGAGCCCGGAGTCGACCTCCACCTCAGCGGTCCCGTCGGGCAGGAGGGTCACGAGCGAGCCGTCGTCGCGCACCACGGCGAGACGGCCTCGTCCGTCGCGGTCGTCGACGGTGGCCTCGATCGAGCCCGACCCCGAGCACGCGGCCGCCACCGCCAACACCGCAAGAACGACTCCGAGGCCACGCATCCCTCCACCCTGGCACGCCACACGGTGTTGGGGCCCAGCCGCACGGGTGTTCTACGGTGCGGGTATGACCGATCGAGTGACCGTTGCCATCGCCGACGGCGTCGCCGACGTGCGCCTCAACCGTCCCGACAAGATGAATGCCCTCGATGGCGAGATGTTCCGGGCGTTGCTCGAGACGGGCGCGGCGCTGGCGGCCAATCGATCGGTGCGAGCCGTGGTGTTGTCGGGCGAGGGCCGTGGGTTCTGTGCGGGTCTCGACTTCGGTGGCTTCATGGCCATGGCCGGCGACGACAGCGGCGACGGCGGGGGTGTCAGCTGGATCGGGGAGGTTCCCGATGGCGCGGTCACCCACAACGCCCAGCAGACCTGCTGGGTCTGGCGGGAGATGGCGGCCCCGGTGATCGCCGCGGTGCACGGTGTGGCCCTCGGCGGGGGCATCCAGCTCGCCCTGGCCGCCGACCTGCGCATCGTGGCCCCCGACGCCAAGCTGTCGGTGCTCGAGAGCCGGTGGGGCATCACTCCCGACATGACCGCAACCGTGGCTCTCGTCGAGCTCGTGGGTCTCGACCGGGCCAAGGAGCTGGCGCTCACCGGCCGGATGATCTCGGGCACCGAGGCATTCGACCTCGGCCTGGCCACGAGGCTGGCCGACGACCCGCGTGCCGAGGCCATGGAGCTCGCCCACGAGATCGCCGGCCGCTCACCGCACGCCATGCAGGCCGTCAAACGGCTGCTGAACGCCTCACCGCACCGCACCCCGGCCGAGAGCTTCGACGCCGAACGGACCGAGATCGGTGCGCTGATCGGATCGGCCAACCAGGTCGAGGCCGTGACCGCCTACTTCGAGCAACGAGCCCCCGACTTCGCCGACCCCACCGACTGATCACGCCGCCTCGCCCACCGTGAGGCCGGCCCCGACCTCGGCATCCATCGCCTGCCACAGTCGATCACGCCACTCGCCGGCTTCGAGCTGTGGCAACTCGTTGGCCGCGACGACGCCATCGATCATGTCGGCCACGACCGCGACCCACGGGCGACCACGCAGCGCCACCGCCACCGACACCGAACCGTCGGGACGCCGACGCATGGCTCGCCGGGCACCGG
>JAHEJN010000025.1:5331-34192 GCA_024638845.1 Acidimicrobiales bacterium | reverse complement strand
CAACGTAGTGTCTGGCCATGACCGACGGGCCGCTCACTCCGGCACAGCAGAAGGTGCTCGATCAGCTCGGCGCCGACGCGGCCCACCGGCCCACCTTCGACCGCGACCTGCGTGCCCTGTTGCGAGCCCGGCTCGACGCCGGTCTGGCCCCCTCCAGGCAACAGCTGCGCGACGACGAAGTGGTCTTCGTCTCGAAGCACTCGCTCGGTCTGGTCCACGGTTGCGAAGCGCACTATCTCGCCGATCGCGACGAGAAGTTCGAGGTGACCCTGCCGATGGTGATCGGCACCGTCACCCACAAGGCCATCGAGCTGTCGCTCCACTGGCAGGGGGAGATCATCCCCGCCGATCTCGTCGAGCACGCCATCGCCAGCCTCGAACACGGCGACTCCTGGACCACCGACTTCATCCAGACCCGCTCCGAACGTGAGAAGGCCGAGCTGCGCTCCGATGCCGTCGAGCGCTTCACCACGTTCAGCGAGTGCTTTCCCCCGTTGAAAGCCGGATGGCGTCCCGTCACCGAGAGCCGCTCGACGGTCGAGCTGCTCGGCGGAAAGGTGCTGCTGCGGGGCAAGGTCGACCTCTCCCTCGGCCAGGCACGGGGGTCGACGGCGGGCAAGGTGCTCATCGACTTCAAGACCGGGCGCTACTTCCCGCGCCACACCGACGATCTGCGCTTCTACGCACTGCTCGAGACCCTTCGAGTGGGGGTACCGCCCCGCATGCTGGCGTCGTACTACCTCGACCAGGGTGAGCTCGTCACCGAGGAGGTCACCACCCGGGTTCTCGATGCCACCGAAGCTCGCGTGATCGACGGAGTGCGCCGCATGATCGACCTCGTGTCGTCGGAGCGAGCCGCGGTCAAGCGGACGGGCCCAGCCTGTCGCTGGTGCCCCATCTCCGGCGCCTGCATCGAGGGGCGGGCCTACCTCGCAGGCGACGACACCGACGACCACCTCTGGTGACAGCCGCAGCCGTGGAAGAATCGACGACCATGAGCTTCATCTCCGTCGACATCACCGATCGCGTCGCCACCCTCACCCTGCGCGACCCCGCCAAGCGCAACGCGCTCAACAACGCCATGAACGCCGAGATCATCGACGCGGTCGATCGCCTCGAGGCCGACGACGACGTCGGCGCCCTGGTGGTGACCGGTGAAGGCAAGGGGTTCTGTGCCGGCGCCGACCTGAACGATCTGCTGGCCGGGCACGAAGCTGGGGGCATGCGCGACATCTACAGCGGGTTCCTGCGCATCGCCGACACGTCACTGCCCACAGTCGGCGCCGTCAACGGTTCCGCCGTGGGGGCCGGGATGAACCTGCTCCTCGCCTGTGACCTCGTGGTGGCTGCCCACGACGCCAGGCTCGACAGCCGCTTCCTGGCCATCGGGTTGCACCCCGGTGGCGGTCACACCTGGCGCATGCGCCGTATCGCCGGTCACGAGACCCTCATGGCCATGGTGTTGTTCGGTCAGGTGCTCACCGGCAGCGAGGCCGCCGACCGAGGCCTGGTGTGGGAGTCCGTGGCCCCCGAAGCACTCCTGGCGCGCGCCCAGGAGCTCGCGGCCCGGGCGGCGAGCTTCCCCAAGGCGCTGGTCGCCCGCACCAAGGCGACCATTCTGGCCCTCGACGACGTGACCGATTCGGCGGGCGCCGTCGATCACGAGCTCGATCCGCAACTGTGGAGCATGGGCGAACCCGAGTTCCGGGCCCTGGTCTCCCGGTTGAAGAACGAGATCAGCAGCACGTGACTAGAGCCACTGTCCCATCAGCTCGGGGCCACGCTCCGACCATTCCTCGGTGGTGATCGCGAACCGCATGTGGTCTTCCCACACACCGGCGATCTCGAGGTAGCGCTCGGCGATGCCCTCGAAGCGCAACCCGAGCTTCTCGACCACCCGGCGGCTGGCCAGGTTGCGGGGAATGATGGCGATCTGGGCCCGGTGCAACAGCAGCTCCTCGAAGATGAACCGCAACACCACCACCAGCGCTTCGGGCGTATAGCCCGCCCCCGCGCGCGCCTCGTCGATCCAATAGCCGATGTAGCAGTTCTGGAACGGCCCCCGCTGAATCGAGTTGATGTTCATCTCGCCCACCAGCGCCGCGCCCACGAACACGCCGAAACCGAAACCAGTGCCGAGCTGACGCTCTCGGGACCGGGCCGCGCAACGGGCACTGAAGGCGTCGCGTTGGTCGACCGTGTCGGGCTGGCCGGGCGAACGACGAGGCTCCCACTTCGTGAGCCATTCGACGTTGGCCTTGCGTACCTGTTGCCACTGGAGGTAGTCACCGGTCTCGAGGGGACGCAGCAGGACCCGCCGGCCTCGAAGGCGCGGGCTGGCACCGGACGCGGCGCGCTTGGCACCGCTGCGCAGCATCAGGTGAGCACCTCGTCGAGGGCCCCCAGCAGCAACGTGACGTTGCGTTCGCGGGCGGTGTGCCCCATGCAGCCCACCCGCCAGAGGCGGCCTGTGTACTCCCCGAGCCCGCCGCCGATCTCGATGCCGTAACGCTCGAGCAACAGGCCTCGCACCTCGCCCTCGCTGGTTCCCGGAGGAAGACGGTTCTCGGGGATCAGCACCGACGTGAGCTCGGGCAGCCGATGCCCCTCGGCCGCGAACAGCTCGAACCCGCGGGCGACCAACCCGGCCTGGAGGCGCTCGCCGCAGGCGGCATGGCGGGCCCACGCCTGCTCGAGCCCCTCGTCGAGCACCGCACCGAGACCGGCATGGATGGCCTGGATCATCGAGATCGGTGCCGTGTGGTGATAGGCCCGGGCCGCTCCCCCGGTGACGTAGTTGGCGATCATGTTGAGATCGAGGTACCAGCTCTGGGGCCGCTTCACCAGCCGTTCGAGCGCCCGCGGACTCACGGTGAGTGGCGCCAGGCCGGGGGGCACACCGAGACACTTCTGGGTGCCGCTGTAGGCGATGTCGACGCCCCACTTGTCGATCTCGAGCGGTATGCCCGCCAACGACGTGACGCAGTCGACCAGCAGCAGGGCATCGCCCTTGCCGGCACCGAGCACCTCGACATCGGACCGCACGCCGGTGGAGGTCTCGGCATGAACCATGCCGATGATCGCGGGCGACGGGTGAGCGTCGAGCAACGCCTGCTGGTCGACGGGCTGACCCCAGTCGAAGTCGACGCGAACGACCTCGGCCCCGCAACGTTCGGCCACATCGCACATCCGGCCGCCGAACACCCCGTTGACGCCGATGACCACGACGTCGCCCGGGTTGACGAAGTTGACGAAGGCGGCCTCCATGCCGGCCGAACCGGTACCGCTCACCGGGAAGGTGAGCTCATTGGCGGTGCGGAAGACCTTCCGGAGACGGTCGTTGGTCTCGTCGAGTATCCCGATGAACTCGGGATCGAGGTGACCGAGCATGGGTCGGGCGATGGCCTCGACCACCTCGGGATAGGGATTGCAGGGGCCAGGGCCCATCAGGATTCGATCGGTGGTTACCACGGCGGCGACCTTAGCGAGAACCCGGGCGTCGGGTGACACTGACACCGGGCTCGGTCAGAGCGGCAGAACGTCGCCGGCGAGCCCGGGGGGCAAACCGAGGGACTCGTCCTCTTCGTCCTCTTCCTGTCGGCTCGAACCGGCGACGATGCGGTGGCGGACCGCCCCGGAAACGGTGTCGACCATGATGGTGCCGAGCACGACGATGATCAGACCGAGACCGGCGCTCCCGTAGTCCTTGAACCGCAGCGATTGGGCGAGATCCGACCCGATGCCGCCCGCGCCGACGAGACCCATGACCGCCGAGGCGCGGATGTTCACCTCGAAGCGGTACAGGCTGAACGACGCCAGCTCGGGTGTGACCTGCGGGATGACGCCCCACCGCAAGCGTTGCGCACGGGTGGCGCCGACGGCGTCGGCCGCTTCGATCGGACCGCGCTGCACACCCTCGATGATCTCGTAGAACAGCTTGCCGAGCGTGCCGATCGAACCGACACCGATGGCCATCACGCCGGCCATGGGTGTGAGCCCGAACAGCGGGATGAACGCCAGAGCGAGGATCACGTCGGGCACCGCCCGCAGGATGTTCAGGATCTGGCGCGTCACCCAGGCGACGGGCCGGCCCACGAGGTTCTCAGCGGCCAGGAACGACAAGGGCACGGCGAACAACACTGCGATGAGCGTGCCCATCCACGCAATCGAGATCGACTCCCACATGGCCGCCACGAGATCGGGGACCTCGCTCAACTCCATCTGGCTGAACATCAGCCGGAGCTGGGTCCAGAGATCCCCTGGTGCTTCGAGCAGACGCGACCATTTCAGGTCGATGCTCAGCGCCGACCAGACGACGAGGCCGATCACGCCGAGGGAGAAGAACCACTTGAAGCGGTCGACGGGCTTGGGCGGCAGGTCAGGGGCCGGACCTGGGATGAAGCTGACGCTCATATCAGCCTCCGCCGCAGGGTCACCGAGATTCGCTCGACGACGAACACAACGAGGAAGAACATGAACACCAGGCCCCAGAGCTCCTCCCATTCGCCCCGGCCACGGAAGAACTCGATGCGATTCCCGATACCACCGGCCCCGACCAGCCCGAGCACAGCCGACGCTCGGAGGTTGATCTCGAAGTTGTAGAGCACGAACGACGAGTACGCCGGGAGGATCTGGGGCACCACCGCGGTGCGGAGCATCTGCGAGAGGTTCGCCCCGGTCGCATTCGCGGCCTCGATCGGGCCCATGTCGATGCCATCGAGGGTGTCGGAGGTGAGCTTGGTCGTGACGGCCAGCGAGAAGAAGAACAGGGCCAGCAGCCCGGGGAGAGCCCCGATACCGACCGCCGAGACGAACAAGAGCGCCCACAGCAGATCGGGGATGGAGCGGATGACGTTGTTGAAGCCGCGGAGGATGCCGCGCGTGAACGGGTTCGGATTGCCGAAGCGCGTCGACCACAGCGCCAAGGGCAGCGAGAGCAGCGACCCCGTTGCCGTGCCGAGCACGGCCAACTGAAAGGTCTCGATGAACGGTGCCCGTGAGCGGCGCGACCAGATCTGGCCCCAGTCCGGCGACAGCAACCCCTCGATCACCGAGTTCTTGCGACCCAGGTTGGTGACGATGCCGCCGAAGGAGAAGCCGACGCTGCGCGCGGTCACGATCGTCATGGCGATCGCGGCGAGCGTGCCACCGATGGCGAACAGTGACGGGCGAGGCTTCGGGGGGAGATTCGGGGCTTGGATACCGACGGTGGGCACCGTCACAAGGCGGCCTGCTTGTGCATGGTGTCGTCGGCGGTGAGGCTACGGCCGTAGATGTCCTCGAACACCTGCGCATCGCACGCGCTACCGGGCCCGTCGAAGACCAACATGCCGTCACGGAGACCGATGATGCGATCGGCGTAGGCGGTGGCGAGGTCGAGGAAGTGCAGGTTGACGATGGTGGTGATGCCGAGATCGCGGCTGATCTGCTGGAGATAGCGCATCACGACGTGGCTGGTCGGCGGGTCGAGCGACGCCACCGGCTCGTCGGCGAGCACGATCGACGGCTCCTGCGCCAGCGCCCGGGCAATACCCACGCGTTGGCGCTGACCGCCCGAGAGATCCGACGCCCGGGTGTAGGCCTTCTCGATGATCTCGACCTGCCCCAGAGCTCGGGCTGCGATGTCGATGTCGGCCTTCGGGTACATCCCGAGCAGCGTGCGCCACGTCGGCACCCGGTGCAGGCGACCCATCAGCACGTTGTTGAGCACGGTGGTGCGCTCGACCAGGTTGAAGCCCTGGAAGATCATCCCCACCTCCGACCGCAGCTCGCGCATGCCCGCTCGGCTGAGCTCGGTGACCTCGCGACCGTTCACCTGCAACTTGCCGCTGGTGAGGGGAACCAGGCCGTTCACAGCACGAATGAGGGTCGACTTGCCGGCACCCGACAACCCGACGATCACGACGAACTCGCCTGCGTCGACCTCGATGCTGAGGTCCCGCAAGGCCAAGACACCACCCGGATAGGTGACCGATGCGTCCTCGAAACGAATCATGGACCCTCCAGGGAAACGTGAACGGCCCCGACCCTCGCGGGTCGGGGCCGTTCGACGCAAACTCGACTCAGGACAAGACGTCGCCGAGCTCGGTCTCGAGCTCGCGGATCACGTCGTAGTCACTCGACTCGACCGGCACCAGCCCGTCGATCTCGTAGAGCTCGTCGAGGACGGTGGCCCCTTCCTCGGTACCGGCGATCTTCACGAAGGCGGCGGTGATGGCCTCGATCAGATCGGGCGGCAGATCACCGGCGACCGCGAACCCGTCGTTGGGGATCGGCCCCGACCAACCGAACACGACGACCTTCTCGCCGACATCGGGGGTGGCCTCGACGATCTGACCACGAGCATCGTTGAACGACACACCGACCACGGCGTCGCCGTCGTACACGGCCTGCACCGAGCTGTCGTGACCACCGGCGAAGAGCGCATCGATGCCGTCGATCGGGTCGACTCCGGCATCGACGAGCTGAAGCGCCGGAATGGCATAGCCCGAGGTGGAACCCTGGTCGACGAAGGCCACCGTCTGGCCCGCGAGCTTGGTCAGCTCGTCCTGACCGATCGGCCCGACCTCGGGACCGCTGGCGTCGAGCACGCCGTTGCAGAACAGGAAGCCGTCTTCGTCGGCCACCGGCTCGTCCCCGCAATAGGTGTCGGGATCGTTGGTGAACCACTGCGTGACGTACAACAGCGACCCGAAGCGCTCGCTCTGCAGGATCAGCGTGGCCCCCGCCTGCTCTTCGGCCTGCACCATCTGGCGCGGTCCGAGACCGCCGGCCACCTGGGCCTGGCCCGACTCGAGGGCCACGATCACGCCGGCGTAGTCGGTGGGTACGAGCGCCTCGACCTCGATTCCGAGCTCGGCGGCCAACATGTCGGCCAGCGGCTGGGCTGTGTCGATGAGACCACCGGTCTCCTGTGACGGCGTGAGCGTGAAGACCAGCTTGTCGGGCCAGCCCTCGGGCACGCCCTCTTCCATGGCCGGCTCCTCTTCCATGGCCGGCTCCTCGGCTGCCGGCTCCTCTTCCATGGCCGGCTCTTCGGCTGCCGGCTCCTCGGCTGTAGGTTCTTCGGCCGCCTCGGTCGGCGGATCGTCGGATCCGCACGCCGCGGCGATGAGACCGAAGGCAAAGAGTGCCGCCAGTAGACGTCGTAGTCGCATGATTCCCCTCCAAGGGTTTGTCTGACTGCCCGAGAAGCTACCCAAACCCCTGGTCGATTCCGTCGACCCCCCGGTGAACGTACCCGGCCGGCCGAGGCCCGTGGGCGCGGCTCGGCCCTGCGCTGTCGAGATCGATACCCAGTCGAAGGCTCATGGCGTCGAGTCTGGCAGGCTGGACTGCATGACCGACCAGTTCATCCTCGGAGTCGACCTCGACGGTGTCGTTGCCGACCACACTGGCCGCTTCCGCGAGATCGTGGCCACGATCAACGACGTCGACCCCGACAGCTATCCGATACAGCGCAGCTGGGACTTCGCCGAGTGGGGGTTCGCCCCGGGTGAGTACACCGAATACCACCGGGTGGCCGTGCTCGAACACTCGATGTTCGCGACCATGCCGGTCATCGAGAACGCCGCCGATGTGCTCTGGCGACTGAGCGATGCGGGCATCTGGATCCGAATCATCACCCACCGCCTCTATCTCAACTGGGGCCACGGTACGGCCGTCGGCGAGACGGCCATGTGGCTCGACACCCACCGCATCCCCTACCGCGACCTGTGCTTCCTCGGCGCCAAACCCGAGGTACAGGCCGACGCCTACATCGACGACGCGCCGCACAACATCGAGCAGCTGCGCGCGGCGGGCAACGACGTGATCACCTTCGACCAGCCCTACAACCAGCAGGTCGAGGGGCCCCGCGCCAAGAACTGGCTCGACGTCGAAGCCATGGTCATCGAGCTGGCGGCCGAGCACCTGGGCGTGTTCGAGTCGCAGTTGCCGGGTATCGACGCCGGGGCCGAGCGCCTCGCCCGGCGCCAGAACGGCGACTCGTTCAGAGCTGACTGAGAATCAGCCCGTCGAGGATGTCGGTCTCGGACACCAGACACTCGTCGAAGCCGAAATCGCGCATGATCTTCACCACGATGCACATGCCGCCGACGATCGTGGCGACCCGCCCGGGTTCGAGACCGGGATTCTCGACCCGCTCGGCTGCGGTCTCGGTCGCCAGCGTGCGGAACACGTCCTCGGCGGCGACCTTGGTGAGAACGAAGTGGTGGATGGCGTCCCGGTCGTAGCTGACGAGCCCCTGCTCGATCTGGGCCGCAGAGTTGATCGTGCCGGCCAGCCCGACGAAGCATCGGGCCGAAGCGGCCGCAGGAAGCTCTCGCCGCACATCGCTCAGGTAGGTGCCCACCACCGAGAGACACGAGCTGAGCTCGTCGGGGCGCGGCGGGTCCGACAGCAGGAACTTCTCGGTCATGCGAACACACCCCATGTCGACCGAGACCGCCCCCTCGACATCGGCACCGCCGACCGCGAACTCGGTCGACCCTCCACCGACGTCGACCACCAGGTAGGGGCCACCTTCGGGGTCGAGATCGGCGGTGGCACCCCGGAACGACAGCTCGCCCTCCTCGACCCCGCTCAGCAACTCGGGTCGTGCACCGATCACCGCCTCGGCCGCATCGAAGAACTCGTCACGGTTGGCGGCGTCTCGTGCCGCGGAGGTAGCGGTCATCCGGACCCGTTCGGCGCCGTGGTAATCCATCACCGTGCGGTAGCGCTCCAACGCGGTGACGACCCGCTCGATGGCATCGGGCGCGAGGCGGCCCGACCCGTCGACCCCCTTGCCCAGCTCGGTGATGGTGGCCACGCGTTCGATGGTGGTATGACCCCCGCGGCTCACGAGCAGGCGCGTGGAGTTGGTGCCGCAATCGATGGCGGCGAGCACCTCATCGGACATCGGAGCCGTCCTCGACCTCGTGGAGATGGTCGACCACCCAACGGCCCACCGGGTCGTCGCCGCCGGCGAGATGGTGTGCGTAGTGGGCGTGCAGGCACTTGACCCCTACTCTGGTCCCCCCGACCCCGCCGCTCGGTCGGGGGCCCCGATGGTCCTTCGGCAGTTGCGCATCGCGCTCGGCGGCGTAGCGATCGTGCGCAGCCTGCAGGGCGTCGGGGTCGACCTCCGCCTCGGCCCGACGAACGCCGCCGGCGCCTTCGAGCCGACCGACGAGAAGGCGGTCGCGAGGCCCGATCAACCAGTAACGGGTGGGCATGGGGGTGCCGTCGTCGAGCATCGGTGCGTTGCGGATCACGCGGGGCGCGCCGGACGCGTCGCGAACCACCACCTCGAAGGCGCCCTGGGGTGGGCGCCCGAGGAGCTCGGCGACTGCCGCTCGATCGGCCTCAGCCGCGTCTGCCACCGAAGATGCGGCGCAGCAGCCAGATGACCAGGATGGCGATGGCGATGGGCGCGATGGCCTTCATCACCGGTGCACCGGCGTGTTCGAGCAGGTCGACGGCTTCGGGTTCGGGCATCTCGACCTTGCGGATCTTGGGCGCCGCGCCGGCCTCGGCGCCCTCGTCGGCTGCGGCCGCAGGCGCCGCTGGCGCGCTCTTCGCCTCCTCCATCATCTGCTCGAAGTTGTCGGCGAACTGGCCCATGAGCTTCGAGCTGACCTCTTCCATGACCCCGGAGCGGCCACCGAAACTGGCCACCTTGCCGGTGAGGGCGAGGTCGGTGGTGACATCGAGCTTGGTGGAGGCGGCGTCGATCTCGGTGAGCTGGGCGGTGATGAGGGCGCTGGCATCGCCGGCACCGCGGGCATCGCGGCCCTTGCCTTCGATCACGATCTTCCATGCGTCCTTGTTCTGCTCGATGAAGGTGGCCTGGCCCTTGTACTGCGCGGTGATCGGGCCGACCTTGACCTTCACGATGCCGCGCATCTCGTCCCCCTCGATCTCCTGGAGCTGCGCGCCCGGCAGACACGGGGCGACCCGCTCGACGTCGTTGAAGGCCTCCCAGACGTCTTCGATCGATGAGTTGACGATGACGTCGTTCTTCAGCTCCATTGGTCCTTGTCCTCCACGGTGTCGATATCGAGCGACTGGCCCTCGCAGGCTACATCGACAACGAGGTCGGGTCGCGATCGAATCAGCGTGCGGGCTCCTTCGTCCCCGGTCATCGGCAGCATGGGCCACACCGCGCCGTCGAGGCGCACCGGTGGGCTCCGGTGACCGTCGAAGGACGCCGTGGCGATGAGCGCCGTGTGGTCGTGGTCGGCCAGTGCTCGCCACGTGCTGGCCGGAACCGAGGGCATGTCCCCGAGCCCGACCACGATGGCCTCGTGGCCCATCATCGACGCGTACTGCACCGCCACCTGGAGGGAGACGGCCTGGCCCAGCTGCCAATCGTCGTTGCGGACCAGGGTGACCTCGTCGGGCACGACCGGTGCGAGGTCGACGGCCCCCTCGATCACGATGGTCTCGTCGAGGCCGGCCTCGAGCGCATGCTCGACCGCCCACGCCACGAGGGGCTTGCCCCCCACATCGGTGAGCAGCTTGTGCCCCGGGCCCGCGAAGCGCAAGCCCTCACCGGCAGCGAGCACGACGGCAGCAATGGTCATGGCCCCAGTGTGCCCGGCGTGGGCCCCGACCACCCGAGCCGTACCGCCGGCTGGTTAGGGTGAGGGAATGACCGACTCCGCCGACGACCTCCTCGACGACGGGCCCCGCAGCATCGGCGTCACCATGTTGCTGGCCGACTCGGCCCAGGTGGCCGATCGCAAGCTCTTCATCCTCGGTGGCGGGCTGAGCCTCATCGGGCCGCGTCCCCAACCGGTTGCGCTGGCCATTCGGCTCCTCGTGCCGTGGGACCGCGCCAACATCCGTCACGAATGGATGATCGAGATGCTCGACGAAGACGGCCAGCCGGTGATGGTCGGTGACCGACCACTCCAGATCAAGGGCAACGTCGTGGCCGGTCGTCCCGCCGGTGCCCGACCGGGTACCCCACTTCCTGTGCCGCTCGCTCTCAATCTGGGCGCGCTCAGGCTTCCCGGCGACAAGCACTACGCCTTCCAGCTGTCGATCGACGGCGAGAGCCGACCCGACTGGCGAGTGTCGTTCCACACCCGCGCCGAGCAACCGACGGCGGCACCGCCCGCTTCGTGATCCCAGCCCGATCTCAGCGGTGGATCGGTCCCTCGGTGTCCTTGAGCGCGGGAGCAGTCCGTCCGGTGCGAAGGGCGATGATCTCCGCGACGATGGAGATGGCAGTCTCCTCGGGCGTGCGGGCGCCCAGATCGAGACCGATCGGCGACCGCAGCCGAGCCAGCCCTTCGGGCGTCACGCCCGCTTCGACCAGTCGCTTCGTACGGTCGTCGTGGGTGCGGCGGCTGCCCATGACACCGATGTAGCCGACGCCGGTCTCGAGCGCCGAAGTGATGGCCGGAACGTCGAACTTGGGATCGTGGGTGAGCACGCACACGACATCGCGGGCGCCCAAGCCACCACCGACCTGGTCGAGGAGGCGATTGGGCCAGTCGACGACCAGCTCGTCGGCCATCGGGAAACGCGCCCGGGTTGCGAACACCTCACGGGCGTCGCACACCGTGACCCGGTAGCCGAGCACCTTGCCCACCCTGGCCAGCGCCGCCGTGAAGTCGACCGCGCCGAAGATGAGCATCTGAGGCGGCGGAGCGAACGACTCGATGAAGATCGCGACGGCGGTCTCGTTGGCCTCGCCGTGGACGCCGTAGTGACGTACACCGGTGCGACCGGATGCCAGCTCGCCCTCGATGTCTCGGGTGACCACCCGATCGAGATCGGGATCGCCAAGGGTGCCGACGACCGGCTCGCCCGGTTGGAACAGCAACTTCGCGCCGACTCCCGGACCTTCGGTGATCGTGGCCAGCGCGACCGGGGCCTCGACGGCGATGGCGGCGTCGAGCCGGTCGAAGATCGGTGTTTCGTCGGAGTCGGTCATGGCGTTACCAGTCGAGGGGTTCGATGAACAGGTGAATGGTCCCGCCACAGGTGAGGCCGACGGCGAATGCCTCGTCGTCGCTGTAGCCGAAGGTGACCATACGGCGGTCGCGAGAGTCGATGATGTCGAGCGCCTCCATCACCACCGCGCCCTCGACGCAGCCCCCCGAGACCGAGCCGGTGACCTCGCCGTCCTCGTTGACCGCCATGGCCGCCCCTGGCAGTCGGGGGCCGGAGCCGTCGACGTCGACGACCCGCGCCACGGCGATTCGTCTGCCCGCCTTCTGCCACTTCTTCAGATCAGGAAGTATCTCTTTCACGGTCCCATCATGCCCTGGCTCGGCTCAGGCGGCGACCGCCGCCACCAGTGCTTCGAGCGAGGCGATGTTGTGGCCCTCGATGAAGCGGTCGACGAAGGGCAGCGCGGCGGCCATTCCGGCGGCCAGCGGCTCGTATCCCTCGGTGGCCTTGAGCGGATTCACCCACACGACGTGATGGGCCACTCGTGCGAGGCGTTGCATCTGCTCGGCGAGCACCGCGGGGTCGCCCCGATCCCACCCGTCCGACAGCACCACCACCACAGCACCCCTCGCCATACCCCGGACGCCCCACTCGTCGTTGAACTCTCTCAGCACCGGCCCGAGCCGGGTACCTCCTGACCAGTCCTCGACCGCGCCGGTGGCGGCGGCGAAGGCATCGTCGGGATCGCGTGACGACAGTTCTCGGGTGATGCGGGTGAGCCGGGTGCCGAGGGCGAAGGCCTCGACGCGCCGCCGACTCACGACTGCTGCATGCGCGAAACGCAACAGCGCACGGGCATAGGGCTCCATCGACCCGCTCACGTCGATCAGCAGGATCAGTCTCCTCGGTTGTTCGCTCTGCACCGTCGACGCGCGGATGAGCGGCTCGCCCTCGGTGCGCAGGGCTCGTTGCACGGTGTGGCGGATGTCGAGCCGGCCCCGTTCGTGGCGCGCCCGGCGCTGACGCCGCGACGGCCGCACCGACGTGGCCAGCTTCAGTTGTCGCATGAGCGTCTGCGCCTCGACCAGCTCCTCCAGCGTGAACAGCGAGAAGTCCTTGTGGCGGAGCACCTCGGTGGGCGACCACCGCAGCACCAGGTCGACCTCTTGGGTGCCTTCGGCATCGTCGGGCGTTGCAGCCTCGTCGTCGCCGGTGTCGAGGGCCATGGTGAGCTCGTGCTCGCTCATCTCCATCGCGACATCGGGGCGGAGCTGATCGTGCCAGTAGGCGGCGAAGGTGTCGTCGAACAGCGCCGTGTCCTCCGGCCGATGCACCAACGTGGCCCGACCGGCCCAGTAGACCGGGTGCCAAGCGGCCAAGCCCACGACGCCGAGCGCCTGACGAAACGTCACGACGCTTCCCACGGGAACATCGAGGCCAGCGGTGCGCAGGGCGGCGGCGAACCCGGCCACGATGCGATCGAGGTGGGTGGCGTCGACCTCGACCACGGGCTCAGACGTTCGAGTCGGCTTCGAGCAGCTTGGCCAGGCCGTATTCGCGCACCCGCTGCTGATCTTCGCGGTACTTGAGCACCGCACCGATCGTCGCCTCGGCCGTCTCGACGTCGAGCGCGGCCGCACCGAGTCGGCCGAGGGAGCTCGCCCAGTCGATGCTCTCGGCCACCCCCGGCGGCTTGTACAGACCGAGCTGTCGGAACTGGGCCACCGCCGACGCAACCTGATCGATGATGGCGTCGGAGACGCCGTCGGTGCGGCGCGAGATGATCGCCACCTCGCGGTCGAAATCGGGATGGTCGACCCAGTGATAGAGGCACCGGCGCTTGAGCGCGTCGTGCACGTCGCGCGTCCGGTTGGAGGTGATCACGACGATCGGCGGCACGTCGGCGTGGAACCGGCCCAGCTCGGGCACGGTGATCGCATACTCCGAGAGCACTTCGAGCAGGAAGGCCTCGAACTCGTCGTCGGCCCGGTCGATCTCGTCGATGAGCAGTACCGGTGCGGGCGGTTGTCCGTAGGCGATGGCCTGGAGCAGCGGCCGTTTCACGAGGAAGCGCTCGCTGTAGAGCTCGGACTCGAGCTCGTCGGCGTCGACTCCCGTGGCCCTGCCGGTCGCTTCGGCGGTGCGCAGGTGGAGGAGCTGGCGGGAGTAGTCCCACTCGTACACCGCCTGCGTGACGTCGATGCCCTCGTAGCACTGCAGCCGCAACAGGTCGCCGCCGGTCCACCGGGCGAGCGTCTTGGCCACCTCGGTCTTGCCGACCCCGGGCTCGCCTTCGAGCAGGAGCGGGCGCTGCAACTCGAGGGCGAGGAAGATGGCGGTGGCCAGCCCGTCGTCGGGAAGGTAGTCGTGGGCTTCGAGCCCGCAACGAACGTCGTCGACCGAGTGGGTGTAAGTCACGAACTCAGGCTAGAGGCGGCCCGCAGAGACCAAGCCCGCCGTCGAGGGTCAGCCGGCGGCTTCGTCGAGGGCCCGCTTGGTCAGGACGCGGGCCAGATGCTGCCGGTACTCGACACTGGCGTTCAAGTCCGATGACGGATGGACGCCTTCGGCCGCCAGAGCAGCGGCGTCGGCCGCACCGGCACCTTCACGCAACGCGGCCTCGACGGCAGCCGCACGAACCGGCTTGGAATCCATGTTGACCAGACCGACACCGGCGGTGCCGTTGCCGTGAACCGCAGACACACCGACGATGGCCCAGTCCTGGGCGCGTCGGGTGAACTTCTGGAACGAGAACCCGACACCACCCAGCTTGGGAATGCGGATCTCGGTTAGCAGCTCGTCGGCGTTCAACGCCGTCTCGAGGAAGCCGCTGAAGAAGTCGTCGGCGCTGATCTCCCGTTGGGCGCCGTCCTGGCCGCGGGCGACCATGGTGGCGTTCATGGCAAGCAACGCCGACGGGATGTCGCTGGCGGGATCGCCGTGGGCGATCGACCCGCCGATGGTGCCACGGTGGCGCACCTGGGCGTCGCCCACATGACGGGTGGCCGCAGCCAGCAGCGGCACCTCGGCGTTGACCAGATCGTTGATCTCGACGTCGCGATGGCGGGTGAGGGCCCCGATGGCGACATGATCGCCGCCGTCGGTCACCCCCTTGAGCTCATCCACCCGGCCGATGTCGATGACGACCGCGGGCGCAGCCAGGCGCAGCTTCATGAGCGGCAGCAGCGAGTGGCCACCGGCCAGGAGCTTGGCGTCGTCTCCGTGCTCGGCGAGCGCAGCCAGGGCCTCGTCGGCGCTGTCGACCCGGACGTAGTCGAACGCTGCGGGGATCATTGGGCACCTCCGGCGGCCTGGAGCACGGCCTTGACGATGTTGTGGTAGCCGGTGCAGCGGCAGAGGTTGCCTTCGAGGCCTTCACGTACGTCGGCTTCGGTGGCGTCGGGCACCTCGTCGAGCAGCGAGATCGAGGCCATGACCATGCCTGGGGTGCAGTACCCGCACTGCAGGGCATGGCACTCGTGGAACGCCTGCTGCATCGGATGGAGGGTTCCGTCGGCGGCGGCGAGACCCTCGATGGTCGTCACCTCCTGGCCGTCGGCCTGCACCGCCAGAACGGTGCAGGATTTCACTGCTTCACCGTTGAGGTGCACGGTGCATGCACCACACGACGAGGTGTCGCAGCCGATGTTGGTGCCGGTGAGACCGGCGTCTTCTCTCAGGTAGTGCACCAACAGGCGACGTGGCTCCACGTCGTGGGTTGTTGCAGCACCGTTGACGGTGACCGTGATCTGCACGCTCGCTCCTTGAGTCTCGAGCCCCTGGCGGAGCCGACCTTAGTCGCAGTCGCCAGCCGATGTGAAAGCCGATCGGTCAGTTCGTCGAACGCAGTGATCTCGGGTCGGCCGCGATGGCTCGGCTCAGTCGCCAGGATCGTCGAGCAGCCGCCCGACCGGCCAGAACGGCCAGGTCGCCGGTAGCGAAACCGGCGGTGGCGGTGCCGGCAGGATCGCGTACGTCTCCTGGCCGGGGTAGACGAGATTGAAGTCGCGTCGCGCCAGCAGCTCGATCTCGGAGCGGGTGCCGAGCTCGGTGATGCGGGAAGTCAGCCGTTCGTTGTCAGCCTCGAGGTCGGCGAGGTCGGCCCGGGCGTCCGACAGCGCCTCGCGTTGGTCGAAGTACGCCCGCGACGGCAACACGGCGTACACGAGCACCACGATCACCGTGATGACGAGCAGCGCCGTGACCAGCGTGCGGCGGGCGATCGCCATGGTTCAGCCGCCCCCGGCCAACGCCGCACGGCCACGGTAGGCGGCGGCCTCGCCGAGGTCTTCCTCGATGCGCAGCAGCTGGTTGTACTTGGCCACGCGGTCGCTCCTGGCCGGCGCCCCGGTCTTGATCTGACCGCAATTGGTGGCCACGGCGAGATCGGCGATGGTGGTGTCCTCGGTCTCACCGGACCGATGCGACATCACCGCAGTCATCGCGTTCCTGTTGGCGAGATCGACCGCTTCGAGCGTCTGGGTGAGGGTGCCGATCTGATTCACCTTCACGAGGATCGAATTGGCGACGTCGAGCTCGATGCCGCGCGCCAGGCGCTCGGTGTTGGTGACGAACAGATCGTCGCCCACCAGTTGCACGCGATCGCCGATGGCGGAGTTCAGTGTCTTCCAGCCGTCCCAGTCCTCCTCGGCCATGCCGTCCTCGATCGACACGATCGGATACCGATCGCTCAGCGAGGCGTAGTACTCGACCATCTCGTCGGAGCTGAGCACCCGGTCCTCTCCCGCGAGGTGATAGGCGCCGTCGCGGTAGAACTCGGTGCTGGCGGGGTCGAGCGCGAGCGCGATCTCCTCGCCGGGCACCCGTCCCGCGGCCTCGACGGCCTCGACCAGCAGCTGACACGCCTCCTCGTTCGACCCGAGGTCCGGCGCAAAGCCGCCCTCGTCACCGATGGCGGTGGCGAGACCGCGATCGTGCAGGACCTTCTTGAGCACGTGGTAGGTCTCGATCCCCCACCGCAGGCCCTCGCTGAACGACGCCGCCCCGACCGGCATCAGCATGAACTCCTGGAGGTCGATGTTGTTGTCGGCGTGTTCGCCACCGTTCAACACGTTCATCATCGGAACCGGAAGAACGTGGGCATTGGCTCCTCCCACGTAGCGATACAGCGGCAACCCGAGCTCGGTCGCCGCGGCGCGGGCCACGGCCAGCGACACCCCGAGCACCGCGTTGGCGCCGAGGCGACCGAGGTTGTCGGTGCCGTCGAGGGTCAACATGGCCGCGTCGACATCCCGCTGATCGAGGGCATCGAAGCCGACCACCAGCTCGGCCAGCTCACCGTCGACGTTGTTCACCGCGCCGCGGACACCCTTGCCACCGAAGCGGTCGCCGCCGTCTCGCAGCTCGACCGCCTCGAACTGGCCTGTCGACGCGCCCGAGGGAACGAGCGCTCGTCCTGTCGCCCCCGAGTCGAGCTCGACCTCGACCTCGACGGTGGGGTTTCCTCGCGAGTCGATGACCTCGCGCGCGCTCACGGATTCGATGATGCTCACGTGGGGAGCTCCTGGCTTGTGATGGTTCGACGAAACAACGAGGAAGCGGTCGCCTTGCACTGCGCAACCAGGCCCTCGGGCCCCTCGCGCCACATTGTGGCTGGAGTTGCCAGTGGGGACCACGTTAGCCGTGTGGCTGGTGTTGATGGTGGCTCGAAGTCGGATTCAGCCCTCGCTCAGCCCTCGCTCGCACCGATCTCGGACCCACCCTCGGCAAGACGTTCCATCGCCACCGCCCGATCGCGGAGGCGCCGGGCGGAGTTGCGAGCGGCGTCCTCGACGTCGACACCGGCCTGATTGGCCAGCGCCACCAGCAGGGCGACGAGACGAGCGACCTGGGCTTCGTCGATCGCCGATTCGTCGTCGATGCCATCGAGCTCGGTGCGGAGGTCGTCGACCGAGCCGGAGACGTCGACCCCCAACGTCGCCGCCTTGCGCTGGACCTTGCCCAACAACGCCACCCCCGGAATCCCGGCGGGGATGCCGTCGAACACCGACGTACGGCCCTTCTCGGCCACCTTGGCCGCCTCCCATTGCACGACCAGCGTTTCGGCGTCGATGGTCTCGGCGTCGCCGAAGACATGGGGATGGCGACCCACCAGCTTGTCGTGGATGCCGTCGGCGATGTCGGCCACGGAGAACCGGCCGTCCTCGTCGGCGATCGCGGCGTGGATGAACGCCTGGAACAGGAGGTCGCCGAGCTCCTCGCGAAGGTGTTGGTCGGCCTGATCGACGGCGCCATTGTCGGCGTCCGCCTCGGCCTCGACGAAGCGATCGATCGCCTCGAGCACCTCGTGGGTCTCCTCGACCAGGTGCCGACGCAGGGATCCGTGGGTCTGTTCACGGTCCCACGGACATTCACGGCGGAGGGTGTGGACGACGTCGCTCAACCGACCGAGAGCACGCGCGGCCGACGGTGCCGGCTCGAGGATGTAGAGCGAGGTGAGATGGTCGGCGTCGACGCCTCGATCGAGGTCCCACCAGTCGACCTGGAACACCCGCTCGTCGTCGGTACCGAGTCGCTGGAGCACCGTTACCGGCTGCGACGGTGCGACATCGGTGCTCAACTTGATGTCCGAGAGCACGCGTTGGTTGTGGCAGTGCGCCACCAGAGCAGGCCCGGCCATACCGCTCGCCATCTCGGCGAAGCGATGACCGTCGATCAGCGTGACGCCCGATTCGACCGGATCGACACCCAGGCGGGCCCAGGCGATGTCGAGGAACGACATGGCCGGATGCACGACGACGGGGACGGCGGCCTGGGCCAGCAGGTGCTCGACCGTTCGCTCGAGGACCAACGGCGACCCGGGCACCGCGTAGACGATCGAGCCCTCCCGAGCCGCCGCCTCGAGGAGCCGCCGGGCGATCTCCCGGTACACGTCGGCGAAGGTGTCCGCTCGCTCGTACTCCTCGTCGAAGCTCACCGCGGCGGGCATAGTCGCGGCACTCGGATGGTGGCGCGTGCGGAGATACCGATGTGACGCGCCGTCGATGATCTCCCGGGTGGCGGGAGTGACGAGCGAGGCGTCGCCCGGGCCGAGGCCGACGACGTCGATGTGTGGGGTCACTCGGGAGCGGTGACGGCAGGGGGCACGACCAGGAGACCGATGGGATCCCACTCGCCGTAGCGAGGATCGACCGACACCTCGTCGACCTGGAGCAGCTCGGTGCGCCAGGCGTCGAAATCCTCCTGGGTGGCGAACGCCGTTCCGAGACCGGCTTCGACGACGCTCTGATCGCTCACGTCGTCGTTGGACAGCTTCTCGATCAGATGGAAACCGAAGTCGGTTGCCACCGGCCCGACCACCTCGTTCACCGCGCCCTCGAGGAGCGCCGCTTCGAACTCGGGCACGAACGTGCCGAGGGGGACACATCCGAGGTCCCCGCCGACTGCACCCGAGCCGGTGTCGATGGAGAACTCCGTCGCCAGCGTGGCGAAGTCGGCGCCGCCGTCGAGCTGGGTCAGGAGATCGGCAGCCTCGGCTTCGGTGGGCACGAGGATGTGACGCGAACACGTGACCGATGCGGCGGCCACCGCACGGATGTCGGGTACACGGTCCTCGACCTCTGCGGCCACCAGCGTGGTGAAGACCTGGTCGGCGTTGTCCACATCGACCACGACGTCGAGACCGGCCCGGTCGGCCGCCCCCTGCAACAGCACCTCACGAGCCTGGTCGGTCAGGTACTGCGCCGCCGCCGCATTGGAGGCCACACCGTCGGTGACCTGACCCTGCTCTTCGAGCGCGTCGATCAGATCCCCTCGGCTGACCGAGACGTCGCCCACTTCGAGGGCGGCGCGTTGTGAGCCGCACGCAGCAGCGACCAGCGCAACCAAGGCGACGAGGACGAGAAGGCGGTTCATCACGGGGCGTAGGCTAGGCGGCCGGGGAGGGCTTCGAACGGCACGACGCTCACGACGCGGATTCGGCCGTCTCGGGCAGGAGCTCGTCGAAGGCCTGGACCAGATCGACCGCCGCCGTGGTGGCCGAGGGCAAGGCGAGCTGGAGGATCCTGGCCTGCTCGCGGTAGGTCGAGCCGCGGTAGACGCGCTCGAGGCGCATCTTCCTGCTCACCCGAAGCTCGACGGGTGAGATCTTCGCGATCCACTTGGGTCCGCCGAAACCGGGGCCCTTGCCCACGGTGATCTCGTCGATGCCGCGATCGAAGCAGGCCACCCGAAGCCGGGCGATGGCCAGCAGCGCCTCGCCCGCGGCCGGAATCGGACCGTAACGATCGATCCACTCGGCGGCGATCTCGTCGACCTCGGCGTTGGTCGTGACCGCAGCCAGCCGGCGGTAGGCCTCGAGGCGAAGGGCCTCCTTGGGCACATAGTCGGCCGGGAGGTGGGCGTCGACGGGCAGGTCGAGCTTCACCTCGCGCGTGACCTCGGGTGTCTCCCCCTTGAGCTCGGCCACCGCTTCGGTGACCATCTGGCAGTACAGGTCGTAGCCGACGGCGGCGATGTGGCCGGACTGCCCGGTCCCGAGCAGATGGCCGGCGCCGCGAATCTCGAGATCGCGCATGGCGATCTTGAAGCCCGAACCCAGTTCGGTCGTCTCACCGATCGTCTTCAGACGCTCGTAGGCCTCCTCGGTCAGCACCCGATCGGGTGGAGTGAACAGGTAGGCGTAGGCACGCGAGCCCGAGCGGCCCACCCGGCCCCGCAGCTGGTGGAGCTGACCCAGCCCCATGAGGTCGGCCCGATCGACGACGAGGGTGTTCACCGTCGGCATGTCGATGCCCGACTCGATGATCGTGGTGCACACCAGGACGTCGTACTTGCCCTCCCAGAAGTCGATCACCACCGACTCGAGCAGGGCTTCGTCCATCTGGCCGTGGGCGACCGCGACCCGCGCCTCGGGTACCAGTCGTCTCAGGTCGGCGGCGACGTGCTCGATGTCCATCACGCGGTTGTGGACGAAGAACACCTGGCCGTCGCGCAGGAGCTCACGCCGGATCGACTCGGAAACGGCCCGCTCGTCGTACTCACCGACGTAGGTGAGGATGGGCTGGCGTTCCGCCGGAGGCGTGGTGAGCACGGTGAGATCACGAATGCCGGTGAGACTCATCTCGAGCGTGCGGGGTATGGGTGTGGCCGTGAGGGTGAGCACATCGAGGTCGGCCCGCAGCTGCTTGATGGACTCCTTGTGGGAGACCCCGAACCGCTGCTCCTCGTCGATCACCAGCAGTCCGAGGTTCTTGAAGGTCACGTCCTGGGAGAGCAGGCGGTGGGTACCGATCACGACGTCGACGTCGCCCGACTCGACGCCGGCGATCACGGCTCTCGCCTGCTTGGTGCTGAGGAACCGGCTCAACGCCTCGACCCGAATGGGGTAGGCGGCGAACCGCTCGGCGAAGGTCTGCAGGTGCTGTTGGGCCAACAGCGTCGTCGGCACGAGCACCGCCACCTGCTTCCCGTCCTGCACCGCCTTGAACGCGGCGCGCACGGCGATCTCGGTCTTCCCGAAGCCGACATCGCCGCAGACGAGGCGGTCCATCGGCTCGCGGCGCTCCATGTCGCCCTTCACGGCGTCGATCGCGGCCAGCTGGTCGAGGGTTTCCTGGTACGGGAAGGCGGCCTCTACCTCGGACTGCCACGGGCTGTCCGGGGCGAAGGCATGGCCGGGCGTGGCGAGACGCCGCTGGTAGAGCACCACCAGCTCCTGCGCGATCTCCGCCACCGCGGCCCGGACCTTGCCCTTGGCCTTCTGCCAGTCGGCGCCGCCCATCCGCGACAACGAGGGGCTGTCGCCGCCGGTGTAGTGCCGGACGGTGTCGATCTGGTCACTGGGCAGGTACAGCCGATCGGTGCCGCGGTACTCGAGGAGCAGGTAGTCGCGTTCGGACCCGCCGATCGACCGGGTGACCATGCCGCCGTACCGCGCCACACCGTGGGTCTGGTGCACCACGTAGTCGCCGGGAGCGAGATCGTCGAAGAACCGTTGGGCGTCGACCTGGCGGGTCCGTCGCCGTCGATGGGTACGCCGTCGGCCGGTGAGGTCGGACTCGGAGATGATCGCCAACCCGACTTCGGGCAGGATCACGCCGTGGTCGATCCCGGCGACGATCAACTGGCCGCCCGTTCGATCGCGGAGCTCGTCGACGATCGAGAGGTCGACACCCTCGTCACCCAGGCGATCGGCGAGACGCGTCGCCGAGCCCGATCCGTCGGCGGTGACCACCACCCGGTATCCATCGGCCAGGAGCCGGGTGATCTGGTGCACCGGTCCCCCACCCTCGGCGCTCGACGGCGCAGGCGCCGATGCTGCGAGCTGCGGGATCTCGGGACCCGAGGCCAAGGTGCTGATGATGCAGGTCGGTGCAGCGCAGCGCTCGAGCAGATGCTCGAGCTCGAGATGCAGGCGCGGCACGTTCTCGACGTCGCTCACGTCCCACGTGCGGGCGAGCGACGCGGCAAGGTCGTGCTCCTCGGCGAGGAGGTCGGTCGCCCGGGCCCGCAGCCGAGTGGGGTCGACGAGCACGATCTGGGCGTCCGCGTCGAGGAGGTCCACCACCGACTGCGTGTCGTCGGCGATCCACGGCAACCACGATTCCATGCCGTCGAAGGAATCGCCGTCGGCCAACCGCTGCCATTGTTCCCGACCCCACGGAGCCGAACCGATCAGCTCCTCGGCGCGATCACGGCTCGGTTGATCGAGCAGGAACTCCCTGGCCGGGAAGATCGTGACTTCGGATCGTTCGACGGTCGAACGTTGATCGGCGATCGAGAACTCGGTCATGCGATCGACCTCGTCACCCCAGAGATCGATGCGCACGGGCGAGTCGCCCGTCGACGGGAACACATCGACGATCGACCCGCGGAGCGCGACGTCACCCCGATGCTCGACCTGGACATCGCGTCGGTAGCCCCACTCGACCAGGCGCGCCACGAGCTCGTGGGGATCGACCACGTCGGAGACGCCGACCACGATCGGCTCGACGTCGGTCGCGCCCGGCGCCAGGCGCTGCACCACGGCCCGAGCCGACGCGATCAGCAAGCGGGCGCCTCGACGGTGATGGAGGTTCGACAGCACCCGGGACCGCCGACCCATGGTCTCGACGGTCGGACTCACCCGCTCGAAGGGCAACGTCTCCCATGCGGGCAGGACCTCGACGGCCTCACCGACGAATGCAGCCAGATCACTTCCGAGGCGGTCGGCGTCGATGCCCCCGGGCACCACCACCAACACCGGTGACCGGTCGCCGACGTGGGCCACCGCGGCCAGGGTGATCGGCTGGGCCGGCGCCGGTACCGCCACTGCGGGGGACCGCCGACCCACGAGATCGACCACGGCAGGGTGATCGGCGATCAGCTCGACCAGGGGCGCCAACGGCGCGCTCGTGGGCCTCACACCAAGCCGTTGATCTGCTGCATCGCGGCCTCGACCCCCTCGGCGGCAATGGTCTCGACGGCATCGGCGGCGATCTCGACCGCGATGTCGAGCTCGGCCCGTTCGGCCTTTCCGACCCGGCGGAGCACGTGGTCGGCACCGCGTTCCTTGCTCACCGGCTTGCCGATGCCGATCCGAACCCGCGTGAAGTCGGCCGAACCCAGATGGGACTGGATGGACCGCAGGCCGTTGTGGCCGGCAAGGCCGCCGCCGGCCTTGACCCGAACCTGGCCCGGTTCGAGGTCGAGCTCGTCCTGGACCACCACGAGGCGAGCAAGATCGTCGATCCCGTAGCGCCGGACGAGCAACTGCACCGACCGTCCCGACTCGTTCATGTACGTCAGCGGAAACGCCACCGCGACCCGCTTGTCGCCCAGCCGCAGCAGGTCGGTCATGGCCTGCTCCTTCGATGAACGGAGCCGACCGGCGTGCCGTAGGACCAACACGTCGACGGCCTGCGCGCCGACGTTGTGGCGGCTTCCCGCGTACTGCTCACCGGGATTTCCCAGGCCGACCACGAGCAGGTCGGCAGGAGTGCCCCGCCGCTCGGCCGACCGCTTGGCGCGTCGCAGCGCCGCCATCGTCAGCTACTCGGCGTCGGAAGCTGTGTCGGCGTCGCCCTCGGCCGCCGACTCGCCGCCTTCGTCACCAGCCTCGCCCGCAGCTTCGGCCTCGGCCTCGGCTTCGGCCGCCTCTTCTTCGGCGATGGCCTCGAGCGTCGAGCGAGTCAGGGTGCCGACGGCAACCGCATCGTCGAGATCGACCTCGGTACGCACGCCGGCGGGCAGGGCGACATCGCCCACGCGAATGCTCGAACCGACCTCGAGATCGGAGACGTCGACGGTGAGCTCGTTCGGGATGGCGTCGGGCTTCGACAGGACCAGCAGGGAGAACATCGGCTGGTCGACCATGCCGTTCTCGTCGAGCACCTTCTTGGCTTGTCCGAGCAACACGATGGGAACTTCGACGGCGACTTCGACGTCGGGGTCGAGCCGAATGAAGTCGACATGGTTGACCTCGCCACGAACCGGGTGCCGCTGAAGCTCCTTGACGATGCAGAGCTGGCTTCCGCCGTCGACCTCGAGCGCGATGAGGCCGTTGAGCCCGGCCTCGGTGGTGAGGACGCCGCGCAGCTCGGCGTACTCCACGCTCACGGCGACGGGATCGGCGCCGAGCCCGTACACCACGCCCGGAACCTTGCCCTCGCGACGCAGACGACGGGTGGCGCGGGTGCCCTGGAGGCGCCCGGTGCTTGCGGTGAGAACGAGCTCGGCCATGGTGGGAGGACTCCGATGAGAACTGCTGACGAGTGCGGTGAAACCGACCCGCCATGCTAGCGGCGGACGGCCCAAACCCTCACCTCCCCGGACCGTGGACCGCAGTCGATCGTCGGCCCGAGCCTCAGCTCAGGTTGCTGCCGCCGAAGATGTCACTGACGCTCGTGTCCTCGAAGACGGCGTCGATGGCGGCTGCAATGATGGCCGCCACCGAGACCGTCTCGAACTTGTCGATCTGCTTCTCGGGCGGCAGGGGCAGCGTGTCGGTGATCACGACCCGTTCGATCACCGAATTCTTGATGCGATCGACGGCGGGATCCGACAGCACTGCGTGGGTGGTCGCCGCGTACACCATGGTGGCCCCGCGCTCGGCGAGCTGTTCGGCGGCGGCGACGATGGTGCCACCGGTGTCGATCATGTCGTCGATCAGCACGCAGATGCGGCCATCGACCTCGCCCACCACTTCTTTGGCTTCCACCACGTTCTTCTGGCCCTTGACGCGGCGCTTGTGGACGATCGCGAGATCGGCGCCCAACGCATTCGCGTACCGTTCCGAGACCTTCACCCGGCCGGCGTCGGGCGACACCACGACGATGTCGTCACCGAGAGCACGTAGACGATCGACGAGGACGGGCATGGCCGTGAGGTGATCCCACGGTCCGTCGAAGAAGCCCTGGATCTGGCCCGAATGCAGGTCGACGGCCACCATGCGGCTGGCACCGGCGACCTTGAACATGTTGGCGATCAGCTTGGCGGTGATGGGTTCGCGCCCCTCGGACTTGCGATCCTGGCGGGCGTAGCCGTAGAAGGGACACACGACGGTGATGCGCTTGGCCGAGGCCCGTTTGGCCGCGTCGACCATCAGGAGCTGCTCCATGATCGCATCGTTCACCGTGTGGCCGTCGCCGAAGCTGCAGTGCGACTGGATGATGAACACATCGGCGCCTCGCACCGACTCACCGAAACGACAGTGGAGCTCACCGTTGGCGAACCCGGCCATGTTCGGCTGGCCGAGCCGAACTCCCAGCGTCTGGGCGATGGCCTCGGCCAACGCAGGGTTGGCCCGCCCCGAGACGAGATACAGACGCTTCTTGGTCACGAGCTCCACGGGAACCTCCGGAGGCGCTTCTGGCGGGATGGAACTACCCGTAATCGCACCGTAGCCAACGTCACGTGAGCGCGTCGGGGAAACCGCCACCCGACACGACCTGGAACGGACCGATCGTGCTCGCCGGCGCGACCGACGCGCCGGGCTCGAGCACGGCGAAGGGGCCGACCTCGGCAAACGAGCCGACCTCGGCGTCGCGGCCCACCGAATGGCGCACGCGTGCCCCCTGACCGACGGCGCAGTCGACCAGATGCGTGTCGGGGCCGATCTGGGCGCCCTCCCCGATCACGGTGAGGCCCTGCAACAGCGTGCCGGGAAAGAGCGTGACGTCGACGGCGAGATCGACCGTCGTGTCGATGACCGTGCGGGCCGGGTCGACCATGGTGACCCCGCGGGCCATCCAGTCGAGGTTGATGCGAGCGCGCAGTTGGGCCTCGGTACGGGCGAGATCGACCCGGTCGTTCACACCCTGGACCTCGACCGGATCGTCGACGACGACCGAGATCGTCCGATACCCCATGTCGTGCAGAACCTCGACCACCTCACCGAGGCGGACCTCGTCGGTGAGGTCTTCGGGGTACACCCGACGCAACGCCGGGGTCAGCAGCGATCGTCGGAAACAGAACACGCCGGCCGCTACCAGGCCGGCGGAACCGCCGGGAAGCGGTTTCCGCTCGATCGATCCGACTTCTCCGGCCCGACCGTCGAGGAGCACTCCGTAGCCCGAGTCGGCCGAACCGCGCCGAGCCAGCACCGACGCGGCGGCTCCGGTGGCCCGATGTTCGGTCACGAGATGCCGAAGCGTCTCGGTG
The DNA here is from genome assembly GCA_024638845.1 of Acidimicrobiales bacterium. Classification (GTDB taxonomy): domain Bacteria; phylum Actinomycetota; class Acidimicrobiia; order Acidimicrobiales; family JAHEJN01; genus JAHEJN01. The sequence continues at coordinate 7,702 of JAHEJN010000025.1, read as the reverse complement.
GTGACGAGGGGCATGTCGGCGGGGATGACGACCACGTCGGCGTGGTCGTCGATGTCGAGGAGATCGTCGAAGGCAGCAAGGGCCGCGGCGGTGGCCGCTCCTGTGCCGAGCGGTTGCGGCTGATGCACCAACTCCACCGGAAGATCGGGCGCGACCTCGACCAGCTTCTTCGAAACCTGCTCGGCTCCGGCTCCCACCACCAGCATCTGACGGGCGAGACCGAGCGGCGCCAGAGCCTCGAGCACGTAGACGAGCATGGGTTTGCCACACAACGGATGCAGGGGCTTGGGCCGCGACGACCGCATCCGGCTTCCGGAACCTGCACCCAAAACGATGCTCGACAGCGGCATATCGCTCATCGGGGAGGCCTGTGCGATGTCATGTCGGTGCCCTTCGGTGATCGACCGTCTCGGTGGCTGCCCGGGGAGGGCTCGAACCTCCAACATTCGGCTCCAAAGGCCGACGTTCTGCCAGTTGAACTACCGGGCACTGTCGAGTCGAGCCTAACCGAGACGACGTCGCTGCGGTCTCGGGTTGGCGCACCCTTCACCCGCCGGTAGTGTGCGGCAGCCATGGGATCGTTGATCAAGAAGCGTCGCAAGCGCATGCGAAAGAAGAAGCATCGCAAGATGCTGCGGCGCACCCGATTCCAGCGCAAGAAGTAGGCCGAGCGCGCCGCGACCGGCGGGACCCGGCCCGGTCAGACCGCCGACTCGACGGTCTGTACGACGACTCCACCGGTGACGTCGTGGGCACCATCGACGAACCACGTCGACCCGCTTCCGGCCAGGCGCGGCTTCAGCCCGGCCTCGTCGGCCAGTCGGTCGCGAACTGCGACCAGCCGCGGCTCGAGGGTCACCGCAGCCGGTTCGAGATCGTTGCCGTTGTCCCCTCTCGGTTCGCCCATCCGATCCCACATCGCGTACACCTCGGGCGTCGAGCATCCGAACTCGGGAGTCACGAGCGTGAGCACCCGTGATTCGTACGGCAACGGCTCGATGACTTCGCCGATGCCGCGCACCCGGGCTCGACCCCCGACGAGACAGAACGGCACGTCGGCTCCGAGCGACGCGGCAAGGTCGAGGTCGTCGATGCCGGCGAATCGCAGGATTGCCGCCGCATCGGCCGATCCGCCGCCCAGACCGGCGCCGGCGGGGATGCGCTTGGTGAGGGTCACGTCGGCGACGAGGCCGGCGGCGGCCAGCGCCCGCGCGACGAGATTGTCGGCGCCGAGCGCGACCCGATCGCGGCGCCCCTCGACGATCATCGCACCTGTCCCGACCGAGCCGGCCGGGGCAACATCGATGGCGAGGGTGTCGTGCAGGTCGAGAGAGACCATCTCGGCATCGATCAGGTGGTAGCCGTCGTCGCGCCTGCCGGTGATCCGCAGCGAGACGGTCAGCTTGGCCGGAGCAATGACCTCGATGCTCATGACCCGGTCCCGCCGTCAGCGGCGGCGACGACGATGGCCAGTCGGCTCCAGTCGCACAGTGACAACGTCTCGGGTCTCGCATCGGCCCGAATCGACGCCGCCTCGAACTGCGCGTCGCTGACCCGGCCGCCGAGCGAGCGACGCAGCATCTTTCGGCGTTGGCCGAACGCCTGCCGGGCCAGAGCCATCATCGCTCCGAAGTCGGCATCGACCGGCGGAGCCGGATGGCGCACCAGTCGGACCAGCACCGACTCGACCCGTGGTCGGGGGTGGAAGACCGTCGGCGGTACCCGGGCGACGATCGTCGCTTCGGCCCAATAGGAGACGTGCAGCGACGGAAGCCCATAGACCTTCGAGCCCGGTTCGGCCACCAGTCGTTCACCGACCTCCCGTTGCACGAGAAAGGTGAGCTCCTCGACTGCGGGTACGCCCTCCAAGACGTCGAGCACGAGCGGCGTGGCCACGTTGTAGGGAAGATTGGCCACCATCTTCCACCGATGAGGCCCGAGGCGCCCGGCCCAGTCGAGCTCGGTGGCATCGGCATGAACGACCTCGACATCGAGGCCTTCGACCACCTCGGCCAACGGCGCCAGGAGCTGTCGATCGGCCTCGACGGCCAGCACTGATGCGCCGTGATCGGCCAACGACACCGTCAGCGCACCCACACCGGGACCGATTTCGACCACGCGGTCGCCGGGCTCGACCTGCGCCAGCCGAACGATTCGATCGACGGTGTTGGCGTCGACCATGAAGTTCTGTCCGAGCGCGCGGCTCGGCTCGACGCCGTGACGATCGAGGAGCTCGCGGATCGCCGTGGGTGTCAGTCGCACCGATGACGGTTCAGAGGAGATGTTGGCCACACACCGGCCACGAGCCTGCCCCGCTCATCTGGAACAGCGCGAACGCCATCGCATCCTGCTGGGCCGGCGTGGCGAGATG
>JAHEJN010000025.1:0-5231 GCA_024638845.1 Acidimicrobiales bacterium | reverse complement strand
GCGACCAGCAAGACGACGAAGACCAGTGCCGATACTGCGACGATCGGAACTCGGCGAACTGCGAACAGAGGTCGGACCCCTCACTGGCGGACAGGACTGCAGGCAGGGGCCAAGACCCCTGCTCCGAACGTCGGACTCTAGGACGTCCGTAACACGAACGCAACTTTCGTCACCCGACCGTCGTAATCACGACAGGCCCGCGGGTCGGTCACGATTCGAGTCGGAACGCTCGACGGGCGTTCGCCGTGGTCGCCTGGGCGACCTCGTTGATGCTGCGTCCACACGCCTCGGCCAGGCCGCGACCGACGGCCACCACCAGCGCCGGTCGGTTCGGCGCACCCCGGTGCGGTGCCGGCGCCAGATACGGCGAGTCGGTCTCGACGAGCAGCCGGTCGAGCGGACACAGCGCGGCCGCGGCGCGGACCTGATCGGCCGAGCCGAAGGTCACGATCCCGGAGAAGGAGAGGAACGCGCCCCGTTCGAGACACCGTGCGGCCTCACCGGGGCCACCGGTGAAGCAGTGGAAGATCGTGGTGGACGGGACCGAGGCGGCGTCGAGCACCGCGAAGGTGTCGTCCCAGGCTTCGCGCGTGTGGATCACCAGCGGAACGTCCAGGGTGTTCGCCAGCTCGACCTGGGCGTCGAACACCTGGCGTTGCGTCGCACGTGGCGAGTGGTCGTAGTGGTAGTCGAGGCCGCACTCTCCGACGGCCACGACTCGGGGCCGGGCCAGCAGGTCGACCAGCTCGGCCCACCCCGGGCCCGAGGTCGCCGGCGAACCGTTCACCTCGGCATCGTGTGGGTGCACGCCGGCGGTGGCCCAGACCGACTCGGTCGACTCGGCTCGGGCTGCCGCGGCCCGAGACGAGGCGAGATCGGTCCCGATGGTTATCAGCCCCACCACTCCGGCACGACGCGCTTCGCCGACCAGCTCGTCGCCTTCGGCGCCGGCCGGAAGGTGACAGTGGTTGTCTATCCACTCGACCAGGGCCGGTTCATCGCCGTTCGTGGTCGCAACGGACACCGTCAGCCTTTGAGGCGGGGAAACAACGGATCGCCCTTGGTGACCTCGTGACCGCCCGTGTAGCCGCCCCACACGCCCGCCGCCGGCAGGCGTTGGTCGTCGAGTCGGCCGCTCAGGCCGATTCGCTCCCACGCCGTCTGGGCGGCGCCGGGCGCGGCTGCGCTGATGAGCAGTGCCGTGATGCGCAGCGCCTCGAGCGCGTCCCCCATGATGCGGTCGACTTCGATCCCGGGCTCGAGCTTCCACGGCTCGGTCTCCTGGAGATACTCGTTGGTGTCACGAACCAGTCGAATCGTCGCATCGAGCGCCGTCGACGGCTGCACTCTCCGCCAGGCCTCGGTCGACTCGGCGACCGCTCGTTCGGCCTTGACCCGCAGCACGCTGTGCGGGTCGGGTGCGGGCCCGATGCCGCCACACGACTTGTGCACGACCGTGGTGACCCGCTGCAACAGGTTCCCGAACGTGTTGGCCAGATCGCTGTTGTAGCGGGTGAGCAGGCCCTCGTAGCTGAAATCGCCGTCGGGTCCGAAGGAGTTGTCCCGCAGGACCGCATAACGGAATCCGTCGACGCCGAAGTCGGCGACGAGGTCGGCCGGCGCGATCTGATTGAGGCTCGACTTCGACATCTTCTCGCCGCCGACGAGCAGGAACCCGTGCACGTGATACCTCGGGAGATCGGTGATCCCGGCGGCCAGCAGCATCGCCGGCCAGTACACACAATGGAATCGGATGATGTCCTTGCCCATCACATGGTGGGTGTGTGGCCACCACTGTGCGAACCGCTCGGGGTCGCGGCCGTAGCCGACCGCCGTGGCGTAGTTGATCAGCGCGTCGTACCAGACATAGAACACGTGACCGTCGTCCCAAGGAACGGGCACACCCCAGTCGAGTGAGCTCCGGGTCATCGAGACGTCGTCGAGGCCCTGCTTCACCAGGCCGATCGCTTCTCTGCGGTAACCCTCGGGAATGATCACGTCGGGATCGGACTCGAGCCACTCGAGCAGCCGGTCCTCGAAGGCCGAGAGCTTGAAGAAGTAGTTGTCCTCCAACATGTGCTCGACCGGACGCTTGTGGATCGGGCAACACCCGTCGATGAGCTCGTCGTCGTTGTAGTACGCCTCGCACGAGACGCAGTAGTCACCTTCGTAGGTGCCCTTCTCGACGTACCCGTTGTCGTAGGCCGCCGTGAGCAACTGCTGCACGGCGATCCGGTGGCGGGGCTCTGTGGTGCGAATGAAGTCGTCGTTGCTGATGTCCAGCAGCTCCCAGGCATCACGGAAACGCACGCTCGTGCGGTCGGCCTGCTCGATCGGGGTGATGCCGTTGGCCTCGGCGACGCGTTGGATCTTCAGTCCGTGTTCGTCGGTTCCGGTGAGGAAGAACACCTCGTCGCCGCACAACCGATGCCACCGGGCGAGCGCATCGGCATTGAGCGTGGTGTAGGCGTGCCCGATGTGCGGAGCATCGTTGACGTAGTAGATGGGTGTCGTGACGAAGTAGCGGCCCACCACGTCACCCTACCGGCGGCGCCTGAACCCGAAGGTGGCATTAACCCGTGGCCGAATCAGCCGGCGGAGATCTCGCGCAGGGTGGGTCGGTCGGGATCCACGAGCAGTGATTGCTGCCCTGCGTCGACCGCCAGTTGATCGATGCGGTCGAGCTCACGTTCGAGTTGGCGGCGGCGCTTGCCGGTGAGGTCGTCGAAGGACCGACGGACGGTGTCGAACTGGCGCTCGACCTTGTCGAGATGATCGCCGAACAACTGCCACTGCTTGGAGAACTTCTGCAGACAGTCACGGATCTCGTTGCTCGTCTGTTCGAGGGCGAAACTGTCTATGGCCGCCCGTACCACGCCGAGCACGGCGAACAGGGTGGACGGCGAGCACAACACGACCTTGTGACGCATGGCCACGTCGAGGATCTCGGCATCGTTGTCGTGCAGGAACGTGTACACGCTCTCGTTCGGGACGAACAGCAGCACGTGGTCGACGGTGGTGGGCGGATCGACGTAGCCCCGATCGCGCAGCGACTTGACGTGCTTGCGGACGTCACGGGCGAACTCGGCTCGGGCCCGATCGGCGTCGGTCGGCGTCTCGGCATCGAGGAAGTTGATGTAGTTGGCGAAGGGGAACTTGACGTCCATGTGCAACACGAGTCCATGAGGCAACAGGAACGTGAAGTCGGGGATGGCACCGTTGGCGATGGCGGTCTGTTGCCGGAAGTTGACCCCTTCGGTGAATCCGGCCGCACGCAACACGTCGGCGGCCATCCGCTCGCCCCACTGTCCACGCGCCTTGGGGCTGGCCAGGGCCTCACGCAGTGTCTGGGTGGTGTCGGCGAGGGCCTGGGTGGTGTTCTGGGCCGCCTTCAGCTGTTCGACGACTTGGCCGTGTTGGGTGGCTCGATCGCGGTGCAGGCTCTGAACGGCCTCGTTCAGCTTCGCGAGCTGGGCGTTCATGCCGTCGACCTGCTGGGAGATCGCCTCGTTGCGCAGTTCGAGCTCCTGGCTGCCCCGGGCCACCGAAGCGCCGAGCTTGTCGTTGGCCACCTGCATGGTGGTGTCGACCACCGACTGCACGGTGATGTCGCGTTCGGCGGCCACGGCCCGCAGCGTTGCCTCGCGCTCGGCCAACACCGACGACACGGCAGCTTCGACCGCCAGGTCGCGATCGGTTTCGACCTGGGCCCGCAGGAGCGCCGTCTGGCGGCGCATGAGGCGCATGCCGGCCACCATGCCGGCCGCGGCGACGCCGAGAACGGCGACGACCGAACACACGATGACGACCAGAACCATGGGGGAGCTCATGGATCCAACAGTATGGAGAGGGTGTGACAACGGCGGGGATACCGGAGAAAACGCTGGTCAGGCGATACCGATCTGGTACGCACGCCGTTGGGACACGCCGAGCTCGGCCGCGACGGCTGCGGCCGCCTGCTTGGTGCCGGCTCCTGTGGCCCGATGGCGGGCGAAGGCCTCCGAGATGGCGTCGTCGGTGGCCGGCTCCGATGGTGGCGCACCCTCGATGACCAGCACGTACTCGCCCCGCGGCGGCTGCTGTTCGACCTCGGCGCACGCCCCGTCGAGATCCCCCCGCCAGACGTGTTCGTGCAACTTGGTGAGCTCGCGGGCCAACGCCACCCGCCGCTTGCCACCGAGCCCGGTGGTCAGGTCGGCGAGCGTAGCCGCCAGCCGATGCGGGGCTTCGTAGAGCACGATGGTGCGCGGCTCGCGAGCCAGGTGGGCGAGACGTGTCCTGCGCTCAGCGCCTCCACGGGGCAGAAAGCCCTCGAATACGAACCGGGCTGTCGGCAGCCCGCTCGCCACCAGACCGGCCACGAAGGCGACCGGGCCGGGTACGACATCGATGGGCAAGTCCGCAGCCGCAACCGCAGCCACCACCCGTTCACCGGGATCGCTGATGCCGGGCATGCCGGCGTCGGTGACGACGGCGACGGTCTTCCCCGCGGCGATCATGTCGACGACCACCGGGGCCATGTCGGGCTCGTTGTGCTCGTGGATCGCCATCAGCCGTTCGGCTCGCACACCGGCGTGGGCGAGGAGGCGTCCCGTACGGCGGGTGTCCTCACACGCAACGACCGCGGCGCTCGCCAGCGCCTCGATCGCACGAGGGGAGAGGTCGCCGAGATTCCCGATCGGCGTGCCGACGATCACGAGTCGGCCGGGTCCGGCGTCCCCGACCGCATCGCGGTCGGTCACTGGCGGATCTCCAGCTGATCGCCGGGAACGAGCTTCCACCGCTCGAACGATCCGCTCTCGGCCTCGACCACCGCTCGGGTCCCCCGAGGCGGCTTCGGGATCCGGTGCGGGCGTACCCGCCGGGTGGCCAAAACGGTGAGGTCCTCGTCGCAGAAGGCCACGTCGATGGGAACCCGCATACCGAGGGTGTGAATCGAGCGTGCCGGCGCGAGGAGTAGTGCGCCGTCGATCTCCGAGCGCCCGAGCAGGCCCTTCAGCCGGGACCCACGGGTTTCGGCGATCTCGAGGCTGGCCAGCACTCTCGCCTCGCACACCAACCATGCCATGACGCGAAATCCTACTGCGCCCATCGGCCCCGGACTCTGCGGACCGGGTCAGACGTTGAAGCGGAACTCGGTGACGTCTCCGTCGCGGAACACGTAGTCCTTGCCCTCGACCCGGACGTGGCCGAGATCGCGTGCTGCGCTCCAGCTGCCGGCGGCGAGAAGC
>JAHEJN010000191.1 GCA_024638845.1 Acidimicrobiales bacterium | reverse complement strand
CCCCGCCTCGTCCGCGATCTGAATCTGCGCAACGTGATCGTCCTCGACCCGGGGGTGAATCGTGGCAAGGGCGCCGCGGTGCGGGCCGGTGTCGGTGCCGCGAGAGGCCGCCAGATCCTGTTCAGCGACGCCGACATGTCGACGCCGATGCACGAGGTGCGGGCGCTGCGAGCCCAGCTCGACGCCGGTGCCGACGTGGCCATCGGATCACGCGCCGCCGAAGGTGCGAGCGAACAGTCCAAGTCCACCCTGCGTCGCTTCTTCAGCTGGGGCTGGCGTTGCATCACTCGGGCCGGGCTCGGCCTCGAGGTGGCCGACTCGCAGTGTGGCTTCAAGCTCTTCACCCGCGATGCCGCCCGGGCGCTCTTCGGCGCCGGCCGTATCGACGGGTTCAGCTTCGACGCCGAGCTGCTGTTCCTCGCGTCTCGCTTCGGCTACCGGGTGGCCGAGGTCCCGGTCGAATGGTTCGATGCCCCCGGTTCGAAGGTCCGGCCCGGCCGGGTCGCCGTCCAGTTCCTGCGCGATCTCGTCAAGATCCGCGCTCGGGCGATCGTCGGCGGGTACCCGCGGACGCCGGCCGAGGTGACCGAGCGTCGCCTCCGCGTCGCCGTCGTCACCGCCGTTCCGCCCTCTACCGCCACCCTCACCGAGTACGGGCACCATCTGGTGCAGCAACTGGCGGCCAAGCCGGAGATCGACGACGTGATCGTCTTCGCCGATGACCGCGCCGGCCTCCCGGAGAACACCGAGGGCATCACCCATCGCGCCGCCTGGTCGTTCAACTCGTTGACGACTCCGCTGCGCATTCTGCGCCAGGTTCGTCGCGATCGACCCGACGTGGTGTTCTTCAACACCCACTTCACCAGCTTCGGAACCGGGAAGGTGCCCGCCGCGCTCGGCCTGTTCACGCCGGCGCTGGTTCGCCTGACCCGGGCCAAGAGCGTCGTGCTGTTGCACAACATCGTCGAGACGGTCGACCTCGACCAGGCCGGGTACGGATCCAGCCGCCTGCTCAACCGGGTGCTGACCTCGATCGGGAAGATGCTCACTCGCGTCGTCTTGTCGGCCGACACCGTCGTCACGACGATGCCCCAATACGTCGATGTGCTCCGCGAGACGTATGGCGCAGACAACGTGTACCTGACTCCGCATGGTTCCTTCGCGGATCCGGGTGAGCCGGTCGCCGAACAGGACGGTGACCGGCTCACGGTGCTCGCGTTCGGCAAGTTCGGCACCTACAAGCGGGTCGACGACCTCGTTGCCGCCCACCGCACACTCATCGACGCCGGATACGACGTCGAGTGCGTGATCGCAGGAACCGACAGCCCGAACGCGCCGGGATACCTCGCCGCCGTCGAAGCCGAGAACGCCGATGTCCCGGGGTTGCGCTTCACCGGATACGTCGAGGAATCGAGCGTTCCGACGCTGTTCACCGAAGCGAGCGTCGTCGTCTTCCCCTACACCTCCACCACCGGCAGCAGTGGTCCCCTCCATCAAGCGGGCACCTACGCCCGATCTGCCGTCGCCCCGCGCGTCGGCGACTTCATCGACCTCATCGAGACCGAGGGGTTCTGCGCCGAGGCATTCGACCCGAGCAACGTCGACACCCTCACCGAGGCGATCGCCACGCTGCTCGACGACCCGGTGAAACGCCGTTCGATGGGCCGACAGAACTTCGCGGCCGCCTCGTCGCTGCCCCTCGCCCACGTCACCGAATGGCACATCGCCCACTTCGAGTCGGTCGCGGCGGCCTGAACGCAGCCACGACCGAAGACTTGATCTGAACCTGATCTGCCGCGGAGCGGCGCTTGACCCCGTCCGCCGAAGATCACCAGTAGATGTCCTCGCCCACCGACCGTGGGCCCCCACCACAAGGAAACCCCGATGAACACCACCCTGATCGCCAACCGAACCCAGACCGAAACCGCGGTCGACACCCGACTGGCTCCGGCTCGATTCGTCCTGCCCGCCCGATTCGACGTCCACCAGATCGACCGGGTCCGCACCGAGCTCGCCGAGCAGGCATCCTCCTCGCCCGTCGTCGAAGTCGACGGCTCGCTCGTGGAGATGATCGACCTCCCGTCGCTCGCATTGCTCGACGACCTCATGAGCACCCATCCGGGGCTGCGCCTGAGCGATCCGTCGGTCGCCCTCCGGGCGACGATCGACCTCGCCGGTCACAGCCGCCTGGCTGCGGCAACCTCGTTCGACCCGCCGGCCGACCGGCCGGAGACCGACCGCATCATGTTGGCGGGCAAGCTCGATCCTGCTGAGTCGTTCGAGCTGCGAGACACGCTCGAGCCGCTCACCAGCCGGCTCCGACCGTCGGTCGTCGTCGACCTCGCCGATGTCACCGATCTGCACCCTTCGGTGGTGTCGGTGCTCGTTCGCCATCGCCGTCAGGCGAACCGTCAAGGTGGCGACCTGCATCTGATCCGACCGGTCGCCGCCGAGGCGTGCACCACGTTGGACCACATCGGTCTGGTGGACGCCGCGCGATGACCGCCACGATTTCAGTCCCACGCTCGATCGAGACGGTCCAGCCCATCGAGACGGACCAGCCGATCGAAACGGTCGAGCCGCCGTCGGGGCCCACCTCGACCGAAGCCCCTCCGTCGATCCGGAGGGCATCATTGCTCCTCACTGCGGCAACGCTCGTCGCCAGCGGCGTGAACTACCTCCTCAACCTGCTTCTCGCCCGCTGGATGACCCCGAGCGAATTCGGCGATGCCAACCTCATCGTCACCGTGATGCTCGGCCTGACGGCGGTGGCCGTCGCCCTGCAGCTTCTCGCCGCCCGTCGCATCAGCACCACCGACACCGCCGGAGCCGAGTTTCACCGCCGCCGCCTTCTCCGCCGTGCGTGGGCGGTCGGCGTCGCCGTGGCCGCGGTGATGACGATCGCGAGCCCGTTCCTCCAGGACATGACGTCGAGCGCGTCGGCGGTGCCGTTCGTGCTCCTGGCCCTCGGGCTCCCCTTCTATCTCGCCCAGGCCGTCGAGCGCGGCGTGCTCCAGGGTCGACTGCGCTTCGGCTCGCTGGCGGCGACGCTCGTCGTCGAGGCGGTCACCCGCATCGGCATCGCCATCGCCCTCGTGGCGGCCGGCTTCGGTGTCATCGGTGCCACCGCCGGCATCACCG
>JAHEJN010000087.1 GCA_024638845.1 Acidimicrobiales bacterium | reverse complement strand
GCCCACCACAGAGCCCCCATCTGCATCGCGGTGGTGCCGACCACCGCTATCGCGAACTGGAGTGGGCGCGAGGTTTGGAACGAGTGGTGGGAGAAGTACCGGTGGAACCCCGCGCTCACGCTCCAGCTACGAATGACGTACGTCACGAGGAACAGCGCCACCGCCGCCCAGCCCACGCCGACCACCAGCACACCACCGATGGCGACGACATGGATGACCAAGAACCCGAAGAGGTCGACGGCCGCCACGAGCCGACGAGTGTGGCTCGACGGGACAGCCTCCGAACCGGGAATCGATGGCTCGGTGTCGAGAAGAGCGGCGGTCATCGGCACAGTGTTGCAGTTCTGCGGGCGGTCACGGGATGCAGGCGACCTCGACCTCTCGTCATTGTCACAGGGGGTGAGTAGTGTCGAACGTATGTTCGATCCGAAGAAGGCGATACGACGAGTAGCTGCGGTCACCGCCGGCGCCGATGACGTCGCCTGCCGGGCCGTACTCGGCGACATCAAACGCCTCCGGTCATTCCTCGACCGCCAAGCCGCCTTCGTCACCGACCTCGCTGCCGCCCGCGTCCGCGCCAACGGCGAGGCCGACACGGCCGAGCTCATCCGCAACACCACCGGCTGTTCGGCCGGCGAAGCCAAACGCAAGGCGACCACCGCCGCCCATCTGCCCGACATGGCCCCCACCCGCAGCGCCCTGGGCGACGGTGACATCACCGGCGACCACGCCGACGCCCTCGCCCGCACCCGCTCCGAGGCCGATGAGCCGCTGCGGGATGCGCTACGCCGCGACGAAGCCGATTTGATCGAGAAGGCCAAGACCGAAACGCCCGAGCAGTTCCGCCGCACGCTCAACACGTGGCGACAGAAGAACTCCGAAGACGACGGCATCGACGAACAGGAGAAACAGCGGTCTCGCACACGGCTCACCCTCACCAAAGGCGCCGACGGCATGGGCCACCTGCGCGGCGAGCTCGACCCCGAGTCCTTCGAAACCGTGTCGAGGGCCATCGGCGACATCGCCGACCAGATCTTTCGCAGCAACCGCGGAGGGGCGTCGGCTGACCCAACCCAGCATCTCGGCAACGGCCGGTTGATGGCCGAAGCCCTCATCGAGCTGAGCCGTCGTAGCCAGGGCGCCACCGCCGCCGACGGCCGCCGCGCCCGGGCCACGGTCATCGTCACGACCAACCTCGACACCCTGCTGGGTCGCCTCTCCGCCGACGGCACCCCGACGCGGCTCGCCGATGGCACCACCATCCCGGCCGAAACCGCCCGCCGCCTCGCCTGTGACGCCGACCTCATCCCCGTCGTACTGGGCGGGAAAGGCCAGATCCTCGACATCGGCCGCACCCGCCGCCTCGCCAGTAACGCTCAACGCGCCGCCCTACGGCTACTGCACCCCACCTGCGCCATCGACTGGTGCGACAAACCCTACGACTGGTGCCACATCCACCACCTCGAGCCCTGGAACCAAGGCGGCCGAACCGACCTCGACAACCTCGTGCCGCTGTGCTCCAAACACCATCACCTCGTCCACGAAGGCGGCTGGACCACCCAACGCCTCCCCAACGGAGCCCACCGCTTCCACCACCGCAGTCACCCGCCACCGAGGCCGCACCGACAACCCCACCCGGAACACTCCGGGCCCCCCACCACAACCCACCGCCAACCAACCCTCACCAAGGCCTGACCGCGCAGGCTCCTCGCCTGTGCCTTTCAGTACAGGAACATCGGCTTGCCGCCGACGTGGCGGATGTTGGGCTTGTACGCCTCGACGTCGTAGAGCTCGTCGACATCGACCCGCTTCACACCCTCGCCGGTCACGCTGATGGGCACGTTCGCGTAGGTACCCGAGCGGAGGGCGACCATCCGCCCCGACGAGCCGTCGAGGGCCAGATCGGCCGCCATCACTGCGTAGTTGGTGGCCACCATCAGGTCGAGCGAGTCGGGGCGCCCCGAACGCATGAGATAGCCCACCTGCTGGTTGATGATCTTCTCGCCGGTGATCTGCTTGAGCGCCTCGCCGGTCTCCATGCCGATGCCACCCAGCTTGCGGTGACCGTAGTGATCGGCCTCGCCGCTCAGGCTGAGCTCGCCGCCCATCATGGTGGCGCCCTCCGACACGGTGACCATCGCGTAGTGCGACGGGTTGGCCTTCTTGTCGGCCGTCACCATGGCGGCGAGGCGGTCGATGTCGAAGGGCACCTCGGAGATCAGCGCCCGGTCGACGCCGGCCAGGTAGGCGGTGATCAGCGACGTCTCGCCGCTGTAGCGGCCGAACAGCTCGACCACCGCGATGCGCTCGTGCGAGCCCGTGCTGGTGCGCAGGTTGGTGATGAACTCGACTCCCCGGGTGACCGCGGTGGAGAAGCCGATGCAGTAGTCGGTGCCGTGCACGTCGTTGTCCATCGTCTTGGGGATGGCGATGACCGGCACGCCTTCGTTGTGCATACGCAGCCCGTACGACAACGTGTCGTCGCCACCGATGGGGATGAGCACGTCGATCCCCTGGCTCTCGATCACCTCCAGCACGTGGGGCGTGAAGTCGTGGGGCCCGTCGCCCTCGATGCCGTCGGCGAGGAAGTCGGGCACGTCCTTGGTCGGTACCCGACCCGGATTCGTGCGCGAGGTGTGCAGGAACGTGCCGCCGGATCGGTCGACCGTGCGCACGGCGTTCAGGTCGAGGGGCACGAAGTTGTCGGCGACCGACTGGGGATCGTCGAGCTGGGTGGTGAGCAACCCGCCCCACCCGCGGCGGATGCCGACCACGTCGTGGCCCAGGGCCGCCACGCGGGTGACGACGGCTTTGATGCAGGCATTGAGGCCGGGGACGTCGCCGCCGCCGGTGAGGATTCCGATTCGCATGTCCTCCAGTCTGCCCGCTACGAGCCCGCGGTTCGAACTCGATTGCTCACTCGGGTTCGATGCGCAGCAGGCGACGAATGCGACGGGTGGTCGCCGAGTCGGTGGGGATGCGGTTCTCGGGCACCCGCATCGGCGGCGGCGGCGCTATGAAACCACCGGCCCACGCCTCTTGCGCGAGGAGCGCGTCGATGGCCTCGCGGGCCAGCTCGCCGCGGTCGACGCCGCGTTTGGCGGCGAGTCGATCGAAGCGTTCGAGGTCGGCGGGCCCCAGCCAGGTCTCGATCAGTTCGGCCTGCGATGGCCGTGTCGCATCCGACGTCTCACGCCTCATCCCGTCCGCAACCACCCGCACAGGGTCGCACGACCTCGGCCGTCGCGCACGTCAGCGCAAGCCGTGTCGCCCGATCGCCTCGCGGGCCTCGGCAACGCCCCGCACCCGACACGCCGTGATGCCGATGGCGGCGGCCCCGTCGACGTTGATCTGGTTGTCGTCGAGGAACAAGACGGCCGCCGCCTCGACGCCGAGATCGTCGACGACCCGCCGGAACATCGTGGCGTCGGGTTTGGCCAGGCCGAGCTCGAAGGACAAGAACCGCCGATCGAAGAGACCCTGCATGATGGCTGCGTCCACCTGGCTCTCCCAGTGCATGGCGTTGGTGTTGCTCAGCACGGCCGTCTCGACACGGTCCGCGAGATCTCGCACGAGCTGGGCGGCACCGGGCATCAGGCCCTTGGGCCACGCCTCGAAGCGAGCGACCATCTCGGCTCCGGTGACCGGGATGCCGAGCTCGTCGACCAGCCGGCAGCCGAACTCCTCGGGCGAGCTCCGCCCCATCTCGAAGTCGCGCACCGTCGGGCTGGCGAGCCATCGGGCCCAGAGCTCGTCTTCGGCCAGCGAGGGCTGGGGGCCGAGGATCTCGGTGAGCGGTCCGAGCTCGATCAGCACGCCACCCATGTCGAACACGACTGCCTCGATCTCCGGGGTTGGGTTCACGCCGGCCGACCCTACGCGGATTCGTCGATGCGCGACATGTCGCGGGTGGCCACGACCGTCACAGCCGACCATCGGATCTGCTTGCCCTTGCGGATGCGCTGGATCGAGACGGACGATGCCCTGTGCGAGCATGTGCCGGCTCACGCCGTGGCGCTGCGCGAGTTCAACGACCACGTGGCGAGTCGGTTCATGAGGCCGGGTGGCGGTGCCAATTCCGTGCCAGGCTGGACCTCGACAGGTCCGCACCACCGCCGGATTCGGCCGCATGGTGCGAACAGGAGGTGACGTCGTGAGTCGTCGTTGGACACGAGTGGCCCTGATGGTGCTGGCCCTCCCCAATCTGTTTGCGGGGTTGTGGGCGGTGGTGGCGCCCTCGAGCTGGTACGAGAACTTCCCCGGGTGGTCGCCGCACCTGGTGGCCGCGCTGCCGCCCTACAACGAACACCTGGCCACCGACGCCGGAGCGGGGTTGTTCGCCAGCGGTCTCTTGGCTCTGCTGGCCGCCTTCCTCATGCGCCGCGACGTGATCATCGTCGCCATGACCGGTTACCTGGCCTTCGCGCTTCCGCACGCGCTGTATCACCTGGCCACGCCGGCCGATGCGCTGAATGCATCCGAGGACGCGACCAACACGTTGTCGTTGTGGGTGGCCGTGGTTCTGTCCTCGTGGCTGCTGGTCGACGCGCTGCGTTCCACCGAGCCGAGTCTGAAGCAGGCAACATGAGCGGTCTCGGCCCATTCATGCGAGTCGTTCGTCGGGGCCGGTGCCGGCCCGACGGCTACATCCAGCGGTGACGGCTCACGACGCCGGATACGCCTCGTTCGAACGCCTCCTCTAGCATCGGCGGCATGGCTGTTCGGGACCCTGCCGACATCAACGCGGCCTTCGCCGCCGGCTACAACGCCCGCGATGTCGATACCCTCTTGGCCCTCTACCAGGCCGAAGCGACCGTGGTGAACATGGACGGTTCGGAATCGATCGGCTTCGTCGCGATCCGCGACCATCTGGCGGGGCTGGTGCGGCTCGGTGGCTCGATGACCTCGACGAACCGCTACGCCGTCACCCGCGACGACATCGCCCTGGTCGGCGCCGAGTGGACGGTGTCGTTCGACGACGGCCGCAACCCGGTCTCCGGGCGCAGTGCCGAGGTGCTTCGACGCCAGCCCGACGGGTTGTGGAAGTACCTCATCGACAACCCCGAGACCGCCTAGCTCTGAGCGCCTGCCTCGGCCAGGTCGTTCAGTGTCCCGGCGGCGGTCGTTGCGTCGTCGACGGTCACGATGAACCTCTTGCCGCCCCGAAGGTCGAGCCGGATTGCCTCGCCACTGCGCAGGATGACCGCCGCTCTGCCCAAGAGGCGCAGACTGCCGCGATAACCCCACCCGCCGTGGGAGCCGGGCGCCACGTCGATCACCGCGGCCCGCTCGATGCGGTCGAGCGCGATGCGCGTCCGCGGCCAACCGAATGGCCCGTACCCGACCGCGAGTCCGCGGTGATCCACGACCACCTTCACCGAGGCGAACACGAGCACCAACGAGCCCGATACGACCATCAGGAGTCCGGGCCCCAGGCCGACCGTGGTCAAGAGCATCAGTCCCCCGATCCAGATCGTCCCGCCGAAGTAGAGCGGCCACGAGACGTGCATCGTGCCGGTCCACGCCACCCGCTCCCCCGGCGCGAGCCCGACCGACGGGAGTACCTCGTCGGCGACAGGTGATCGATGCTCGATCGGCCGGGCGATACGGGCCACGCCGGCGGCGACCGATGCGGCCAACAGGAGCGGGACGATTGCGAGCAGGATCGGGACGTCGTCGGCCTGTTCCCAGCCGGCGGCGTCGAGGTTGGCCACGAGCGCGAAGATGCCGACCAGGGCGAAGGTCCACTGGAGGAGCGTGGCCAGCGCGACCGCGGCCGAGAGCTGTGGCGGCTCGGGATTACGCCGGAGCGAGGCGACGTGGGCGCCGACGCCGGCGGCGGCCACGATGGCGATCATCAACCCTGCGAAGACGCCGAGATCGATCGAGTCGTTCGGTTTGCCGTCGAAACCCCAGTTGCTGGCGATCGGGTCGGGCAGCCGGTCCCACCAGATCGCAAACGCGCCGATCAGCGCGGCGAGGGGGATGAGCGGCACCAACACGCCGATCACCCGGCGGCGGGCACTGTCGTTCACAGCTGAACCTCCAGGAGCTCAACCGTCGCTGAGCGGGCCGGCTTCCGCGGTTGTTCCGTAGACCGCTTCGATGGGCGCCGGGTCGAGGAACATCTCGATCCGAGCGATCTTCGTCTCGTGGAAGCTGAGCTTGGTGATCATGTCCCAGGTCACCGGAGCGCGGTCGAAGAACGAAGCCGTCTCGTGCTGGCTGTAGTAGATCACGTCGCCCGCGATCGAGAAGTCGAAGGGCATCCCCGAGCCCTCGTGGATGACTTCGTGCTCGTTCTCGTAGTCGTACCGGGCGACGATCTCCTCGATGCCTCGGCACTCGGCGAACAGCGGTCGGAGGGGTTCCCACGACGGGATGTAGTTCGATCGGAAGACCACGTCGGGCGCCATGTAGGCGGTCAGTTCCTGCACGAACTCGGCCGCCGAGATCTCCCCGGCCGTGTACTTCTCGGTCGTGGCGGCCAGGACCGCCGCGATCGCAAGATTGGCTTCCTCTTCCGGTGTCGTCACAGGGCACGACCGTAGTTGGTCAGCCGGTGAAGCCCCCTCACCCTGACCGAACGGTTCAGGTTGTCCGGGCAGGGCGCATCTCGTTGCCGGACGGATCGAGGCCGAGGATCTCCTCGTGGAGTCCGGTGATCGGGCGGACCGGCTCCTCGGAATCGACATCGATCTCGAAGAGACACCAGGCGATGTCCTCCGCATCGTCGTCGAAGCCCTCGTACGACGCGTTGGGATCAGTGAGGTGATAGCAGAAGCCGAAGGCGGTTTCGTAGCCGATGATCTTCGCGAAACGGGCAATGTCCGTCGCGGAGATTCCGGCTTCGAGCATTCGACCGATGATCGGGCCGAAGTCGCCGAGAGGCTGATCGGTGGCGGGCCGCGCCGCCACCCGATCGACCCACGAGGGGTCGTCGTCCCCGCGTATGACACCGGCCCAGATCCCGCGTAGGAAGAGACGATTCAGGTCATGGTCATCCATGACGGCAAATCTAGTGCTGGGTCGGGATCGGCGAAGTCGGCTGGAGGACGCGCCGGGCCTGGCCGGCGGGCCGTCCGATTCCGCGAACCTCCACCCCTCGTGTGCGAGGATGACGCATGGCGACGGCTCGCGTACTCGTCATCGAAGACGCACCCGAATACGCCCAGCTCATCACGGCGTCCCTTCGCAGCGATGGTCACGACGTCAACACCGCAGCCACGCTGGCTGACGCCAGACTGCGGCTTCGCGCCACCCCACCCGACCTGGTCATCCTCGATCTGACACTGCCCGACGGCGACGGTCTCGACCTGTGCCAGGAGATCCGGAACAGCTCGGACGCCTATGTGCTGGTGCTCACCGGGCGCGACGACGAGGTCGACAAGTTGGTCGGCTTCCGACTGGGTGCCGACGACTACATGACCAAACCGTTCTCGCCTCGTGAGCTCGCGGCGCGCGTCCAGGCGTTGCTCGGTCGCTCACGCGCGCACACGACAGCCGGACCGCTCGCCCAACGACGAATTGGTGACGTGCTCGTCGACCTCGATACCCGGATGGTCACCGTCGGCGACACCACGATCGAGCTCACGAAGATCGAATTCGATCTCCTCGACGCGTTGTCCGAACGACCGGGCAGCGTGCTCTCCCGTGCCCAGCTGCTGCGCGCCGTTTGGGGCGAGGACTACGTGGGCGACGACCACGTCGTCGACGTCCACATCGCCAACCTCCGCAAGAAGGTCGACTCGAAGAAGCCGAGCTGCATTCGCACGGTGCGGGGCGTCGGCTACGCGATGAACGTGTGAGCGGCTGTGCCCGCCCGGCCTGATCGAGTCTTGATCTCCACCAGACGCGACCTGAACCGACGGTGACGAGTCTCGATCACATGAAGCCCTCCCGAGCGACGTGGACCGATCCACGCCTGCGGTGGGCCATCGTGTTGACCCTGCTCGTCCACGGGGTGCTGCTCGCTTCCGGCAGCTACCGCGCGACCTACGACGCCTGGGTCCACATCTTCTTCGGCGACCACTACGCCCGCGACTGGTTCAGCACGTGGGAGCCCCGCTGGTACACCGGTTTCACCGTCACCAGCTATCCCCCCGCGGCCCATCAGGCCATCGGCTTGCTCTCCCGATTCGTCGGGCTGGAGACCGCCTTCGTGGTGATCCAACTGGCGGCGCTGGTCAACGTCGTGGTCGGCGTCTATCGATTCTCGCTCCTCTGGGTCAGCCGCGAGGCCGCCGGTTGGGCCGCGCTCCTCGCCGTGGCGTCGTCGTCTATCGCCGAGGTGGTGCACACCTTCGGCCAGCTCCCGACGACGCTGGCCCTGGGCTTCCTCCTCAACGCGCAACCTTCCATTCGCCGATGGATCCACCAAGGGGTCCGCATCGACCTGTTCGCGGCCATCGCCCTGCTCGCGGCGACGACGGCCTCACACCACGTGACGACGCTGTTCGGGACCGTGTTCTTCACGGGTCCGGTCGCGGTACGCGCCCTCCTCGATCGATGGGCGACCCCCGTCGAAGGGGAACCGAGCGGTCACCAGGTCACCCTGCGGCCGTCGCTCTTGTGGCCCCAGGTTGCTCGGCGGCTGCGTCGTTTCCTGCCTGCGTTGACGCGGGCGGCCGTGCTGGGTGGGTTGACGATCGCCACCCTGGTCATCGTCGTCCTTCCGTATTGGCTGTGGTCCAGCTCCGATCCGATCGCTCAGGTGCCGATCCCCCACGCCAGTCGCAACAGCTTCATCGACGACACGGCCGCGGGTCTCGTGTTCTGGCTCGTGCCCTGGGCGAGCCTCCTGCTGATCGCCCCGTTCGCGCTCGTCAGGGCCACCATCGGACGCGGCTGGCCCCTCGCCGCGTCGATCCTGCTGCTGGCGTTGCTGGGCACCGGCGGGACCACACCGATCCCCCGGGCTCTGCTCGGTGGCGCGTTCGACATCTTGACGCTCGATCGGTTCACGATCTGGGCCACGATCGCCCTGCTGCCGTTCGCCGGATGGGTCATCGCCAGTCTTCGCTTCGGCACGCTCCACTCGATCGCGGCGAACCAGCTCGGGCGAAGGGCGCCGCATCTGCTGCTCGGAACCGTCCTCGCCGCGACCATCGCGAGCACGGTGTTCGCCGCGACGATGACCAGCCATCGGCCGTTCCAGCCTCGCGCCGTCGATCCGGCGCCGATCAGTTCGTTCATGAGCAAGGATCAGCACGATCGATGGCGATACCTGACGCTCGGCTTCGGGGATCAGATGGCGTGGGTGGCCGCGAACACCACGGCCATGACCGTCGACGGCAACTACCACTCGGCCCGGCGACTCCCCGAGCTGACGTCGCGGCCGGTCGAGCGGCTCGAGGGGGCGAAGTTCCGGGGGGTTCCGGGAATCGGATCGCTCCAGCAGTTCCTGATCAACCCGTCGCCGTACCACCTCAAGTTCGTGTTCTCGATCGACCGGTTCTACGACCCGCTGCTGTGGGCCAGCGGTTGGCAGCGGATCGGCGTGTTGGACAACGACGTCGAGGTGTGGGAGCGCGCCGACGTGCCACCGCTTCCCGATGTGCTGCCCGAGCGCGAGATCCCCGACTGGCAGCGCCTCCTGTGGGGGATCCTGCCGCTGACCTCGGTCGCCGCCGGCAGCGCGACGATGGTGTGGCTCGCCGTGGGGCGGCCGCTGGCCGTACGCCTCCGGCCGCTCGGACGCCGTGCGCCGAACGCGGGACGGATCCTGCGTCGCGTCGACCGGCGACTCGAACGAGCCGCGTCGTCGCTCGCCGACCGCCCCGACCTGCGCCGTGACCGCACGCCATGGTCGTCGCTGCGCCGACGTCTCGAATCCATCCCCGAGCGAGCGACTCGACCAGTTTCGAAGCGACGTCGGGTCGCGCAGCAGGCGGCGGTGCTCGCCCTCGTCGTCGTGCCCGTGGCGGTGGTACTGCTCGACCGGACGCAGCCCCGGGGGCCGACAGCCACCGTCGAGGCGTACTACGACTCACTCGACTTCCAGCGTTTCGCCGAGGCCCACGCCATGCTCGACCCCGAGACGCGGCCGCCGCTCGCAGAGTACCTGCTCGAGATCAGTCTCCGGGACGGTTTGCTCGACGGCTACTCCGAGCTCGACGCAGTGCAAGCATCGATCGTCTCCCGCGGCGACGGTGACGTGGTCGCCAGTGTCGATCTGGTCTATGTCACGTCGGTCGAGGAGTACCGCGTCACCCGAGAACATCGCCTCGTCGAGGATGACGGCGAGTGGTACATCGAACCCGACGCGGTGTCGGTCGAGCCTCCGGTCGATCAGCTGGTGGTGCGACCGGAAGTGTCGGTGTCCACGCTCGGCCGCAGCGTCGCGACCACCTCGACGACGAGCTTCGACGACATCCTCGATCGGCCCCGGCTGGTGCTGGGCACCCCGACGACCTATCGCATCGGCGACCAGTGGGTGATCGTCGGCGGTGTCACCAACATCGACGTCGATCCCGCCGACGTGACCGTCAGCGCCACCCTGAACGGGCCCGACGGCGCGGTCGTGGCCGGCTACGACGCCGGACAGTCGACGATCCACCAGGTGCTCCCCGGCGAGACGGTCTCGTACCGGGTCGACGTGGAGGGCCGAGCCGGGTCGATCGACCGCGATGATCCCGTCGCCGGCGACTTCGACCCGCTCGCCTACGCCGAGCCGATCGTCAACACCGATGTCGTCGGCGTGGCGGTCGCGTCTCGGGCCGTCGTCACCGGCGGCCAGCTCGAACGGGTGCTCGACGTCGTCGACGCCTCGGCCACCGCCTCGGGCGCTCCGTCGAGCCCGGGGGGTGATGTCGCGTTCCGTGTCCGGCTCAGGAATGCGGGCACGATCTCGGCGACCGTGGCCCGGGTGACGGCGACCTACCTCGACGCCGACGGCAACGTCGTGTGGGTCGACCACCATTGGGCCCCCGACGCCGTCCGTCCCCAACGCACCGCCGAACTGTCCTGGTCGTCGAGCGTGCCGGTGGTCGAGGTCGTCGATGTGCCGACGGCCACCTTCGACAACGGCAAGGTCGGCGGTGAGGAGGGCATCGGAGAAGGGGCGGCGGTGACCCTGCCGCTCAGCGGCGACGCCGTGACGATCGGGAACCGAGAGGTGACGGCCGTGCGGCTCGATGTCACGTCGTTCCAACGCGAGGTCGAACCGTGATCCGGCCCGCTCGGCTCCGACACGTCGTTCCGATCGCCCTGGCGACCCTCGTCACCGCGGGCTGCATCGGGGGCGGCGACGACGACCCGTCGTCGGTTTCGGCGGTCATCGCACCGGCCGAGGTGACGGCCGGTGCGACGATCGAGGTGATCGTCGAGGGCGAAGGCCAAGGCAGCTTCGAGCTCGAGGTGATCGACGCCTTCGCGACCACGACCCTCTCCGAGCCCGTCGAGGATGGCCGAGCGGTGTTCACCCTGCCCGATGCGCTGACCGAGCTGAGCGGGTTGGTGACCTTCCGCGCCGCCGGCTCGCTCGGTGATCCGGTCGTCGGCTCGACACGCGTGGTTCCGGCGGGCGTCGCCGACACCATCGACATCGTCGCCGGGCCGCGCACCATCGTCGCCGACGGCGCCGACCAGACGATGGCGATCGCGATTGCCGCCGATTCGTTCGGCAACCCCGTCGCCGACGGTTCCCCGCTCACCTTCACCCGAGTCGACGACGGCGGCACCGCGTCGCAGTTCGAGGCGAACGTCGACGGCGGCCTGGCGGCCGTTCTGATCGACTCGAGGACGACGGCGCAGCGAATCGAGGTCTTCGCCGAGATCGACGCCGACGCCGCGAGCGGCCGCGT
>JAHEJN010000190.1 GCA_024638845.1 Acidimicrobiales bacterium | reverse complement strand
ACGCTGCGCTGCGCCGTCTCCCCTTCACCGGGGTGAAGCTGGATCGAAGCCTCATCGACGGCGTGGCCCACCAGGGCGCCTCGAGTGCGCGGGCTCAGGTGCGATCGATGATCGAGATGGCCCGGCACCTCGGCCTGCATGTGATCGCCGAAGGCATCGAAACCCCCCAGCAGGTCGACGTGCTGTTGGAGCTCGGCTGCACAGTGGGTCAGGGCTTCCATTTCGCTCGACCGTCGGCCGACGGCGGCGTGACCGCCCACGCGGTGACATCCGCGGTGACCTGAGTCGAGGTCGGGACGAATCAGCCACGCAGGGTGTCGACTTTTTTGACAAGTTTCACAAATTGTCACTGACTGTGGTTCACTGGAGGCCTCGCCCAGAGGTGGAACACGGCGAGAGTCGATTCCAATGCCCACGTACTCCTCTGCCTTCGCCCACGGGCCGACCGGTTCCGGACCCTTGTTCTCGCCTGTGGCTCCCCTGCCGCCGGGTGTCGCCAACGCGCTCGCTTTCACAGCAACGCAAGGCGACCTCCGCGGACTGCTCGCCTCATGTGCCGCCGACGGGCCCGCCAGAGTCGGCTTCTATCGGCGCTCGGGTCGGACGTGGGACCCGATGTCGATGAGCTGGTTCGTGGCCGACGCCTACCGGTGCGGAAGGAGCTTCGCCGCCCAGGGACTCCGACGTGGCGAGATCGCGATCATCACCGTCGGCGACAATCCGTCGGTTCTGCGGTCGTTCCTCGGTGCCATCGCCATCGGCGCCCTGCCCTTGATCCTGCCCGTGCGGCCGGCCTTCGACGATACGACCACGGCCAGCGATCGTCTCGATTCGGTGCTCCGGGGCCTGCCGGGGAACCCGGCCGTCATCGTCGCCGAGGGCGCCCCTGCTCCCCACGCATCGGTGCCACCGCGCGTCATCGAGCTCTCCGTCGATCTCTCCGGCCACGACGGATCGTCGATCGCTCGGCCCCCAGCGGCGCCGGGCGACATCGCCTATCTCCAGCTGTCGAGTGGCTCCACACGCGAACCCCGTCCGATCGCGGTGACCCACGAGGGTGCCGTGGCGCAGCTGGCGTCCATCGCCGAGCGGTGCGAGCTCGAAGGCGACGACTCCTTCCTCATCTGGCTCCCGCTGTACCACGACCTGGCCCTCGTCGCCTTCGCACTCCTGCCCATGGCGCTCCGCACGTCGATGTACTTCATGACCCCCTTCGACTTCCTCGGGAACCCTTCGGCATGGATGCACGGGATCTCCGAACACCGCATCACCACGACCGCAGCGCCGAACTTCGGTCTTCGCCATGCGGCAGAGCGCGTCCGCGAGAAACGCCTCGAAGGAGTCGAGCTCTCCTGCGTGCGTCGGGTGTGTTGTGGTGCCGAACCGATCAAAGCGAGCACGTTTCGTGCGTTCCTCGATCGCTTCGCCCCGCACGGGCTCGGCACCGACGTGCTGGTGCCCACCTACGGCATGGCCGAGACGACCCTCATGCTCACGATGCCGGCGCGGCAGCGGCCCGTTCTCACCGCCGTCGTCGAGCGGTCGCCGCTGCTGGAGCTCGGCGAAGTCTCGACCTTGCGTCGGTCGACGCTCGATCGCGGACTTCCCGTCGGCGACAACGAGGTGGAGCTGGTCGGGGTCGGACCGGCGGGCCTCGGCACCGAGATCTTCATCGTCGATGAACACGGCGTGCGCCTCGATCGGGATCTCGTGTGCGGTGAGGTCGTCACCCGCACGACCTCGCTCGCGGCGGGGTATCTCCGAGCCGACGGCACCGTCGACGCCTTCGATCCCGTGGGCTTTCGCACCGGAGACATCGGCTTCCTCGACAACGGCGAGCTGTACGTCGTCGACCGGCTCAAGAACGTCATCATTCGGTCGGGTCAGAACATCTCGGCCACCGCGATCGAGGACCTCGTCGCCGAGGTGACGGGCCTGCCCGCCGACACCACCGTCGTGATCGACTCCGACCTGACCGAGGGTGAGGGGCGGATCACGGCCCTCGTCGAACTGGGACGCAAAACCGATCCCGACACCGTGAGCGAAGCCATGGTCGCCAACGCCGACCGGTTCCGGCCCGCAGTCGACGACCTGGTGCTCCTCCGTGCCAACGCGCTACCGCGAACGACCAGCGGCAAGAAGCAGCACCGCAAGACCCGATTGATGCTGGAAGCCGGCGAGCTGCGGATCGTGTCGCGCACCGCCCTGACGCCCGAACGCCAACCGGCGACAGGGGCCGAACCGGAGACCATCGATCTCACCCGCCTGGAGGTCGCGGCAGCCACCCAACGGTTGGTCTCGGCGATCGCGGGGCGTCGGGTGCCAACGGTCGAGGTCACCGAGGGGTCGATTCTCGCCTCCGACCTCTGTCTCGAGTCGGTCGACGTGTACGAACTGGCCGTTGCCCTCGAAGACGAGCTCGACATCGCTCTCTACGAGGGCGACCTTCGCGACGTCCGCACCGTCGGCGACCTCATCGAGATCGGCACAACCCGTCGGCGAAGTGGGGTCCCGCCCGCCGGCCGCGGCATCACCACCGCCCTCGAAGCGGCCGCCGAGCCGTTCCCCCAGCTGCTCCGGAACGCGGACGACCAGAAAGACCGTCAGATATGCATCGACGGACGCTGGATCACCGACTTCGCGTCGTGCAACTACCTCGGTCTCGATCTTCACGAGGAGGTCATCGAAGCCATCGAGCCGGCGCTCCGCCGCTGGGGTGTGCACCCGAGCTGGACCCGGGCCGTCGCTTCGCCCGCTCCCTACAGACAGCTCGAGGCCGCGCTCGCCGGCCTGATCGGTGCAAGCGACACCGTGGTCTTCCCCACTCTCAGCCTGTTGCACCTCAGCGTCCTTCCCGTGCTCGCCACCCCGACGGGCACGATCCTCATCGACCGCGCCGCCCATCAGTCGTTGCAGCAGGCCGCCGAGCTCGCCGCAGGTCGCGGCACCACGGTCACAGCATTCGACCACGGCGATCTGGCCGAGCTCGACCGCCTGCTGGCAACCGAGGCCGGCGGGCCGCGCGTCATCGTGGTCGATGGTGTCTACTCGATGAGTGGCCGCCCGGCCGCGCTCATCGAGTTGAGCGAGCTGGCGAAGCGTCACGACGCAGTGATCTATGTCGACGACGCTCACGGCTTCGGCATCCTCGGCGAGAACCCGA
>JAHEJN010000024.1 GCA_024638845.1 Acidimicrobiales bacterium | reverse complement strand
CGCGAACCGGAGGCTTGCACGCTCTTCTTGGACGCGGAGAACGGCCTGGCCCCAGGACATCGTCCTTGGCCAGGCCGTTCTTCACCGTTGGTGTCGATCAGAGACCGGTGCACCACGTCGCGGGCACGACACCGAGCCCGGGAACGACGACGCTCACGCCGCCCTCGGAGAACAGCTCCGGGTTGGAGCGGTGAAGGGCGAGTACGTCGGGGAAGGCGACAACGCCGACGTCGACGACCTCGATGCCGTTCTTGGCTACCGCGGGAAGCAGCCCGAGCGACTGAAGGGTGCCGATACCGGCTTGCATGCAAGCCGTGTTCGGCTTTGCCTCGGGCTTCCCTTTCTCGCCGCCGGGAGCGGCAGAGGCAGCGCCCGCTGCCAGGCCGAGGGTCAGGGCTCCGGTTGCGGCCATGGCCGCGATCTTCCGCATCATCGGTTCTCTCCTCATATGTCAGTGATAGGGGTTACAGGCGGTATTCGCGCTGCGAGCATCATTTGGATGCAAGAATTCCGCGGAAACCGAGAAGAACCGTCGGCCAGCGGACCAGGTGCCACCTGTCGAGGTCGTCGACCGGCACCGGTCGGACATCGATGTGCTTGCCGGATCCGAGAAGGGAGCCCACAATCCCATGATGGATCGACGTCAGCACGCTCTCACCTGCCTCCGCGAAGATCGGATCATGGCGGTGCTCCGCCAGATTCCCGCCGAGCATCTCGTGCCCCTCGCTGACCTCCTCGTGGAGGGCGGTGTCCGTTCGCTCGAGATCACCTACGACTACGACCGCACACTCGCTGACGTCGCGATGCTCGCGGACCGCTTCGGTGCCGCCGCCTCGGTTGGCGTCGGCACGACATGGTCGGTCGAGCAGGCAGAGTCGGCTGCGGCGGCCGGTTCGACATTCTGTGTGCTGCCCGGCATCGACGTGGAGACAGCCCGGCGGAGTGTCGAGCTCGGAATGCTCACCCTTCCCGGCGTGCAGACCCCGGCGGAGATCCAGACGGCGATTCGGGCCGGCGCCGACGTGCTCAAGTTCTTCCCCGCCGACCCTCCCGGAGCAGCCTGGCTCGCGCAGGTGGCGCCCGCGTACCGGCAATGCCCCTTCATGGCAACCGGTGGAGTCACCAACGACAACATGCAGTCGTTCTTCGACGCCGGCGCGATTGCCGTCGGCATGGGCGACACGCTGTTCGGCCGATACGACGACCTCGACAACGCCCGGGCGATGATCGCAACCGCCACCACCACCGCTTCCGCACCGACCTCGCGGCACTAGCAGTCCGCGCTCAGCCTTGGTCGGCCTGGGCCGGCTACGGCAAAGCCACCGACACCCTCCTCGTCGGCGACTGGAACGGCGACAACATCGACACCTTCGCCGTCCAACGCAAAGAGCTCTGAACCCGGACTCAGCGATCCTCGATCGTTCCCACCAGTTCCTCGACCACGTCCTCGATCGTCACGATTCCCCGGGTGGCGCCGGCGTCGTCGACCACCACGGCGAGGTGGTGACCCGTCTTCTGCATGGAGCGCAGCAGATCGACCGCCAGCATCGACTCGGGGGCCGACAGAGTGCGGCGGACCCGATCGGCGACGACGGCATCGGCGTCGGTGGTCGTCGCGTCGGCGAGATCGCGCAGGCGGACGAAGCCGACGATGTTGTCGAGGTGGCCGTCGAAGACCGGAAGCCGTCGATGACCGGCCCCGATCGCCGTTCGCAGCGCATCCTCGACCGGCGTCTGCGCCGCCACCGCCACCACGTCGGCGCGCGGAACGAGGATCTGTGCCACGAGCAGGTCGCCGAGGGTGAACGACTTCTCCACCAGCTCGGCATCGGACTGCTCTATGCGGCCCGCCGACGCCGCCTCGTCGGTGAGATGCAACAGTTCCTGCTCGCTAACCGCAGTGACCGTGTCGACCCCCTTCCCCGGCGCTTGCACATCGGCCACCCACACGAGCACCGACACCAAGGGCCGCAGGCCGATGCTCAACCACCGAACCGGTGGGGCCAGCCGACGGGCGATCGGGTACGGGCGGCGGATCGCCAACGTCTTGGGAATCGCCTCGCCGTAGACGAACACCAGCAAGGTGACGGCCACCGTGGCCGCGGTCAACCCGTTGCCCCCGAACCAGCGTCGGGCCAGCACGCCCGAGATCGTTGCCGCGGTCACCTGAGCGAGAAGCACCGCCAGCAGCACGGCGTTCATCACTCTCGGAAGATCGTCGAGCAGGCGCAGGAGGTGTCGGGCACGGCGGTCTCCACCCTCGGCCTCGATCACCACCTCCGAGCGCCGGAGATGGAGCAGGGACGCCTCGACCAGACCCAGAACGAACAGGCCGGCGACCAGGCCGGCCAACACCACGAGGAGGGTCAGGTTCGACGACACCGAGCTCCCCGGTTCATGTCAGAACCGCAGAACTGCGGTGAAGGCACTGTCGCCCGGAATGTCGTTGGCGTCGACGACGTAGACGTTGCCTCCGTGACCGAACGTGTCGACTGCAGCGATGTCGAGCAGGTCGTGGTCGCCGGGTTCTCGCTCGGCGCGGACCTCGACCTGCTGCGTGTTCGGATCGAAGGAACCCCACTGCTGGACACCTGCGGCCACGAACAGATGACGGACCCTTCGCTGGTTGGCGGCGAGGAGCGTCTCGGCGAGGTCGTCCACGATCGGCGCTCTGCGTTCGCGCACTGTCGCCATCGCCCGATCACGGTCGGTGGCGAGAACCGCATCGACGAGCGGCCATGCTGCCTCGTGCAGCTGACCAGGACTGCGTCGATCGGCGTTGCCCGAAACCGAGCCGTCGACGACCCTCGGATATCCCGTCAGATGCCGGAAATGAGCCACGATCGTGTCGACCCCCGCCAGCACCAGCGGTGTCGATCGATCGGCGATGGCCTGGCTCATACCGGCGTCGATCGCCTTCAGGAAGCGGGCCACATCCGCATCATGGGCGTCCTTGTGGCCACCTTGGCCGTGCATGGCGGCTGCCACCCGACCGGCTCCGACCCGACCTGCACTGTGGCTGTGCAACTGCGGCTCGCGATCATCGAACCGCAGGGCATCGGCCATGCTCGCCGGCAGGTCACCCAGTGGCTGCTCCTCCAGGCCGAAACGATCGCCGCGCAGCAGCCGCACCCGATTCTCACTGAGGGCCAGCACCGCGAACGGCCGTGTCGACTCGGCCGAAACGAGCAGCGGCCTCAGGTGGAATCGATCGGCGACGACCACAAGCTCCTCGACGGGATCGGCGAGGCGGTGGATGCGGGTGCGGCCCGGGGCGACCAGGACGGCGAGACCCCGCCCCAGATGAGCCCAGAACAGCGCGTCGTTCTGCAGCGCCGTCACGTCGGCCAGCAGCTCGTCGACCTCGGCGGTGTGCCGTCCCACGGCGACGAGCTCCGCCGCGGCGGTCGACACGAGGTTCTTCAGCCGGATCGAGTCCTGCGCCTTCTCTGCCCCGGCCTGGTGCGTTGGTAGATAGATCGACACGAGGTGGTCGCCGACCGCACCGGCAAGTTCACTGAATTCCCGGGCAGAGATGGTGTCGAGCATGATGCCCTCCTTGCTGCGACAACGGGTTCACCACTGCGCGCGCAGCGACCCGGTCGCTCTGCATCGAGCCTGGCATCGACCACCACCGCTCTCAAGGGGAAAAGGTCCCGCGGTGGAGTCCGCGAGCATGCGGTCGGTCCGTGGACGGCGTTCTGTGTGACGATGGTTCGGTGACGACGAGACGATATCGATGAGCGAGATGGCGGTGGACGCCGTCGTGGTGGGAGCGGGACCCAACGGGTTGATGGCCGCGATCACGCTGGCGAGGGCCGGGCGTTCGGTCGTGGTGGTCGAGGCGGCCGACACGATCGGAGGCGGCACCCGCAGCGCCGAGCTCACGTTGTCCGGGTTCGTGCACGACGTGTGCTCGGCGATCCACCCGCTCGGGGCGGCGTCACCGGCCATGGCGTCGTTGCCCCTCGGCGAGCACGGGCTGCGGTGGCTGCATCCAGAGGTGGCGCTGGCCCACCCCCTCGACGGCGGACGAGCAGGCATCGTCGAACGCGACGTCGGGGCCACGGCAGACCGGCTCGGTGTCGACGGCGACCCATGGCGACGACACATCGGCCGGCTGGCCGACGACTTCGACGACCTCGGGCCGATGATCATGCGGCCGGTGCTCCAGCTCCCCCGGCACCCTCTGACGCTCGCCCGCTTCGGGATCCCTGCGCTCGCCCCGGCCGACCGGCTGGGAAACCGATGGTTCTCCGACGACGAGGCCAAGGCGCTGTTCGCCGGCTGCGCCGCCCACGCGTTCCTGCCGTTGTCGCACGCCACGAGCGCGAGCTTCGGGATGATCCTGCTGGCCACGACGCATTCGGTCGGATGGCCGGTCGCCGAAGGCGGTTCGCAACGGATCGCCGATGCGATGGTCTCGATTCTCGAGTCGCTCGGCGGGCGGGTGGAGACCGGGCAGCCGGTGACGTCGCTGACCCAGCTGCCCGAACACCGCGCGGTGCTGTTCGACCTCGCGCCACGACAGGTCGCCGCCATCGCCGGCGACCGTCTCCCTGCCCGGTATGCGAAGCGGCTCGAACGCTTCCGCCATGGCCCCGCAGCATTCAAGGTCGACTACGCCCTCGACGGACCGGTGCCCTGGACCAACGAGGCGTGTCGAAAGGCCGGAACCGTGCACGTCGGGGGCACCGCCGAGGAAGTGGCTCGATCCGAGGCCGAGGTCGCAGCGGGCCGCCACCCCGAGCGGCCCTTCGTCCTGGCCGCCCAACAGTCGATCGTCGACCCGTCCCGCGCCCCCGACGGCAAGCACACCCTCTGGGCCTACTGCCACGTGCCCAACGGTTCGACGGTCGACATGACCAACGCCATCGAACGTCAGATCGAGCGCTTCGCGCCCGGCTTCGCTGATCTCGTTCTGGCCCGCCACGTCGCCGGGCCCGCATGGTTCGAGGACCACGACAATGCCTACATCGGTGGTGACATCGCCGGCGGAGCACACGACGGACTACAACTCCTGTTCCGACCCGTCATCGGCCGGTCTTACCGCACGCCCGATCCGTCGATCCTGCTGTGCTCGGCATCGACGCCCCCCGGCGGTGGGGTACACGGCATGTGTGGCTACAACGCCGCCCAGGTCGCGCTCCGGGGCATCCTGCGCTGACGTCCAACCCGTCGGCGAACAGACCCTGGCCGCGATGGCGGCATGATCGCAGAAGGTCACCTCGGCCTCGGGGGGTCGTCGCCCGGCGCGCGATGCTCGAGGCATGACTCCCGCCGTGGAACAGCTTCGAGCCGCCGGCATCGATCATCGCGTGGTCGGCTACGACCACACGCCCGGCGCCGCGTACGGACCCGAGGCTGTCGAGGCGTTGGGCCTCGCCGCCGACCAGGTGGTCAATGTCAGTGCCGGGCGCCGAGGCCTGGAACTGGTTGTTGCCCCCCATGCGCTGGCCGACGTGCTCGGCGCCACGGTGGCCGACCTCGGCGTCTAGCCCGACTCCCCGGAGCGCCCATCGCCGTCGGTTTGCCACTGAACCCGTTCACAGTCGGCCCAGAGACGTTCGAGATCGAAGTAGCGGCGGGTCTCGTCGTGGAACACGTGCACGACGAAGGACCCGTAGTCCAACAGCACCCATTCGAGCTCGGACAGACCCTCGACGCGGCGCGGCTTCGGGCCCCCGGCGACCGTGAGTACCTCCTCGATCGACTCGGCCACGGCGCGTACCTGTCGGGCGTTCGTGGCGCTGGTGATGACGAAATGGTCGGTGATCCCCAAGAGATCCCCCACCGCCAGGACGAGCGTGTCGTTGGCCAGCTTGTCATCGGCCGCCCGGGCGGCGGCCACGACCCATTCGAGATCGGCGGACTCGGTCACTGCGATGCGCCCCAGTCCTGGCCGATCACGACGATGACGTCGAAGGCGCGACTTGCGTTCGCATCGAGATCGACCCGGTCGACGCCGAGCGCGTCGGCCAGTACCCAGGCGGCTTCGGCCATGGCCGGTGCGGAATGGAGGATGATGGACTGCTCCTGGAGAAAGTTGTCGGCATTGCCGATGGCGGTGACGTGAGCGCCGGCGGCGGCGACACGACGGGCTGCCCCCGTCGTGAGGTCGAGGTCGTTGGAGACGCCGTTGAGTACCAGCGCTCGGGGCAGCTCGACGGTAGCGGCGGGCAGGGCGAAGGGGACCAGCTGCCGCACGCGGGCGCCGAGGGCGGCCTCGTCGATGATGAAGCCCTCGCCGGTGCTCACCGGCGCCGTGCCGGAGATCGGTGGCGGTTCGATCACCACCGGGCCGGCGGCCAACGACTCGATCAGCGTGCGCACCTCGGCGGGCTCGATCTCGCCCACCTGCCCACTGACACCGGGCTGCATCTCGTCGAACCACGCGGTGATCAGATCCTGTTGCCTGGTGAGTCGATTTCCCGCCGATTCCCCGACGTTCAGCCAACCGAGCACCGAGCTGAAGTCGCGAGCGGCGACCGCCGTCGCTCCCGGGCCGAACACCGCAGTGTCAGACGTCACCAGCGCATCGGCGAGCACGATGTCGATCGGCGCGACCGGGTCGACGAGCGCGGCGGCCGCGTCGGGGCTCAACGCCGACGTATGCGTGAGCCCGACGCCCATCATCGACTCGACCGTCGAGAAGAGCTCGCGCTCGGACTCGGAGTATGTCGCCGCCAATGTCGCGCCGTCGGGGCCGATGGCATCGGGTGGCATGACGATCCACGTACCTCCGGCCTCGCCGGCGGGCAACAGCACCGCCACGCTGATGAGCGCCGAACCGTCGGTGAGGGCGACGGCGCCGGTCTCGGTCGGCTCGACGATCAGCCGGAAGCGGGGAGATGCCGGATCGGACTGGGCGTCGATCACTTCGCCGTCGTTCGACGCCAGGATCGTGTCGATGCCGTTCACCACGATGCGATAACCCGCGAAGGCTCCGACGATGACCAGGAGCGGAAAGCCGAACAGCCAGACCCGTTCGATGACGGTTCGCTCGGCCATCGAGAATCGTGATGATCGTCGGCGCGCCACGATCAGTCGGCCTGCCGGTACAGGTCGTGGTGGTTCACGTACTCGATGACCGCGTCGGGGACGAGGAACTCCACCGGAGCGCCCTTGGCGAAACGAGCGCGTAGTTCGGTGCTCGACAGGTCGAGGAGTGGGCACTCGACCACCCGCCACGTCCATCCGTGGGGCGGTGCCAGGTGGGCCGAGCCGGGACGCCCCACGACCGCGATCTCGGCGCAACGACGCACTTCGTCGGGCCGATTCCACGTGGGGAGACCCTGCGCGGCATCGGAACCGAGAACGAGGAAGAGATCGCGATCGGGCGCCTCGAGCTCGGCGAGAGTGTCGGCCATGTAGGAATCGCCGCCGCGAAGAACCTCGATGTCGCAGGCCTCGAGTCCCTCGACTCCGCTCAGGATCGCATCGACCATCCCGAAGCGATGATGGGATGGCGTGATCGACCCGTCACCGGCCTTCTGCCACGGCAGGTTGGCCACCACGAAGAGCACACGGTCGAGATCGAGCTCGTACCGCACGGCCTGGGCCGCGACGAGATGCCCGATATGCGGGGGATCGAAGGTGCCACCGAAGATTCCCCAACGTTCACGACCCGGCATCGTCGGAGTCTACGGACTGGCACCGAGCCGCGGGGCGGTAAACGTCTGGACATTCGTGAACATATGAACTATTGTCGGTCACTGGCTTTGCCCGCCCGAAACAGGACCGCGCAAACCGAAATCTCGGCACACGTGCAGAGATTTCACCAGGAGAGGGAACAACGACCCCCCGTTGCTGTTCTAGAGCGTATCGACCCCCCGGCCGATTCGCGACTTCTCTTGGAGCCACTGCGTCGACTGTTCAAAAGCACCCAACAACCCCCTGAGACAACATGAGTGATTCCGTAGGTCAGTACCTGAACGAGATCGGCCTCGTGCCGCTTCTCACCGCCGCCGAAGAGCGCGAGCTCTCGCAGATCATCGAAAAGGGTCAAGAAGCCCGCGAACGCATCGCCGAAGGCGAGCGCAGCGTCGAGCTGCGTCGGGCCGATCGCCGCGCTGCCGCCGCCAAGGACCGCTTCATCCGGGCCAACCTCCGCCTGGTCGTGAGCGTCGCGCGCCGCTACCCGCTGCCCCCCGGCATGGAGCTGCTCGATCTCATCCAGGAGGGCAACCTCGGCCTCGAGCACGCCGTCGACAAGTTCGACTGGCGCAAGGGGTTCAAGTTCAGCACCTATGCCACTTTCTGGATCCGCCAGGCCATCGGCCGAGCCCTCGACCAGAAGGCCAGCCTCGTCCGTCTTCCCGGCGATCGGTCGGCGAGCCTCCGGGCCGCACTGCGCCAGGTGTCGGGCGACGGCGACGAGCTCGACGAAGAGCATGCTCGCCTCCACCGGCTCACGACCCCCACGTCGCTCGACCGCACCATCGGCGATGACGACAGCAACGAACTGGTCGACCTTCTGCCCGATTCCAACCCCGGCCCCGAGTCGATGGTCATGGATCGCGCCGAAGAGGCGATGGTCACCGGCCTGCTCGATGTTCTCGACGAACGCGCCCGTTACGCGGTCGAGCAGCGCTTCGGCCTGCACGACGGCCGCAAGCGCAGCTACCGCGAGGTCGGCGAAGAGCTCGGTGTCACCGCCGAGGCCGCCCGTCGTCTCGTGAAGCGAGCCGTCAACACCGTTCGCGACAACGCTCCCGAACGCATCGACGCGGCCTGACCGCTCGTCGAAACAGATCGTGCGTCGAGTGTCCCGGGGTTCTCCTCGGGACACTCGCAGTTTTGCCGACCTCGGTTCTCCCCGGGACACGCGCAGTCTTGCCGACCTCGGTTCTCCCCGACCAGGTTGTGTCCCACGCCAGGAGGCCCCAGCATGGACCCTGTGAGCGACACGTGGAACCCAAGCAGCTGGAACGGCTTCCCCGCCGCCCAGCAGCCTGACTGGCCCGATCCCGCAGCCCTCGAAGCCGTCCTCAAAGAGCTCAGCGGACTGCCGCCTCTGGTGTTCGCCGGTGAGGCACGGGCGCTCACCGCCCAGCTCGCTCGCGTCGCCAGCGGCGAGGCCTTCTTGTTGCAGGCCGGCGACTGCGCCGAGTCCTTCGACGCCATGAACGCCGACATCATCCGCGACAAGCTCAGGGTCATCCTCCAGATGGCCATCATCCTCACCTACTCGGCCGGCGTGCCGGTGGTGAAGGTCGGTCGCATCGCCGGTCAGTTCGCCAAGCCCCGCTCCACCGACACCGAGGTGATCGACGGCGTCGAGCTGCCGTCGTTCCGGGGCCACCTGGTCAACGATGCCACCTTCAGCGAGGCAGCCCGTACGCCCGACCCACGCCGCCTGTTGCAGGCCTACAACCAGTCGGCGTCGACCCTCAACCTGCTGCGGGCCTTCACCAAGGGTGGCTTTGCCGATGTCCGCCGGGTGCACGCATGGAACCAGGAACACATCGCCTCGAGCACCGAAGGTCACCGCTACGAGCAGCTCGCCTCGGGCATCGATTCCGCCCTGCGTTTCGTGGAGGCCGCCGGCTTCGCCACGTCGGAGGACTCGCGACTGCACGAGGTCGACCTGTTCACCAGCCACGAGGCGCTCATGCTCGGCTACGAGGAAGCGCTCACCCGGCGTGACTCGATCACCGGCGACTGGTACGACTGCTCGGCTCACATGCTGTGGGTCGGCGAGCGCACCCGCCAGCTCGACGGCGCCCATGTCGAGTTCCTCCGGGGCGTGCAGAATCCCGTCGGCTGCAAGCTGGGCCCGACCGCCACGCCCGCCGACGCCCTCGAGATCTGCGAGGTCCTCAACCCGAACCGGATCCCGGGTCGGCTCACCCTCGTCAGTCGCATGGGTGCGGCCAACGTCGAATCGAAGCTGGCTCCGTTGCTCCGTGCGGTCACCGATGCCGGTCATCCGGTCGTGTGGGCCTGCGACCCCATGCACGGCAACACCTTCACCTCCGAGAACGGACGCAAGACTCGGCACTTCGACGACGTGGTCGCCGAGGTCGGCGGCTTCTTCGCCGCTCACCGGGCCGAGGGCACCTGGCCCGGGGGCATCCACGTGGAGCTCACCGGAGATGCCGTGACCGAATGCCTCGGCGGTGGCGACCAGCTCGACGACGCCGATCTCGAGCTCCGGTACGAGACCATCTGCGATCCCCGCCTAAACGGACGCCAGTCGGTCGACCTCGCCTTCCGGGTGGCCGAGCTCCTCTCGTAGTGGGCGATCTGCATGCCGCCATCGACATCGGGACGAACTCGCTTCACCTCCTGATCGCCCGGGTGAACGAGCGGGGGGCCTTCGACGTCGTCACGAGCGAGAAGGACCAGGCGCGGCTCGGTTCGGGCTCGGGCGACATGCGCGAGCTGTCTCCTGACGCCATCGATCGGGGCATCGAGGTGTTGAGCCGGTACCGACAGCTGGTCGACGCAGCCGGCGCCGATCTGACCGCGGTGGCCACCAGTGCGGTTCGCGAAGCCGAGAATCGCAGTGTGTTCCTGAGGCGTGCTCTGGCCGAGGCTGGGGTGAGGATCGAGGTGATCTCGGGCGCCGAAGAGGCCAGGCTCATCCACCTCGGCATTCTCCAGGCCCTTCCCGTATTGCACCAGCGGCTGCTGATGATCGACATCGGTGGCGGGAGCACGGAGTTCCTCGTGGGCCAAGGGGGCGACACCATCGACGCTCGCAGCATGAAGCTGGGTGCGATCCGCCTGACCGATCGGTTCTTCCCCGACGGCGAGGTCACCGACGGCACCGTCGTCGAATGTCGGGCGTGGATCAACCACTTGCTCACGCCGGTCGCCCACGAGCTCCGGCCCCTCGGGTACACCACGCTCGTCGGCAGCTCGGGCACCATCGAGAACCTGGCCGCCATGGCCGAGCTGCGTCGAGGCCATGCTCCCAACACGCTCAACAACGTCACTATGAGTCGCTCCGAGCTCGGCGAAGTGATCGCCGATCTGACCAGCCACCAGCACGCCGAGTCGAGGCGCAAGGTCCACGGGCTCGACACGGCGCGTGCCGACACGATCGTCGCCGGCGCCATCCTGCTCGATCAGAGCATGGCCCTCTTCGGTTGCGACGACCTCACCTTCTCGACCTATGCGCTTCGCGAAGGGGTCCTGCTCGATCGCTTCCATCGCCAACACGCCGATGCGATCGATCATCTCGGCGATATCCGGCGTCGCAGCGTTCGCCAGCTCGCCGAGCTCTTCGACGAAGACCACGATCACGTCGAGCACTCGACCGACCTTGCGCTGCGGCTCTTCGACGACCTCCAGATCCGGCATGGGCTCGGCGCCGCCGAGCGCGATCTGCTCGAGGCGGCCGGCTGGGTCCACAACGTCGGTCTCTTCATCTCCCACTCGGCGCACCACAAGCACAGTTACTACGTGATCCGGAACTCCGATCGCCTCGTGGGTTTCACCGACCACGAGATCGAGCTCATCGCCCTGGTGGCCCGGTACCACCGACGAAGTGCGCCCAAACCCAAACACGTCGAGTTCGCCGCGCTCGAACCGGACGACCAGCGAGTGATCCGGGTTCTGGCCGGCCTGTTGCGCCTCGGCATTGCCCTCGATCGCAGCCACGACTCACGCGTGATCAGCGCCTCGGCCTCGCTGACCGACGGTGAGATCGTCGTGTCGATCACCGCGACCGACGACGACTCGCTCGAGCGGTACACGTTCGACGAGCGCAAGGGCCTGCTCGAGACCGCGCTCGACTCGACGATCCGTTTGCTCTAGTCGCCGATGACTTCGGCGCGCGTGGGCGGGTCGGCCCCCCGGCGGGAACACGTGATGGCCGCGGCCCGCACGGCCAACCCGACGATGTCGGCCCAGTCGCCGGCTTCGAGATCGGCCAGGGCTCGGGGCTCGCCGGCCAGGCCCCTGTCGTGCAGACCGACCAGGGTGGCGGCCACGAAGGTGTCCCCGGCGCCGACCGTGTCGACGACATCGACGCTCACGCCGGCCACGTCGACGCGCCCGCTCGCCGTGAACGCCCATGCACCCAGAGGTCCACGGGTCAACACCACCGCGTGACACACCCCGGCCAGCAGCTCCTCGGCGATCGACTCGATATCCCGTCCCGGCCAGATCCAGTCGAAATCCTCGTCGGAACCCCGATACACGTGGGTCTGGGCCACCCAGCGATCGTGGAATCGCATCCAAACCGCGCGATCGTCGATGATCTGCGGGCGCGCGTTCGGATCGAGCGAGACGATGCCCCGATGGCGCTCGGCCAGGTCGGCCAACACCTCGGCCGTGCGACCGCGGAACAGGCCGAGCGTGCCGCCGTGGACGATGTGGGGCCCCGGATCGAGGCGACCGAGATCGGCGCGGGTGAGCGCCTGATCGGCGGTCCCGTCACCCTCGAAACGAAAGCGCAGCTGGGGAACGTGTTCGACGATGGCCCGGGCCGTTGGCTCGTCACCCCGTTCGGCGGCGGCGAGATCCACGCCGTTCGACTCGAGGTGGTGCCAGATCTGCTCACCGAAGGCATCGGTGGAGACCCGGCCGATGAACGCCGACGGTACGCCGAGGCGTGCAGCAGCAACCGCGACGTTCATGGGTCCGCCACCCGGAACGGGCTCGGGCACGAGGTCGACGAGCGCCTCCCCTGATGAGACGATCACGCGTGCTCCGCCGCCGCGAGGTGTTGGAGCAGCGCGGCTCGAACGACGTCGGGCCGGCCCTGCATGCTGAGGTGACCGGCCCCGTCCACCACCTTCAGCGTCGAGTGAGGGGCGGCCTCGGCCAGCGCCTGCGCGTTGCGCAGGGGCGTCATGCGATCTTCGCTGCCGGCCACGATCGTGATCGGGCAGGTGATCTCGCCCAGGAGAGCGCCAACGTCGTGGAACGCATTGCACGCCGCCAGATCGGTGGCCAACACGCCGTCGGGAGCCTGATGCAGCATCGAGACCGTCTCGCCGAGCATCCACAGACCGGGTGTGGGATTGTCGCCGATGTGCTGGCGAGGCCCGTGTGACCACGCGGCGATGAGCTGGTCGGCGAGGTCGTCGTCGGCGTCGGCTGCAGCCTGGAGCTCGGGGTGCACGGGCATGGACAGCCCGGCACCGAGCAGCACGATGGACCGCACCATCTGCTGGTGGCGAGCTGCTGCATCGATCGCGATGAGCGCGCCCATCGAGTGACCGACGAGGTGCGCCGGTGACCCCAGCGAGTCGACGAGCTGGGCCAGCCAGTCGGTCATCTCGGAGATCGAGCCGAGATGCGGCCCCTCGCTGTGCCCATGACCGGGCAGATCGGCAGCCACGGCTCGATACCCGTGGAAGGCCAGGAATCGAGTCTGCTGGAACCAGACCGAACCGTCGAGCGCCGCACCGTGGATCAACACCACGAGCGGTTCGTCGCGATCGAGCGATCGACCCCCGGTGGCAATCTGCACACCCGCGCCACGAACCGTGAGCCTCATCGCTGCGACGCCCTCAGTGCCCGGGTGAAGTCGTCGCAGATGTCGTCGCCGTGTTCGAGCCCGACCGATACGCGGATCAGCTCTTCGCCGATGCCCGCAGCGACGAGATCGTCGGCGCTCAGCTGTCGATGCGTCGTGGTAGCCGGATGCAACACCAGCGTCTTGGCGTCGCCGACGTTGGCCAGGTGGGAGGCAAGACGCACCGACTCGATGAACTTGCGGCCTGCGTCGCGCCCCCCGCTTATGCCGAAGCTGAGGATGGCGCCTGCGCCCCTCGGCAGAAGCTTCTGGGCCAGATCGTGGTCGGGATGGCGGGGCGAGTGCGGATGTTTGACCCATTCCACGGCCTCGTGGCCATCGAGCAGCTCGACCACACGGTGGGTGTTCGCCATGTGCCGATCCATTCGGATCGGCAACGTCTCGACCCCCTGCAGGAGGTGGAACGCATTGGTCGGGCTGAGGCAGGCGCCGAAGTCTCGTAGCCCCTCGGCACGCGCTCGCATCGCCAGCGCCGCGTTGCCGTACTCGTCGGTGAAGCTGATGCCGTGATAGCCCGCGTAGGGCTCGGTGAGCGTCGGGAACTTCCCGGAGGCCACCCAGTCGAAGCGGCCGCTGTCGACCACTGCCCCTCCGATGGCCACACCATGGCCGCCGAGGAACTTGGTGACCGAGTGCAGGACCACGTCGGCGCCGTGCTCGATGGGCTGGAGGAGGTAGGGCGTGGCAAAGGTGTTGTCGACCACCAACGGGATGTCGGCCTCGTGGGCCACGGCCGCGATTCGGGGAATGTCGAGCACCTCGATACCGGGGTTCCCGAGCGTCTCGGCGAACACCACCTTGGTGTTCGGCCTGATCGCGGCACCAACCTCGTCGGGGTCGCGGATGTCGACGAAGGTGGTCGTGACGCCGAAGCGAGGCATGGTGAGCTTCAACATGTTGTGGCTGCCGCCGTAGATGTTACGGCTCGCCACGACGTGATCGCCGGCGCTGAGCAGTGTGGCCAGCGCCAAGTGCAGCGCGGCGCTGCCGCTGGCCGTGCACACCGCACCGAGGCCGTTCTCGAGCGCGGCGAGGCGTTCCTCGAGCACGGCCACGGTCGGGTTGGAGATGCGGGTGTAGATGTGCCCGGTGGCCTCCAGGTTGAACAGACTCGCCGCATCGGCCACCGAGTCGAACACGTAGGACGTGGTCTGGTAGATCGGCACCGCTCGAGAGCCGGTCTCGGCATCGGGCTGTTGACCGGCGTGCAGGCTCAGTGTCTCGAAACGGTAGAAGTCGGGCTCCATGGGCGCACCGTAGCGGGCCATGACCGGGCGCGAGTACCGTGCGAAACGTGCAGACCCTGCCGACACTCGACCTCTCGGCCTTCCGCGCCGACCCTGCGTCGGAGGCCGGCCGCACGTTCGTCGACGCGCTGCGTGAGGTGTGCCATGGCCCCGGGTTCTGCTATCTGACCGGCCATGGCATCGATCCCGAGGTGGAGCACCGGGTGATGAGCTCGGCGCGCGAGTTCTTCGCCCTGCCCGAATCCGAACGACTGTCGATCGTGAACACCAACACGCCCCACTTCCGGGGCTACACCATCCTGGGCATGGAGCACACCGGCGGACGGCGGGACTGGCGAGACCAGATCGACATCGGCCCCGAGCGCGAGCCCTACGAGCTCGGACCCGACGATCCGGCTTATCTCCGTTTGCGAGGCCCCAACCAGTGGCCCGCCGCCGTCCCGGCCATGCAAGAGCTGGTCACCGCATGGATGGATCAGATGGCCGGGCTCGGAGATGTGATCCTGAGCGCACTGGCCCTCGGCCTCGGCCAGCCCGGCACCCACTTCGAGCAGTTCATGGCACCAGAACCCGAGGTGCTGGTGAAAATCATCCGCTACCCCAGCCAGACCGCCGACACGGTGGCCGGAGGCGAGGTCGACGACCAGGGCGTCG
This sequence comes from Acidimicrobiales bacterium, assembly GCA_024638845.1. Lineage (GTDB taxonomy): Bacteria > Actinomycetota > Acidimicrobiia > Acidimicrobiales > JAHEJN01 > JAHEJN01. Next base: position 24,814 of record JAHEJN010000024.1, on the reverse strand, counting down.
GGCTGCACGGCGACTCGGGCCTCATCACCTTCATCATGCAAGACGACGCCGGTGGCCTCCAGGTGCAGGTCGACGGCGATCTGGTCGACGCCACACCGGTTGCCGGCACCTACATCCTCAACCTCGGCGAGATGTTGCAGGTCGCGACCAACGGGTACCTCAGGGCCACCAAACACCGGGTGGTCAGCCCCCCGCCGGGCAAGGAACGCATCTCGGTCGCGTACTTCTACAACCCGTGCATGAACTCGAGCATGGAACCCATCGCGTTGCCACCCGAGCTGGCGGCCGAGGCGGTCGGCGGCCAGAACCCCGACCCCACCGACCCGGTGTTCGCCACCTACGGTGAGAACTGGCTCAAGTTCCGTCTCCGCTCGCACCCCGACGTCGCCGAAAAGCACTACGCCGACCTCCTCACCGATCGCTGACCGACGTTCGGCGGCGGCCGCATCTCGAACCCGCCTCCGGCGAGATGCTCGATCGTCCATCCGCCCTCGTGAACGAGATGGTGATGGTGCGAACAGACCAGGCACAGGTTGTCGATGTCGGTTGTCCCGCCGTGGCGCCACCACCGGATGTGATGCACCTGGCACCACTCGGCCGGCGTGTCGCAGCCCACACAGGTCGTGTCGCGTGCGATCACCGCGGCCCGCTGGCCCTCGGTGGCCAAACGGCGCCGCCGCCCCAGCCACAGCGGTTGACCCGCACCGTCGAAGATGGCCGGCAGCACGTCACCGTCGCACGCGAGCCGCCGAACCGTGTCGATCGGGAGATCGGTGCCATCGGCCAACCGGGACCGACCCGCCCGCAGGGTTGCTGTCAGCCGATCGAGGTCGGCGACGACCAAGACCATCGCCTCGGACCGCGCCGGGGCCGACGCACCATCGGCCGGGCGGACCGGTGAGCCTGACTCACCATCGGGCCTGCACAGCTCCTCGAGCGCATCGGCCAACCGCTGCTCAGGCGTACGACGTCGACCGAGCGGCAGCTTCGCGTCGGCCCGCCAGCCCCGCTGGGCCCCCACACCCAGGGCCCGGCGAATGCGGGCCCCGGCCACCGGGTCGAATTCGCCGTGCAGAATCGTCATGCCATCGTCGCGGCGGGTGTGCATCGTGAGCTTGCGACGCCTTCGCTGGCGGTTGAACCGCTCGACACCATCGTCGCCTTCGACCTCGTCTTCGAAACGTCTCACCCGGTCGGCGAACGCCTCGGGCGAGTCCCGCCTCGCATGATCGACCAGCTCACCCTCGCTCGCCGCGACCGCCTCGGCCTGCCGCCTGGCCGCACTCACCAGGGTGTCGGCGTGTTCCTCGCTGATGTCGCCCTGCTCCAGAGCCGTGCGTGTGGCCGGCAACGCATCGAGCGCCTTCGCCGTGCGTGTTCGGCGTCGCGCCGCCGCCCGCGAACCCCGCTGACCCCGAGCCACTGCGCCCTCGGCGCCCTCCGGCATCGTGGCCGTCCGCCGACTGATCTCGGCCAACAGCCCCGCCTCGAACGCGGCCAGTTGCGACCGCAACCGGCCGCACACCCGCACCAGGCGCCGGAGCTCGTCGGCGTCCTGCGACGGCAGCTCACCGATGGGCGGAAACGGGTTCACTGCACCTCCTCGCACGACACAGAATCATCGGGGGAAGTCGGTACTTCGAGCCGGCCGAGCCGGTGGCGACGCTCAGCTCAACCGAACGTATGTTCGATGCTGGAGGTCGGGGTCGGCGGTGTCAACCCCTGGCCACGAGTCTGGGAGCCGGGGAGCGCCTCAGACCAGCGTTTCGACGAACTTCTCGAGCTGGCGGAGGTTGCGCACTTCCCAGACGCCGTCGCAGTGCACGCCGTACTCGCTCACGATGGAGTCGCCGGTGTCCCAGTAACTGCGGGGCTCGGGATTGAGCCAATGCACGTGCCGGGCCTTGCGCTCGATCTCCTGCACGATCCACGCCTGCGACTGGTGGTAGTTGTTGCGGGCATCGCCGAGGATCAACACGGTCGACTTCTTGGTGATGTCCTTGCCGTAGCCGTCCCAGAACACCTCGAGGGCGTGGCCGTAGTCGGAATGACCGTCGACCCAGACCACGTCGGCCTCGGTGTTCACCCGGTGCACGGCCTGGTTGATGTCGTCGGTGCCCTCGAAGTAGCTGGTGACCTCGTCGAGGCCGTCGATGAACACGAACGAGCGAACCTTCGAGAACTGGCTCGACAGCGCGTACACGAGATGCAGGGTGAATCGAGCGAACGCGGCGACCGAACCCGAGATGTCGGCGATCACGAGGATCTCGGGCTTGGACGGCCGGGGGTACTTGAACTTCGGCTCGGCGGGCACGCCGCCGTAGGAGAGGGAGTGACGAACGGTGCTGCGGAAGTCGAGGGGGCCCTTGCGACCGTGTCGGCGCTTGCGAGCCAACCGCACGGCCAGCTTGCGAGTGAGCGGGATGATGGCCTTGCGCAGCGACATCATCTCGTCGCGGGTGGCGTGCATGAAGTCGACGTCTTCGGGCAGCGGCTTGCGCAACGTCTTGGCCATGGCCTCGACGCCACGGTCGGCAACCAGCCGACGCCGGATCTCGGCCTCGATCTCCTTCTTGAGCTGGTCGATGCGACCCTCGAATTCGTCTTTCTCGAGCCGCTCCTCGAGATTGCTCAGAGGCCCGTCGGCTTGCTCCCTGGCTTGTTCCATGAGCCGCTCGAGCATGCCGTCGAGCTCGAGGTTGCGCAGCGTCCGGTACAGGTAGTAGGTGCCGCCCACGGGCCGACCCGGTTCCATTCCGGCGAACCGCTTCACCGACTGACGGGCGATGGCCCGCATCGTCGCCTGATCGCCGCGCATGAGCGCCTGGAACAGCATCTCCGCCAGTTCCTCGGGTGAGAGGCCGTCGCCGCCGCCGCCCCCTTGGCCCTGTTGTCCGTCACCGTCTCCGGCACCGTCTTCGTCGAGCTCGTCGAGGTCGAGCTCGTCGAGCCACTGCCCGTCGACCATCTCGTACTGCTCGCCCCGGAGCGAGAAGTACACCTCGAACACGGTCTCGAAGGCTCGCCAGTGCGAATGGTTCTTCACGAGCGTCGCGCCGAGGGCGTACTTGAAGGCCTCACGGTCCTCGAGGGGGATGTGGGTGACGGCCTCCATGGCGTCGAGGTTCTCGGTGAGACTCACCGGGAGGCCGGCGGCGCGGAGCTCGACGATGAACCCGCTGAGCAGCTCGAGCAGCGGCGACTCACCACCCGACCCGGCGGCGATCGCCTCGGGGAGTGGGGCCGACGGGGTCACGAGAACTCGCCGTTGTTGGCGAACTCCTTGGTCGCCTTCTCGATGTCGGAGCGGTACTTGAGCAAGATGTTGACCGTGTCGGTCGCGGTGTCGGCGTCGATCTGTTGCACACCGAGCAGAACCAGCGTGCGGGCCCAGTCGATGGTCTCGGAGACCGACGGCGACTTCTTCAGCTCGAGCTGGCGGATCGAGCGCACCACTCTGGCCACCTGGTCGGCGAGGTTCTCGGTGATGTCGGGAACCTTGGTGAGCACGATCTGCTTCTCACGCTCCATGTCCGGGTAGTCGACATGGAGATAGAGGCAGCGACGCTTGAGCGCCTCGGAGAGCTCCCGGGTGTTGTTCGAGGTGAGGAACACCAGCGGAATCTGGGAGGCCTCGACGGTGCCGAGCTCGGGAATCGACACCTGGTAATCCGACAGGATCTCGAGCAGCAGCGCCTCGGTCTCGACCTCGACGCGGTCGACCTCGTCGATCAGCAACACGACCGGGTCGGTCGCGCGAATCGCCTCGAGCAGCGGCCGGGTGAGCAGGAACTCGTCGGAGAAGATGTCGTCCTCGATGTCGCTCCAGTCGCCTTCGGTGTTGCGTTCGGCTTGGATGCGCAGCAGCTGTTTCTTGTAGTTCCACTCGTACAGGGCCTTGGACTCGTCGAGTCCCTCGTAGCACTGGAGCCGAATGAGGCGCGCCCCGGACATCTCGGCCACGCTCTTGGCCAGCTGGGTCTTGCCGGTGCCGGCGGGACCCTCGACGAGAATCGGCTTCTGCAGCCGGTCGGCGAGGTACACCACCCCGGCAATGCCCTCGTCGGAGAGATAGTCGACTTCGCGGAGCGAATCTCGAACGGCGGTCACGCTTTCGAACCGAGGATCCATGCGAGCAGCGTACGGCATGCTTCGGGTCCTTCCGAGCAACCGCTGACGAGCGACAGGCGTCACCTCGAACACCGATGGGCGGCACTACCCTTCTCCCACCGGTCGCACGGCCGGAGTGCCCCATGAGCGACGACCGCAGCCTCTTTCCCCCGCACAGCGACCAACGTGCCCGTCGCAGCGGCCGATCGGCGGCCGTCGTCGGGGTCGGCATCTTGTTGTCGCGGGTGGCCGGCCTCGGACGTGAGGTCGTGCTCCGCCGCTGGCTGGGTACCACCACCGACGCCGCCGACGCCTTCGGTGTGGCGCTGATAATCCCGAAGCTCATGCAGAACCTGTTGGGTGAGGGATCGCTCGCGGCGTCGTTCATCCCTGTGTACGCCCGGCTGCTCGAGGACGAGAAGGAGAAGGAGGCCGGCCGCGTCGCGGGCGCGGTGTTCTCCATGCTGGCCGTTCTCACGGGTCTGCTCGTGGCCGTGGGACTGTTCCTCGCCGACCCCCTCGCCCGCATCGTTGCGCCCGGTTTCGCGGGCGCCAAGCTCGATCTCACCGCCGATCTCCTGCGGATCACGGTCGCCGGAATCGGCTTCATCGTGCTCGCAGCCTGGTGTCTCGGCGTGTTGAACGCGCACCGCAAGTTCTTCCTCTCCTATGTCGCTCCGGTGGTGTGGAACGTCGCGATCATCGGCTTCGTCGTCTTTGCCGGCCTCCGGAGCTGGGCCATCGACGACATCGCGCTGGCTGCGGCATGGGGTGTGCTCTTCGGGGGACTCGCGCAGTTCCTGATCCAGTTGCCGGCCGTCGTTCGAATCGCGCCCTCCATCCGGCTCGGCTTCGGTTGGTCGAGCAGCTCGGTACGGACCGTCGTACGCCGATTCGGTCCGGCCGTGGCCGGGCGGGGTGTGGTCACCCTGTCGACCTACCTCGATGTCTTCCTCGCCTCGCTGCTCGCCACCGGCGCGGTTGCCGCTCTCGGCGCCGCCCAGATCCTGTACCTCCTGCCTATCAGTGCGTTCGCCCTGTCGGTGGCGGCCGTCGAGCTGCCCGAGCTCTCGCGCAGTTCCGACAGCGGCCGGGAGCGCGTTGCGGCCCTGCGCCTGGGTCTCGAACGCATCTCGCTGTTCCTCGTCTTCTCGCTCGCCGTGTACCTGTTCGTCGGCAACGAGATCGTGGCCGCCCTCTACGAGCGGGGGGAGACCGACGCCGACGACGTCCGGCTGATCTCGCTGGTGCTGGCCGTCTACGCGCTCGGAATGCCCGCCAGCGGGGCGTCACGGTTGCTCCAGAACGCGCGATTCGCCGCCGGCGACGTGAGCGGACCGGCTCGAATCGCAGCACTACGCGTCGTCGTCGCCAGCGTCGTCAGTGTGATCGCCATGCTTCAACTCGATCGCTTCGGGATCGTCGGCGGCGAGATCCAACGGTTGGGAGATCTCCCGGCGTTCAGCCCGCTCCCCCCGGGGCTCCGGCAGGGCGGGGTCGTCCGGCTCGGCGCAGTGGGATTGGCCGTGGGTGCGTCGATGGGCGCCTGGCTCGAGCTCGTCTTGCTGCAGCGGCGAACCGCGATCGACCTGCCCGATGCACCGAGGGCACGCTCGGCGATCGTGCCGTTGCTCGTCCCGGCTCTCGTCGCCGGCGGCGTGGGCCTCGGCGTCGTCGTCGCTCTCGGATCGGCGCCCTCGATCATTTCCGCCGGCGCCGCGTGCATATTGGCCGGCGTGGTGTACTTCATCGGCGCAAATCTCGCCGGGAACCGGGCGGCCGTCGAGCTGATGTCACCACTGCTCAAACGGCTCTGACCTGCGCCCGCGCTCGGCCGCAGGGCTAGGTTGGCCCCATGGCTCTCCCCCTTGCCCGTTTCGGGCGCACCGGACACCTCTCGACCCGCACCATCTTCGGGGCCGCGGCCCTCGGTGCCATGCAACAAGACACCGCCGATCGGACACTCGCGTTCATCGCCGAGCGCGGTGTCAACCACATCGACACCGCGGCATCGTACGGAGCGTCCGAAGACCGCTTGAAGCCTTGGTTGGCCCGTCACCGCCGCGACGTCTTTCTCGCCACCAAGACCGGTGAGCGGACGGGCGACGACGCCCGCGCCGAGCTCGAGAAGTCGCTCGAGCGCCTCGGCGTCGATCAGGTCGACCTCATCCAACTCCACAACCTCGTCGATGCCGACGAGTGGGAGATCGCCCATGCGTCGGGTGGCGCGCTCGACGCGATGATCGCAGCTCGCGACGAGGGCCTCGTACGGTTCATCGGCGTCACCGGCCACGGCACCGAAGTGATCCGCCAGCACCTGCGCAGCTTCGAGCGCTTCGACTTCGACACCGTGCTCTTCCCCTACAACGTCACGATGCTGAACGAAGCGAGCTACCGCCGTGATGTCGACGAGCTGCTCGCCCTGTGCGCCGAGCGCAACGTGGCCGTCCAGACCATCAAGGCGGTGGCGAAGCGACGTTGGCCTCGTGAACCCGACCGGATGTTCAGTTGGTACGAGCCCCTCGACGATGCCGGCGCCATCGCGCGAGCGGTGCGCTACGTGTTGAGCAACGAGCAGCTCTTCCTCAACACCACCAGCGACACGCGGCTGCTGCCCGCCATCTTCGACGCCGCCGAGGGAGACCTCACCTGCCCATCCGACGAGGCGATGCAGGCCGATGTGAACGCCCACGAGATGCGCCCGCTGTTCAACGAGCTCACCCCGACCTGATCAGGCCACCCAGTACCAGTTGGCCGACGACCAGAGGAACATGAGCCCGAGGAGAACCGAGATCACCGACAGGAACATGGCCGGAAGGCGGCGGATGCCGGTCAGCATCAGGAAGATCGGGAAGATCACCAGCACGTAGCGGCTCGTGGAATTGACGGTGCGCTCGTAAGAGTCGGGCAGGAGCACGAACAGCGTGGCCATCACCGTGTACAACCACCACGGCCGGGGCATGCGCCGGAAGCCCCAGACGCAGGCACCCAGCGCCAACAGCATCGACAAGACGTCGAGCCGGAAGCTCATGCCGTACTTCTCGGGCACCGATCCGGTCACGATCCAACCCAGCGCACGCAACAGCGCCTTGCCCGGCCACGACGTGGAGGTGAGCCAATAGCCCTCGTACACATCGGAGATCGGGGGTAGTCCCGCGATATGGCGATAGCCGAGGAAGCCACCGGCGGCCGCGATCGGCAGTCCGGCGAACACCAGGTTCGACACCACCGAAACCGGGCCCGACTCGACGATCTCGCGACGCCTCGCCCACACGCCCCAGAGCAGCGGCACCGCCACCACCCATCCGGTCAGACGGCTGAGGGCAGCCAGCGCACCGAACACGCCGGCCTCGACGTGGCGTTCCTCGTCGAGCCGAAGCAGCGCGGCCAGCGTGAAGCACAGGAACAGTGACTCCGTGTACGCCGCGACCAGGAAGAACGACGTGGGGAAGACGACGAGGGCCAGCAGCGCCCGACGACCGGTCGCCTCGCCGAAGTGGCGGCTGATCAACCGGAGGAACAGGTAGAACGCGACGAGGGCCGCCACGTTCGAGATCAGCAGCGCCGCAACGACGCGAGCCTGCCCGCCGCCGCCCAGCGGCATGGCCACTGCCCGGATCATCAGCGGATAGGCGGGAGCGAACACCGAGTCGACGTCGGTGGCGTACCCGTCACGGGCGATTCGCAGGTACCGCAGTGCGTCCTGACGTTGCCAGGGGCCGAGCAGGACTCCGGCCACACCCTCGTCGAGCGACGGCTCGTCGAGCATGTCTCGCGCGGCAGGATCGATCGTCTCGACGTCGACTCCGTAGGTGACGGCCAGGCCCGACACGACCGTCACCACCAGGCGCAACACGACGAAGGCGACCACTGCAGTACGCACGAGCCGCCTCCGCTGTTCGCCGGTGGGCATCGAGGTCGAGGCCGCGGCCGAGCGCGCCTCCGGAGTGGCAAGAGTCACCCCGAACCATCGGCCGGCCGCGCACCATGTTGAGCACCGAAAGGGCGCTCAGCGGCCCCCGGCGACATCGAGCAGCGCCCCCGACACGTAGGAGGCGTCGTCGGAGATCAACCACAGGATGGCGGCCGCGACCTCGTGCACCTCTCCCCCGCGTCCGAGGGGCAGCGACGACGCGATCCGGGCGATGCGGTCGGGTTCGCCTCCGCTGGCGTGGATCTCGGTGTCGATCAGGCCGGGGCGGACGGCGTTCACCCTGATGCCGTCGGCGCCGACCTCTTTGGCCAACCCGAGAGTGAACGTGTCGATGGCGCCCTTGCTCGATGCGTAGTCGACGTACTCGTTCGGTGAACCGAGCCGCGACGCAGCCGACGAGAGGTTCACGATCACACCACCTCTGCCCCCGGTGGCGGTCGACATGCGGCGTATGGCTTCTCGGGCGCACAGGAACGAGCCGACGACATTCACCCGGAGCACCCGCTCGAGTCGTTCGGCGGACATGGCGTCGACTCGCATCTGCGGTTCGAGGATGCCGGCGTTGTTCACCAGCGCCGTCACGGGCCCGAGCTCGTCGTCGACGCAGTGGAAGAGCTGCTCGACGTCGCCTTCGACCGACACATCGGTGCGCACCGCCAGCACCCGAACACCGATCGTTCGACACTCGTCGGCGACGGCTTCGGCCCGATCGCCACGACGGTGGAACGTCAGGGCCACATCGTGGCCGGCGGCGGCAGCCTGCCGAGCCACCTCGGCGCCGATTCCCCGGCTGGCTCCGGTGACGACGACGACTCCCATCGGGCCACCCTAGTTGGCGCCCCCTGGGCCCCTTCGTGGATCGCGGGAACTGATCAGCGTGCCGGCGAGTTTCCACTTCCATGGGCATTCGTGGAGTCGTCGGTGTCGCCGTGGCGCTCACCCTCACCGCGGCGGCGTGCGGAGGATCGACAGATCCGACGGATCCGACAGCCTTCTCCGAGGCCGATGCCGGAGACGACCAGCCCTTCGAGCTCCCCGACCGACCGGAGCTCGGTTCACCCGACACCGCAGCTGTCGCGCTGATCGCCAGCATCGGGCCCGTGTTCGACCTCGAGGCCTTGCGGGCGCTGGCCGAGTCGGGCGATCCACGCTGGGCGTGGATGCTCACCGACCTGCTGCTGTTCTATGGTCCGGGCGCCCCTGAGAGCAGCTCGCTCGTGGCCGCCCTGGAGAGGCTCACCGACTTCGACCTCGATCCCCAGCGGGCCTGGAACGACGCGACGACCCAGCTGATCGACGCCGACATCGACGCGCCGCCCGACTATCCGCTGCTCAAACGCCAGATCTTCGGGTTCGGTGATCCCCGGTGGACGCCGATGCTCACCGACGTGACCGGGCTCGACCTACGTTACGTGAGCTGGGGCGGGGTCTTTCCCGACGACCGTCCCTTCGGTACGAGCGAAGCCTGCCCGAGCCCCGGCTGCATCCCCGCCCTCGACGAACCGGCGGTGACCGATGCCCCCGGTGGCGACTGGTACGACGACGACGCCGTGGTGTTCGGCCTCGTGATCAACGGCGAGGCTCGTGCCTTCCCGAAGAACATCATGCAGGTCCACGAGATGGTCAACGACACCCTCGGTGGTCGCCAGTACGCGCTTCCCTACTGCACCCTGTGCGGCTCGGCCCAGGCCTACTTGACCGACAACGTCGATGGCGTCGACGGTCGCCTGGTGTTGCGCACCTCGGGGCTGCTGCAACGATCGAACAAGGTCATGTTCGATCTCAACACCGGGTCGCTCTGGGACACCTTTGCCGGCACCGCGGCGTCGGGCCCACTCGGCACGCGGGGGGTCGAGCTCGAAGAGCTCACCGTAGAGGTGAGCACCTGGGGCGACTGGAAGGCAGCCCATCCCGGAACCACCGTCGTCGCCGAGGACGGCGGCATCGGCCGCGCCTACAGTGACAACCCCCTCGGCGGCCGCGACGACCTCGGGCCGATCTTCCCGATCGGCGCGGTCGATCCCCGGCTGCCCGTCCAGGAACCCGTCGTCACCGTCACCGCACCCGACGGGACGCCCGTTGCCTTCCCGACCGCCGCGGCACGGACGGCGATCCATGCCGGTCTGGCCGTCAGCGTTTCGGGCGTGACGCTCCTCAGTGACGGCGCAGGGTTCCGAGCGGTCGACGGGGCGGGGTCCGACGTGGTCGCCCACGAAGCGTTCTGGTTCGCCTGGGTCCAGCGCAACCCCGACACCGTCGTGTGGGAGGCGCCGAGCTGATCCACCGGGGCATCACGAGAGCGGGGTGATCAGGTGATGCGACGTTGCCGCTTGAAATGCCTCTCCGAGGGCGGCCAGCCCCATGTCGGACCAGTGCGGGCCGACGAGCTGGAACCCGATGGGGAGTCCGTCGTCGGCCCGACCGCCCTGGAGGGCGATCGACGGCAACCAGGCCGCATTCACCGGAAGGCAGAATGGCGTGGTGGCCCGCAGCAACGGCACACCGTGCAACTCGACCGCACCATGGGCGGGCACGTGGTTCGGTGTTATCGGCGAGATGAAGGCGTCGATCGACCCCTCGGCGAACAGCGAGGCGAAGCGCCTCTGGAGGGCGACGCGAGCGTGGTGACCGCCGACCACATCGGAAGCCGTGAAGGCGTCGCCGACCTCGAGGAGGGCCTGCACGTCGGCGCCGAGCAGGTGGCCTCGATCAGCCCGAACCTCGGCCAGGAGCTGGCACGGCTCGGCGGCGACCACGGCGACCGTCGGATCGACCTCACTCGGGTGGGGCGGATCGACGGCCACGACCTCGTCGACGAGCCCGCTGAGGACGCCGATGGCCGTTTCGACGACGTTCATCACCCGGTCGTCGACGTCGAGGCCGTCGTAGTAGGCGGCCGTGGGGACGCCGATCCGCATACGGGCGACCGGCCCGACCGGCCCGAATGTGGCCCCCACCGAGTACGGGTCGCGAGCCGAACGGCCGGCCATGATTTCGAGGAGGAGACGGCAGTCGGCCGCCGTTCGCGCCATGGGGCCCACTGTGTCGAAGGTGTAGGAGAGGAGGTACACGCCGTCTCGTGGCACGGCGCCCGCCGTCGGCTTGATCGCGGAGAGCCCGCAGTACGACGCCGGTAGCCGCACCGAGCCGCCGGTGTCGGTGCCGACGGTGCCGGCCACGATGCCTGCCCCCACTGCAGCCCCGTTCCCTCCCGATGAACCACCGGTCATGCGGGTCGTGTCGTACGGGTTGAACGATGCCGGACACGAGGTGCCGTAAGCGAGCTCGTGGGTGTTCGTCTTGCCGACGACGATGGCGCCCTCGGCCCGCAGCCGGGCGACGACCGTTGCCTCGTGGTCGGGGACACACCCGGCGAGGGCGGCGGAGTTGGCCTGGGTCGGGGCGCCGTGCGCGTGGATGATGTCCTTGACCGCGACCGGGACACCGTGCAGCCGACCAGTGGGGGCGATGGTCGCCAGGTGGGCCGCTTCGCCCCGAGCCTGATCGGCCATGAGCGTGGCGAACGCGTGCACGTCGGGCTCGACTCGATCGATGCGAGCGAGGGCGTGTTCGACCAGATCGACGGGTGTCACCCGCCCGGCTCGGATGGCTTCGACCTGGTCGACAAGCGTCTCGAACATCGCCGAAATCTACGGCATGAGCACCAGCTCGTCACGGTGGATGACCTCGTCGGGGACGTGGGGCGCGAAGGCGCTGTGCCGGCCGGCCACCTCGGCCACCTGATCGGAGCGCATGGACACCAGCCCCTTGGCGAAGACGACCCCGTCGGGGCCCAATACCTCGACCGCGTCACCCACGCCGAATTTGCCGTCGACGGAGGTGACACCGATACCCAACAGCGACGTGCCGCGCTCGACGAGCGCCCGCTTGGCTCCTTCGTCGATCGCAATGTGGCCGAGGGCTCGCACGGCGAACGCGATCCAGAGCTTGCGGGCCGGCCACCTGGTGTCGCGGGCGACCACGGTGGTGCCGACGCCGGCCACACCGTCGATGGCGTCGATCAACACGTTCGGTCGTTCGGCGTTGGCGATGACCGTACGAATGCCCGACCACGCCGCAATGCGAGCGGCAGAGAGCTTCGACGCCATCCCGCCGCTGCCTCGCAGACTGGGTCCGGTGACCACGGCGTCGAGCTCTCGATCGATCTCGAGGATCTCCTCGATGAGCGACGCCGACACGTCGACCCGAGGGTCGGCGGTGAGGACGCCCTCCGTGTCGGTGAGCAGCACCAGCACTTCGGCGTGCAGCAGGTTCGCCACGAGTGCGGCGATGCGATCGTTGTCTCCGAACCGGATCGCGTCGTCGGCGATGGCGTCGTTCTCGTTGATCACCGGCACGACGCCGAGATCGAGCAGCTTCTCGAGCGTGCCCCGGGCGTGGAGGTACTGCTGACGCTCGAAGAAGTCGAGCGGGGCGAGGAGCACTTGACCGCCCACGAGACCATGGGCGTCGAGGGCCGACTCGTACATCCGCATGAGGCGGGTCTGACCGACCGCCGATACTGCCTGAAGGGTCACGGCATCGCCGCCATCGAGGCCCAGCACCGCACGACCGGCATGGATCGCCGCCGAAGTCACGATGACCACGCGTCGACCGCGGGCTCGCACGTCGGCCACCTGCGCACACAGCTGGGCGATGGCCGACTCGCGTAGGTCGCCCGACTCGGCGGTGAGCGACGACGTGCCGATCTTGACGACGACGGTCATGCGAGCAGGTCCTCCTCGTACTCGAACTCGACCGAGCCGATCTGAATGGTGTCGCCCTGGCGGGCCCCGGCTCTCCGCAGTGCCTTGTCGACTCCGAGCGACGTGAGCCGGTTGCGCACGTACTCGATGGCGTTGGGGGTGGTGATGTCGGACAGGGCGACGGCTCGGTGTGCAGCCCGTCCGTGTACGACGAGCACTTCGCCGATGCGTTCGATGCTCACGCCGGTCGCCTCAGGGCGGTGCACGACACGCGAGACCCGTGCGGGCTCGGCTGTGCGCGCCTCGGTGACCAGGACGCCCAAACGTCCGACCAGGGAATCGAGACCCTCGCCCGTCATCGACGAGATGGCGGGGATGTCGACGGGGGGGTCGAGCTCGGCGACCTCGGCCTTCGATCCGACCACCACTCGCGGGCGGGCGAGCAGCTCGGGCTGATACGAACCGAGCTCGTTCAGCAACACCTCGAGCTGATCGCTCGGTGAGCGGCCGTCGGCGGGTGCGAGGTCGAGCAAGACGCAGAGCACCCGAGCCCGCTCGACATGACGGAGGAACTGGTGACCGAGGCCGCGGCCCTCGCTGGCACCTTCGATGAGGCCGGGGATGTCGGCGACCACGATCTCGGTCCGGTCGTCGACCCGCACGACACCGAGATTGGGTTCGAGGGTCGTGAAGGGGTAGTCGGCGATCTTCGGCTTGGCGGCCGAGATGCGGGAGATGAGCGTGCTCTTTCCCGCGTTCGGGAACCCGATGAGGGCGACGTCGGCCATGAGCTTCAGCTCGAGGCGGAGCCACCGCTCCTCACCGGCTTCACCCTGTTCGGCGAAGTCGGGGGCACGACGACGATTCGACAGGAACCGGGCGTTGCCCTTGCCACCCTGACCACCCCTGGCCGCCAACCAGCGGTCGCCGTTGCTGGTGAGATCGGCGAGCAGGTTTCCGTCGAAGTCACGAACGGTCGTTCCCTCGGGCACCGAGATCACCAGATCGTCGCCCGCTGACCCGTGGCGCTTCTTGCCGCTGCCGTGGGCGCCGTTCCCGGCCCGTCGATGCGGGTGGTCACGGAAGGCCAACAGCGACGCCACGTTGTGGTCGGCCACCATCCAGATGGCGCCGCCCTTGCCCCCGTCGCCGCCGTCGGGCCCGCCCTTGGGCGTGTGCGCCTCGCGACGGAACGAGACGCACCCGGCGCCTCCGTCGCCGCCGCGCACGTTGAGATTGCATTCGTCGACGAACTGGGACACTCGCACAGGCTACGGCGGGGCCACCGAGCAGTGGACACCGATCTCCCGTCGGACTAGGTTCGCTTGTTGAACCCACTCGGAAAGGCCGGTCGATGTCCGACACCTGGCACCCCACCGCCTGCATCCTCTGTTCGATCAACTGCGGTATCGAAGTGCGCACCGACGGGCCCGCCATCACCCGCGTGCGCGGCGACAAGACCCATCCGGGCTCGGAGGGCTACACCTGCGAGAAGGCGCTGCGCCTCGACCACTACCAGACCGGCCGCCACCGCCTCACCTCACCGCTACGACGGCGGGCCGACGGAACCTTCGAAGCGATCGACTGGGACACCGCGATCGCCGAGGTCGCCGATCGATTCCGCGACGTGATCGACACCCATGGTGGCGACAGGATCCTCTTCTACGGCGGCGGCGGGCAGGGAAATCACCTCGGCGGCGGAGCCTACGGTTCGGCCACCCGTTCGGCGCTGGGAATCCGCTACACCTCGAACGCGCTGGCCCAGGAGAAGACGGGTGAATTCTGGGTCGACGGGCAGTTGTTCGGACGCTCCAGCTGTCACACCACCGGCGACTACCACCACGCCGAGGTCGCGGTCTTCTGGGGCAAGAACCCGTGGCAGTCGCACGGTTTCCCCCAGGCCCGGCGCGCGCTCAAGGCCATCGCCAACGACCCCGACCGCACGCTCATCGTGGTCGATCCTCGGCTCAGCGAGTCGGCCGAGCTGGCCGACATCCACCTGCGGCCCACCCCCGGCGGTGACGCCCACCTCCTCGCGGCTCTCCTGGCCGTGCTCGTCGATGACGATCTGCTCGACCACGACTGGCTCGACACCCACGCCAACCAGCTCGACGAGCTCCTCGACCACCTGCGACAGGTCGACATCGCGTCGTCGTGCGCGAAGGCCGGAGTACCGGAGTCGCAAGTGCGCGAGGTGGCCCACCGGCTGGGAACGGCAAGCGGCGGCGTGTCGATCTTCGAGGACCTCGGCATCCAACAGGCACCGCATTCAACCCTCAACAGCTACCTCGAGAAGCTGCTGTTCCTGCTCACGGGCAACTTCGGCGTGAAGGGCGGCATGAACCTCCACTCGCGATTCGCCTCGCTCGGCGCCAAGGGAGCCGCTGGTGGGGGCGCCAGGCCCGACCGACCGCGAACCGCACCGGTCACGCCGGTCACCGGTCATCGACTCGTCACCGGACTGGTTCCGTGCAATGTCATACCCGACGAGATCCTGACCGACCACCCCGATCGGTTCCGAGCGATGCTGGTCGAGTCGGGCAATCCCGTGCACTCGCTCGCCGACAGCACTCGCATGCGCGAGGCAATGGCCGCGCTCGAGCTCGTGGTCGTGATCGATGTCGCCCTCACCGAGACCGCCCGGCAGGCCGACTACGTACTACCGGCGTCGTCGCAGTTCGAGAAGTGGGAGTGCACGTTCTTCAACCTCGAGTTCCCTGCCAACTTCTTCCAGCTCCGTCGGCCGGTGTTCGACCCCATGCCGGGCACGCGACCAGAGGCCGACATCCACGCCGACCTGTGTCGTGCCCTCGGCGCCTACACCGACGACGATCTCGTCCCCCTCCGTGCGGCCGCCGCAGAAGGCCGACCGGCCTACCTCGACGCCTTCTTCACGTTCTCGGTCGGACGACCCGAGCTGTCGAGGCTGGCTCCGGTGATCCTCTACGAGACGCTCGGCCCCACCCTGACCACGCCCGATGGCGTATCGGCGGCCGGCGCCGCTGCGGTCTGGGGCCTCGCCCACCTCTGCGTCGGGTCCTACCCCGAAGCGGTGCGGCGGGCCGGAATCGACGGCGACTCACTCGGCGACGCCCTGTTCGATCACATACTGGCGAACCCCTCGGGTGTCACCTTCACCCTCGACGACTACCCGGAGACCTTCGCCCGGCTCCGTACCGACGACGGACGCGTACGCCTGGCCATCGACGTGCTCCTCCAGGAGCTCGACGGCCTGGCCGACGAGCCCGCTCCGCTGGCCGCCGACACCGAGTACCCCCTCGTGCTCTCGGCCGGCGAGCGGCGCTCGTCCACCGCGAACACCATCTACCGAGATCCGGCGTGGCGGAAGAAGGACCGGAAGGGTGCCCTGCGGATGTCGTCGGCGGACGCATCGGGTCTGGGGCTGACCGACGGAGACCGAGCCCGCATCACCACCCGGGCCGGCAGCGCAGTCACCGTCGTGGAGGTCACCGACACCCTCTTGCCCGGCCACGTCTCGCTCCCCAACGGGTTCGGGCTCGGCCACGACGGTTCATCCGACGCCGTCGGCGTGGCACCCAACGAGCTCACCTCGACCGGTGACCGCGACTGGTTCGCAGGCACGCCGCATCACAAGCACGTGCGAGCGCGGGTCGAGCCGGCGGCGAGCTGAGATGCGCCGCACTCGCTTCGACGCCGATCACTGCCCGATTGCCCGCGCCACCGACCTTCTCGCCGACTGGTGGACGCCGCTGGTTCTGCGAGAGGCCTTCACCGGTACCCGTCGCTTCGCCGACTTCGAGGCCAACCTCGACATCCCGAAGGCCGTGCTCAGCGCGCGCCTGAGCCGCCTGTGCGACGAGGGCCTGCTGCGCAGGGAGCCCTACCAGGACAACCCGGTGCGCCACGAGTACCGCCTGACCGACAAGGGACGGGCGTTGTGGGACGTTCTCGCTGCGATGTGGCGGTGGGGAACCGACTGGTGCTGGCCGGCCGGTGAGGGACCGGTGATCGCGCTCGAGTCGCGGGCAACCGGACAGGTGGTGCGGCCCGTGGTGGTCGACGAGGCGACCGGCGAACGGTTGGACATCCGGTCGATCCGGATCGGCTCGAACCCGAATCCCCACGTCCGATAGCGGCTTCCGCTACTCGGTGTGAGGTTTTGGCCTCGGCCGGCTGGCGGGGCGAGAAGATGGGTCAGTCGGGGATGATGTCGACCAGCTTGCGCCCATGACGCTGGCCGAACTTCACCTTGCCGTTGGCGGTCGCGAACAGCGTGTCGTCGCCGCCCTTGCCGACGTTCTCTCCGGGATGAAAGCGCGTGCCTCGCTGGCGCACGATGATGGTTCCGGCGTGCACGGCGGTGCCGTCGAACACCTTCACGCCGAGGCGCTGGGAGTTCGAGTCGCGCCCGTTGCGGGTCGAGCCGCCACCTTTGGTCTTCGACATGGGCTATCCCTTCGAGATCCCGGTGATCTCGATCACCGCCAGCTGCGAGCGGTGGCCCCACCGCCTGCGCTGGTTCGACTTGTTCTTGTAGGTGAATCCGTTGATCTTCGGACCCTTGGTCTGATCGACGACCGTGGCGGTGACCTTGGCGCCCGAGAGCTTGTCGGGCGTGGCGAAAACGTCATCGCCGTCGGCAACGAGCAGCGGAGTGAACTCGAGCTCGGTTCCGGTGTCGCCGAGACGATCGACTTCGAGGGTCTCTCCTTCGACGACGCGATACTGCTTGCCACCGGTGGTGATCACTGCGTACATAGCTGTACCAAGCTAGCGGCGGAAGTGATCGGGCCCAACCGAGCGGTCACAGCTTCTCGACCAACCTCGGGTCGATCTCGAAGCCACGACCGTCGCAGGTGCTGCACAACGTCGACACCGACTCGATCAGGCCCTCGCCGATGCGCTTGCGGGTCATCTCCACCAGACCCAGATCGGATATGTCGTACACCTGGGTGCGGGTCTTGTCGCGGGCGAGCGCGTCGCGGAACACCTTCATCACTTCGTCACGGTTTCCCTTGACCTCCATGTCGACGTAGTCGATGACGATGATGCCGCCGATGTCGCGCAGCCGGAGCTGACGGGCGATCTCACGCGCCGCTTCGAGGTTGTTGCGGTACACGGTCTCCTCGAGACTCGACCGACCCACGTTCTTGCCGGTGTTGACATCGATCACCGTGAGCGCCTCGGTCTGCTCGATGATGAGCGAGCCACCGCCCGGTAGCCACACTTTGCGATCGAGCGCTTTCACCAGTTGGTCGTACACGTGGTGACGCTCGAACAGCGAGAGGTTCTCCTTGTTCCGGTCGTACAGCTCGACCCGATCGGCCAGCGCCGGTGTGATGGCCGAGACGTACCCCTCGACCTCCTCGAAGAGGGCCGGATCGTCGATGATCACGCCGCGGTAGTCCTTGTTGAACTCCTCACGGATCACGCGCAACGCCATGTCGGGCTCGCGGTACAGCAGCGCCGGACCCTTCGTCTTGGCCGCGAGGGCTTCGATCTGATCCCACTGGTGGGCCAGGCGCAGAACGTCGGCTTCGATCTCCTCGGTGGTGACGTTCTCGGCGGCCGTGCGCACGATGATGCCGTGCTTCTTCGGCTTGACCCGGTCGAGGATCTTGCGCAGACGCTTCCGCTCGTTGTCGGGAAGTCGCTTCGAGATGCCATAGGTGGTGGAGTTGGGCACCAACACCACGAAGCGGCCGGGCAGCGACACCTCTTGGGTGAGCCGCGCCCCCTTGTGGGCGATGGGGTTCTTGGTGACCTGGCAGATGATCATCTGCTTGTTCTTCAGCACATGCTCGATGCGGGGCTGTCCCCCACCCTCGATGTCGTCCTTGTCGTATTGCACGTCGCTGCGGTACAACACCGCGTTCTTCGGCGTGGCGATGTCGATGAACGCCGCTTCCATGCCGGGCAGCACGTTCTGGACCCGGCCCAGGTAGATGTTGCCGTGGATCTGGTTGACGTCGTCGGCCGGCAGGGAGACGTAGTGCTCGATGAGATTGCGACCCTCGAGGACCGCGATCTGGGTGGCCGCCTCGCGGACGCTGACCACCATCGTGTACCGACCGATGGGCTTGCCCTGCCGTTCGCGGCCCTTGCGCCGCGCCATGGCCTCGTCGTCGAGCTCGACAGCGGGGCCGTCGGAGGTCATGGCCTCGATCGGCGTCGGCGAGCTCCGCTTGCGGTCGCCACCCTTCTTCTGTCCGCCGCGTCCGCCACGGTTCGAGCCACCGGCTTTCTGGTCCTGAGTTCCACGGCCTCCGCCGCCCCGGCCTCGGCCGCCGCGTCGACGGCGTCGCCGCCCGGAGCCACCGCCGGAGCCGCCACCGCCCGAGCTGTCGCCGCCGGCGCTGCGATCGGATCGCTTTCCGTCGCTCGACCGATCAGACGGCGAGGGCGTCGGTGCCGGCCGCGAGTCTCCGATCTTGGGCTTTCGGGGGCCGGAGGGGCCCTCGTTGTCGTTCTGGCCGGTGGCCAGGGAGTCGGACATAGGCTTGATCCCTTCTCATCGCACACCCACGGGGGTGCGGTGGTCGACGGCCGCTCCGACAGCGAGAGGTTCGCTGCGGGCGCCATCGACGCTGATCCATTGCTGACGTCGCCGGATGAGCCCTCCGTGGAGATGGGGCTCGATCACCATGAGCAGCTCGGAGGGCCGAAGCGCCCGCCCGACCGTGCTCAGTTCGGCAACAAGACCGGGGCCGCCGAAGGCGAACTCGGTTGCTTCGAGTGAACGGATCTCGGGGCGAAGATCGTCGGTGACGGGCTTGCCCTTGCGTTCACGCGTGACCACCAGCTCTTCGGCATCGAGTACCCGTGACACCCAGGCCATCGCCTGGACGGGTTCGATGTCGAACAGCTCGATGGCCCAGGTACTGCTGGTAACCACTGACTGGAGCGATTCGGAGCCGGGGGGCAGAATCGCCACTGCTTGCACGCTGATGCCCGAAGGCACCACCGCATTGAGCTGCATCGGCAGCTCGTCGAGATCGGCCGTATCCCAATCGGGATCGGCCGTGATGTCGAAATACTCGCCGTCGGACTCGGCGCCGGTGGGGAGCGCCAGGCCGAACGACAGCTTGGGCCGCGGCGAGAAACCCTCGGAGTAGGCCACCGGGAAGCCGATCTTGCGGAGATTGCGTTCCCAGACGCGAGCCATGTCGCGATGGCTCGTGAAGCGCACTTTTCCGTACTTCGCGTAGCGCACCCGGATCTTGGGATGATGCGGCGGATTCACGGCGCCGCCCCTACGGGCTTGCGGCCGAGGAGCTCGACCGGTACTGCTCCCCCTCGGCTCAGGTCCTGCCCCGTGCCCTGACTTCCGCCGGCGGGGGGTGTGGCCGAGGCGACGATGTGCTCGATGCCGTACCCGGTGCATGCACCGCAGTCGTAGCACGGAGTCCAGCGACAATCGGGGAGCCCGACCTCGGCCAGGGCGTCCTGCCATTCCTGCCAGAGGAACTCGTGATGCAGACCGGCAGAGATGTGGCTCCACGGCAGGATCTCGTCTTCGCGGCGATGCCGGTAGACGTACCAGTCGATCGAGAGGCCCGCTTCGGCCATGCACTCGACCCACAGGTCGTAGCTGAAGTGTTCGCTCCACTCCTGGAACGTGCCCCCGCGGCGCCACACTGCCTCGATGACGCGCCCGATGCGACGGTCGCCTCGACTGGCGATGCCCTCGGCGAGGGTGGCCTTGGGGTCGTGCCACTTCATCTGCACACCACGGGACTTCTTCACCTCGTCGCGCAACATGTAGATCTTGCGCGACAGCTCGGCCTCGGTGTTCTGACCGAACCATTGGAACGGCGTGAAGGGCTTGGGCACGAACCCGCCGACCGACAAGGTGACCGAAGCGGTCTTGTTGTACCGCTTGCCGATCTCGACGCAGTTCTTGCTCAGCTCCGCGATGCCGAGCGTGTCGATGTCGGTCTCGCTCGGGAGGCCCGTGAGGAAGTAGAGCTTCATGCGCCTCCACCCCTGGCTGAAGGCCGACTCGACCGCCCTGTACAGGTCTTCCTCGGCGATCAGCTTGTTGATCACCTGTCGCATCCGCCACGTGCCCGCCTCGGGCGCGAACGTGAGCCCGGTGCGGCGCGCCTTCTGGAGCTGGGCAGCCACCCCCACGGTGAAGGCGTCGACCCGCAGGCTGGGCAGCGATACCGACACCTGGCCACAGTTCATCGGATCGTTGACCGTGCCGGCTACGACCTCGCCGATACCACTGAAGTCGGCGGTGGACAGCGACGTGAGCGCGACTTCGTCGTAGCCCGTGCGTTGCAGCCCGTTCTGCACCATGGTGCGCACCTGCTCGGACGGGCGCTCCCGAACCGGACGCGTGATCATGCCGGCCTGGCAGAACCGACAGCCGCGGGTGCATCCACGGAAGACCTCGACGTTGAGACGGTCGTGCACCACCTCGGTGAGAGGCACGAGCTGGTTCTTCGGATAGGGCCATTCGGCCAGATCGGCGACGGTGCGCTTGGCCACCCGCTCGGGGATGTCGGGATAGCGGGGCGCGATCTCGGCGATGTGCTCGCCGTCGTAACTCACCTCGTACATGGCCGGCACGTACACGCCGGGCACCTTGGCAAGATCGCGGAGCATCCCGACGCGGGCACCGCTCGAGCGCGGGGTGGCCTTCCACTCGCGGAGGACGTCGGTGATGTCGGACACGACCTCTTCGCCGTCGCCGATCACGAAGAAGTCGACGAAGTCGGCCAGTGGTTCGGGGTTGTAGGTGCAGTGGCCGCCGGCGGCCACGAGCAGATCGGTCTCGCCGCGATCGGCCGCTCGCACCGGTACGCCGGCGAGATCGATGAGGTTCAGCACGTTCGTGTAGACGAGCTCGGCCGACAGGTTGAAGGCCAACACGTCGAACGCGGCGGCGGGGAGATGATTGTCGACCGAGAACAGCGGCAACCTCGCGGTGCGCATCTCGGCCTCGAGGTCGGTCCACGGCGCGTACGAGCGCTCGGCGACCGCATCGTCACGTTCGTTCAGGATCTCGTAGAGGATCTGCAGGCCCTGGTTGGGTAGGCCTATCTCGTAAGTGTCGGGGTATGTCAGAAGCCATGCCACTTTGTGGGGCGCATGTTCGGACACCTTGATGCCGTCTTCGCAACCGATGTAGCGAGCCGGTTTCTGGACCCGACCGAGCAGATGCTCGAGTTCCGGCCACAGCGAGTTCATGATCTGGCGAGTCTACCGGCGCTGGGCGCCGGCCCGGGGTTCTGTGGTCTGACCGGGGAGGGGGAGGCCGGTGTTCGTCAACCTGGTCTGCGCCAATCGGTTGCCGAATCACCGACCTCCCCCTCCCCTACCTGCTCAGTTCCCGCCGGTCGATCCCCCGATCCCCCAGAGGCCCAAGGGAGGGAGCCGAGTTCATTCTGAACTCGGCGAAAGGCGCATGCGCAGCCGCCGTAGGAGCGCCACCAAGTGGCGCGAGTAGGCGGAAGTCAGGGAGCCGAGTTCATTCTGAACTCGGCGAAAGGCGCCCGCGCAGCCGCCGTAGGAGCGCCACGAAGTGGCGCGAGTAGGCGGGAGTCATTGCCAGCGGCGCATGCGGATGTTGAGGACCAGGCCGATGCTCATGAAGCTCACGAGGCTGCTGCTGCCGCCGTAGCTGACGAAGGGCAGTGGGATACCCGTGACCGGCATGATGCCGGCGTTCATGCCGATGGATTGGAACATCTGGAACACGATCATGGCCAGGATGCCGACGCAGATGAGGGTGCCGAACTGATCCTTGGCCAGCTGGGCTGCTCGCCAGACTCTGGCGATCAACAAGGCGAAGAGCCCGAGCACGATCGAGCTCCCGACGAAGCCGAGCTCCTCGCCGATGACGGTGAAGATGAAGTCGGTCTCCTGTTCGGGCACCAGACCCGAGCGGGTCTGCTCGCCTTGGCCGTACCCCTTGCCGGTGAGCCCGCCGTTGCCGATGGCGACCTGGGCCTGATTCTGGTTGAAGCCCGCTTCGACGTCGGCCGAGTCGGGGTTGATGAAGGTCGTGAGGCGGTCGCGCTGATACGACTCGAGCAGGGGCGAGTTGACCACCGCGAACACCATGGCGATTCCCAGCACCGTGAGGATCACGATGTGGCGGAGCTTGGCGCCGCCCGTCAACAGCATCGCCATCACGATCGCCGCGAAGACCAGGATCGTCCCCACGTCGGGTTGACGAAGGATCAACACCATCGGCAGACCGACCAGCAGGAGTGCGCCAACGAGTTGGCCCAACGAGAGGTCGCCGTCGTGGCGTGACATGTAAGCCGCGAGCAGGATGATGACGGCGAGCTTCATGAACTCCGACGGTTGGATTCCGAACGCGCCGATGTTGAACCACGCCTGTGCCCCGTTGACCTCGCTCCCGAGCGGGGAGAGCACGGCAACCAGGGCGACGATCCCACCGAGATACAGGACCGGGCTGAGCTTCTGGAGGTGCTGGTAGTCGATGACCGACGCAACACCCATGAGGAACATGCCGAGCACCACGAAGAGCAGCTGCCGCTCGAGATAGGAGTAGTCGTAGGCGAGCGGATCGGTGCCACGTGTCGTGCTGTGGATCGCGGCCAGGCCGAGCGCCGCCAAGGCGATCGGAGCCAGCACGACCAGCGGGTCGAGGTGGTACCAGGCGGCGTTGGGATCGTTGCGCGGGTTCAGGTGTCGGCTCATCCGGCGAGGTCCTCTCCGAGGGCTGCCTCGTCGCCCGCGATGCCGTCGGGGCCAACCGGCAGCACCGTCGGCTCGAGCAGGTAGTCGGGGTCGACCGGAACCGCTGGCGGCACAGTGTTCGTGGCAATGGCCTGCAGGATGTCCCGTACCCGCGGGGCGGCGAGCTCGCCGCCGAAACCGGCCTCTTCCAGCACCAACACCACGACGTAGTCCGGGTCGACCACGGGGGCAAAGGCGGTGAAGAGCGCGAAGTCGGACTTGCCGACCTTCTCCGACGTTCCCGTCTTGCCGGCCACGCTGAGCTGAGAGAAGGGATACCCCTCGAAGGCCTTCTTGGCCGTGCCGAGGTCGTCGGTGGGCACCTCCGAGAGACCGTCGACCAACGGCTGACGGATCTCGTCCGGCAGGTAGATCTGGTTGAGCAGCCGGGGCTGGTAGTCGATCTCGACCTCGCGGGTTGCCGGATTCAGCGCCGCCGACGCGATGTTGGGGGCGTAGAGCCGGCCGCCGTTGGCCAACGCGGCGTACGCGTTCGCCAGCTGCATGGGCGTCACGCCCATGTCGCCCTGGCCGATCGAGGTGTTGAGCGTGTCGCCTGCGAACCAGTCGCCGTTGGGGAAGACGTCGGGGAACTCTGCATGGCGGGCCGCCTTGAGGTCGGCGTCGGGAACCAGTCCGTCGGCCTCGTAGGCCAGCGCGACGTTGGTTCGGGTACCGAAGCCGAAGTCCTTCACGCCTTCTTGGAGCGCCTGGGCTCGCACGCCCGAGAAGCTCTCGAAGAACCATGCGAGCCGATAGAAGTAGACGTCGCTCGACACGGTGATCGCACGCCGGAGGTCGACCGGACCGTAGGCGGTCCGGTTGGCGTTCTGGAACTCGCACTGCCCACCCGAGCACCCGGGAATCTCGAAGTAGCCCTGATCGTTGATGGTCGAGTTGACCGTCAGCAGGCCGCGGTCGCTGATCAGCCCCGCGTTCATCGCGGCGTAGGCGGTGAACGGCTTGAACGTCGAGCCGGGGGCGTACAGGCCCTGGATCACGCGATTGTTGAGCGGAGCCTCGGCATCGGGCGTCGTCAGTGCGTCGAACTGATCGGCGGTGATCCCCTCGGTGAACGTGCGGGGGTCATAGGTCGGGTACGACGCCAGCGCCAAGACCTGGGCGCCCTGTGGGTCGAGAATCACGGCTGCGCCGGCCGGTGCCTCGAAGAAGTCACCGGTTCCGTTGCTGTCGATCTCGAGACGGGCCGTCTCGAGCCCTTCGAGCAGCTCGGCCTCGACCAGCAGTTGGAGGTCGATGTCGATCGTGAGCTGGATGTCGCTTCCCGGTCGGGGCGATGTCGTGCCGACGACTTCGACGATGTTGCCCTTGGCATCGACGATGATGTCGGTACTGCCCGGAA